>JANMAM010000227.1:0-2287 GCA_031359795.1 Gemmatimonadaceae bacterium
AAGTCGATGGCCGAGAAGCTGGCCGCAGAAGTGATTGCGGCGAGCAAGGGTGAGGGTAACGCGGTGAAAAAGAAGGAAGACACGCACCGCATGGCGGAAGCGAACAAGGCGTTCGCGCACTACCGCTGGTAGCGCGTCCTCCGAGCTGCACGACCTTCCGCCCCGCCTGGCTCGAGCCAGGCGGGGCGATGTTGTTTTCCAGCTCGATGCCTGACGCAAAGCCGATGGAATCGGATACCTGAGCATGGCGGCGCTTGTGTACCTGGCGGTCGGGATCCTCGCGACGCTGCTCGCGGCCTTCCGGCTTCATAGCTGGACTGCGGTCGGGCTCCTGCTCGGGGCCAAGCGGCTCCAGACCCGGGCCGCGACAAAGACGGGGGTGGCGCTGCTCGCCGGTGCCTGCCTGACGATGCTCGTTTATGCGATTCTGGCCGCGGCGGGGATGCTGCCAGTCGCGGTCGCCATCGACGCGGCGATCGCGTCGTGGGCGGTGTGGCGAAACGGTCGGGACGCCGCTCGCTCGCTTCGCGACAGTGGATCGCTTCTCGTCCCCCAATCCCGCAATGGACGCATCCTCCTCGCCGCCCTGATCACCCTGCTCTGGCTCGTCGCCGTCGGCCCGCCGCGCGACGGGGACGTGATGCACTATCACCTCGCACACATCCGTCAAATCATCGCGAGCGGTATCTGGCGGCAGCTCCCGATCTGCTCTTACGGAATCCCGTTTGGGTGGAGCTTGGCCTATCTCCCGTTCGAGTGGCTCGGTGTCGCGCAGGCTGCGCACCTCGTCAACCTCGGCGCGTGGCTGCTGGTCTCGGCGCTTTGCATCGAGGTGGCTGGAGCACCCGATCGAGATCGCGAGACGGTGAACGGCAACGTCGCGCGTTGGTTGTTGCTCTGTATCGTCCTGTTACCTGTCGTGCTCAAGGCGGCGACGACTGCCATGGCAGACACATTCACGGCGCTCGTCGTTTCCACTGCGCTCGCGCTTCTCATAACGTGGCCGCAGTCCGCGCGAGGCGGAGCGATAGCACTCGGGTTCACGGCGTTTGCGGCTCTCACGACCCGCTATCAAGCTGCTGGTATCGCGATCGCCATAACGGTGATCGTGATCGCCGATTGCGTCAGGCACGCAGAACGTCGTGGGCTACTCGGCGCTTACGGGGCCGGTGCGGTGCTTGCGCTCGTCGCTGCGTCTCCGTTCTACCTCGCGAATGCCATCACGTTAGGGTCGGCCATCTGGCCATTCGGCGGCGTGGGGAGTCGAGTCAATCCCGGCAGCGCGGAAATGGGCCAGAGGTTCGCACAAATCGGGCAGATCTGTGCCTCTCGCGCTCTCGCGGGAGGGTGGCACGATCGGCTCGGCGCGTTCGGCCGCCTGCTCCTGGATCCGAGCGCGTTTCCCCTCCCGCTCCTGTTGTTGATCGGGTGCGCCGCGACGGTCTTCCGAACGGAAACTCAACTGCGCAGGATCGGCGCTTTCATTTTCCTCTTCGTCGGAACGTGGGCGCTTGCGCAGCCACGGCCCGAGCCGCGCTTCAGCACGTATCTGGTCTTCGCCGGGATTGTGTGTGTCGTCCCGCTGATAACCCGGGTGCTCGCCACGGGGCTTGCGCCCGTTGCACGGATAGCCGGAGCCGCTGTGGCGGGGGTACTCTCGCTCGTCGCGATTCTCTACAGCTGGGATTATCTCCGGCTCGCAGTCACGGGCGACGTCCCCCGATTCAACCGCGCGACGTGGTATTGGCCCGCGTACGATTGGGCGAACCGCAACACGCCAAAGACCGCCCGCTTCGCCGTCATCCTCTACGGCGGTCACACGTACCCGCTGAATCGCTGGAACGTTTCAGGGGATCCTGGTTCTTCCGCTGCGATCCCTTGGGAACGTATCGAGAACGGTTGCGACTTTGTTGGCTTCGTGCGCGATGCCCGGGTGGACTTTGTCTTCTACGGACCGAATGTGTGGACCGGCGAGCCGATGACCGCCCGCCTCGCGCGTGCCGTTGGCGAGGCGGCTGACCTCGGCGCACTCGACCTGGTGCGGAGCTTCGATGTGCCGATCGTTTACGGCCGGATGGCCAGCCTCGAACAGAACACTACGGTTCTGCTCTACCACTTCGACTCGTCACGCGCTGTCAACGGCTGCCCCCGCCGGTAATCGCCTCACTGGCGCTGCGCCGGCGATCGGCGTGAACTTGGGGAACGTCGCCGATCGCCGGCGATCCCTCGCTCCGCCATCAATGCCTAACGACCCGCGCGAACGCCCCCCCGCCGATCTCGCCTCGCT
>JANMAM010000125.1:0-52151 GCA_031359795.1 Gemmatimonadaceae bacterium
CAACCAGATCCAGGCGCAGATCCGCGTCGGATTCTGATTCGGCGGCGATATAATTAGCAGTAAAACACAGCGGCCCAGCCGGCATCGCCGGCTGGGCCTCTGTCGTCAGGCGGCGGTCGCCTAGACCGTGTCTCTCGCGCGTGCGTCGCGCCGCGCTGCGGCTGCACCTCTTTTCCCGACGGTGAGGTAATAGAGCGGGATTCCCAGCAGGATGATGCCGAACACCGCGAGCGTTGGAGTCCGGCTCGACTCGTCGATCACGGCGTTGATGAGCAGCATCGCTGAAGCGAGGACGAACAGCGCCGGGACGATCGGGTAGAGCGGCGCCCGGAACGGCGGATCGTAGTCGGCGCGCTTCCGCAGGACAAAGATCGACGCGACCGCCAGCGCGTAGAAAGGCACGATCGCCGTGACGAACGCGTCGGCCAGCTGCTCGAAGGTCCGAAGCAGGACGAAGACGATGCCTAACGCGGCGGTGAGCGCGATCGCGACGTACGGCGTCTCGAACTTCGGATGCACCTTTGCGACCGAACGGAAGAAGAGTCCATCGTCGGCCATCGCGAAGAAGATGCGCGGCGCGGTGAGCAGGGTGCCGTTCAGCGTCCCGAACGTCGAGAGCATCACCGTCGCCGCGACGAACACGACTCCGCCCTGCCCGAGGAGCCGCGCCGCGACCTCGGCGGCGACGAGCGGCGATCTCGCGATCTCGTCGACCGTCAGCACCGAGAGATACGCGATGTTGGCGAGCAGGTAGATCGCGATCACCGCGAGCGTCCCGATGATCAGCGCCCGCGGAAGGTTCCTTCGCGGATCCTTCACCTCGCCCGCGACGAAGCTCAGGTCCGCCCATCCGTCGAACGCCCAGAGCACGCCAACGAGGGCGAGCCCGAACGGGGCAATCGAGAAGCTGCCGGCCGGCATTGCCGGGGTGAAATGTCCGCCCGTACTCGGCAGGCCGAGTGAGAACGCGACGACGATGATGACGAGCAGGCCGGCATACTTCGCGACGGTCGTGATGTTCTGCACGAGCGCTCCCCACCGTACCCCGACGTAGTTGAACGTCGCGGTGAGCGCGATCGCGATCGCGGCGATGTAGTGGACCTGCGTCTTGTACGGCTCGACCGAGGGATCGTGCCCGACGAACCGGAGATAGTACGCCGCGAAGGTGCTCGAGACCGCGCCTAACGATGCGGCACGAATGACCGCCAGCTCCGCCCACCCGAACAGGAACGCCGGCAGCTCGCCCCATCCCTCACGGATGTACGCATACAACCCGCCCGTCCGCGGGTACGCACCCGCCACCTCCGCCAACGCGAGCGCGCCACACAGTGCGAACAACCCGCCGACCGCCCAGACCGTGAGCATCGGAAACGGACCGGGCAACTTCTCCGCGACCCCGGCCGGCGAACGAAAGATGCCGGAGCCGATCGTCGACCCGACGAGAACCGCGACAGCGGTCCAGAGCCCGATGCGGCGGGGGAGAATGGCGCGGTTGGGAGCGGTCATCCGGGCAATGTGAGCGCGGGCGCGTGGGAGAACAAGCGAGAGGCGGGCGAGATCATCTCACCACGCGTGCGCCCAAGCAGTTCGAGCCCGGCGCGATCGAGCGAATCACAAGAAAGGCACCGGCGCCGAGGCAGCCGGCTCGGTGTCCCCTGTGCCCCCTGTGGTTAACTGCTTTTGCTTGAGCAAAAAAGCAGTTAACCACAGGGTGCACAGAGTTCACAGGGCCTTTGCTTGGGGGCCCGTTCGTCAGGCAGTCCGCCCGCCTCGCCCTAGAAAATCCGCAGGTTGATGTACTTCTTCGGATTCTTCTTGAAGTCGGCGGTCAACGAATCGACTCGTCCCACGACGTTTCGCAGATCCTGATAGAGCAGCGTGTCGGTGAGCAGCTTTCCGGCGGTCCCTTGTCCGTTGTCGAGCTTCGCGAGCAGGGAGTTCATGTGCGTCGTCGTCTGCCGCAGGTCGCCCGTCAACGCCGTCATGTTCGCGCTCGTCGCCTGCAGGTTGCGCACGGTCGAGTCAACGGACGCGCTGTCGATCGCGCCGGCGGTCCGCCGCAGCGCAGCGGTCGTCCGCGAGATCTCGAGGCTCTGCTGCGCCGCGATCTGGTTCAGCTGGCGCATGAACTGGGCGCTCTGCTCGAGTGTCTCGCGCAGGTCGGCGATGCCGCGGTTCTGGACAAACTCGATCGTGAAGGCGTCGGACATCGTCCGCACGCCGCGGCTGACCGTGTCGAGGCGAGCGAGCAAGTCGGCCATCGTCACACTCGGCTTGCCGGTGAGGACGGTGTCGCCAGGGGCGTAGCGGAGCGGGCTCGGACCGCTCGGGCGGAGCGCGATCTGCATGTCGCCGAAGAGACCGTTAGGCTCGACCGTCGCCACGGTGCCGGATGGCACGTCGTAGTCCTTCATGATCCGCATCGTGACGGTCAGCGTCCCGTCCTTCTGCAGGTTGATGTCGCCGACGTATCCGACGTTCACACCGGAGAGAAGAACGGGCTGGCCCTGCTTCAACCCGGCGCCCCACGGAAAGCGCGCGTAGAGCGGATAGCCGGACGTCAGCCCGCCGCGCACCAGCCAGAGCGTGCCGAGCACCCCGAGGATCACCGCGAGCAGGACGACGAATCCGACGAGAACTTCGTTCTTTCTTCTCATCCCTGTAGGTATGGCGCGAGAACGGCCGCGGTAAGAGCGTCGAGCGTGAGGATCGAGACGCTCGCGATCACTACCGCCCTCGCCGTGGACCGGCCGACGCCCTCGGCGCCGGCTTCGGTGATGTAGCCCTCATACGAGCAGACGAACGCGATCGCTCCGCCGAACATGAACGCCTTGAGCAGGCTGTAGAACACCTGGAACGGAGCGAAGCCGAGCTTCAGCCCCTCCTGAAACTGCGAAGACAGGACGTCCGTCGCCAGCACGGACGTCAACCAGGCCGACGCGATGCCCACCGCGTCCGCGAAGACGGTAAGCACCGGAAGCATCACCAGCGCGGCGAGGAGCCGCGGCACGACGAGGAACGCGATCGGGTCGAAGGCCAAGGTCTCGAGCGCGTCGATCTGTTCCGTCACGCGCATCGTTCCGATCTCGGCGGTCATCCGCGCGCCGACCCGACCGGTCAGCACCAGCGCCGTGAGGAGCGGTCCGAGCTCGAGCACGACCATCTGCCGGGCCGAGAGTGCGACGATGCTGAGCTGGATGCCCTGGAAGAGCTGGTAGCGGACCTGCAACGCGATCACGCCGCCGATGAAGGCGGCGACGATGCAGGCGAGCGGAATCGAATCGACCCCGATGTTCCGCATCTGGCGGATCGTCTCGGGGATGTACGTCGCGGGGTCGGCGAGCGCCCGGCCGATGTCCCGCAGAAAAAAGACGCGATAGCCGAGATCGCGCATGTTGCCAGTCGCCCAGCGCGCCATTCGCCGGAAGAGCCGAATCCCCGTGCGCTGCACGACCGGATAGGTCGACGTCGCGCGCGGATCGGTGTCGCGCGGAAACTGCCCTGTGCTCAAGTGCGTGCCCGTGACAGGAGGTACCCGCCGACGATGCCGAACAGGATGTTCGGTATCCAGGCCGCGAGGTCGGGGGGAAGCAGTCCCTTTCCACCGACTGCCTTCGTCAGCTGGATCATCATCAGGAATATGATCGTGACACCAAGGCTCACGCCGATGCCGTACGCCGCCCCGCCCCGCTGGGTGCTGGTCGCGAGCGGCGCGCCGAAGAGGGCGATGATCAGGCAGGTGACGGGGATCGCGATCTTGAGAGCCTGTTCGACCTTGAGCTCATTGACGTCGCCCCCCGATCGGGCGAGCGCCTTGATGAAACGGCCAAGGTCCCGATAGCCCATCTCGTGCGGGGATCGCGGCGTCGCGAGGAGGTCGGCCGGCATCTCGATCATCCCGCGATCCTTGAGCGAATCGAAGTGGACGGCGAAGTCGGGTCCGTTGTCGGTGATGACGTGCGTCGCGCCCTTGTGCAGTGTCCACCCCTGCCGGTCGGTGAACACCGCAGTCGCCGCGTTGGTCACGACCGTCGGATAATCCGGTTTGCCGTTGCCCTTCCGCTCGATCTGGAAGTTGCCCATCTGCGACCTGGGCACCGACAGCGATCCCGCCTTGTAGACGCGACCGTTATCCGCCGAGTACACGAAGTTGAATCGCTCGCTGCCGCGCGCCGCCTTGTCCTCCTCGAGGATGTCGTTGCGCTTCGCCGTCGTGATCGGGGCCAGCTCGCCTAACGCGAACCCGAAGACCGCGGCGAACGCCGCGCCGACCATGATCGGGGCGATCAGCCGGTAGAAGCTGATCCCGCTCGCCTTCGCCGCCGTCACTTCGGCATAGCGGGTGAAGCTGCCGATCGAGAAGACCGTCGCGAACAGCACCGCCGCCGGGAGGATCAGGAACATCGACTCGGGCAGCCAGTACAGGTAGCTGAGCGCGATCGCTTCGCGGCTGAGGTGACGGCTCAGGTACTTCTCGAGGTTGTCCGTGAGGTCGATGACGATGACGAGCAGCGGAAATCCGAGGGCGGTCGTCCCGAAGATCTTCGCCCACTCGAAGAAGACATAACGGTCGAGCGCGCGGGGCATCAGCTTCACGGGACGACCCTCCGCCGGCGGTCGGCCTTGAGACCCATCCGGCGCAGCATCTTCGCGACCCAGGCGCGCAGCAGGTCGAGCATCTCACGCATGTCACCGCCGCGTGCCGACCCGGACTCCTTGCCCATTCGCGAGAGCAGCCCGACGCCGACGATCGTGAAGACGATGTTCGCCAGCCACATCGACCAGAACGGGCTCAATGTCCCGTTCTCGGCGAGAGACTGGCCGGCGATCAATCCGACGTAGTAGAGAGCGAACACGGAGAGCGAGACGCTGATCACCAGCCCGACACCACCGCGCGGAAAGCGCAGCGCGACTGGTGCACCGATCAGGATGAACACGATGCAGGCCACCGCCAGCGAGAACTTCTTGTGAATCTCGACGCCGAACATGTTGCGCGTGCGCTCGGACTCGGCGATGCGGTCGCGCATCGAGTTGATCGCGCCGAGCGTGGGGTCGTCGTTGACGGTCGGCAGTCCTGCCGACGGTGGGACGAATGTCTGCCCGAGCGCCTTGCTACCGATGGGTTGCGTTGCCTGACGAGCCGAATCCTGCTCGGCGCGCTGCTTCTCGATGAGCGCGCGCTCGCGGGCGCGCTGCGCGCGCGTGCCGCCGAACTGCGGCGCGGGCAGCGGGGCATTGGTAACCGTCGGCTCGGCAGCCTGCGCCTGCTTCACGCCGAACAGCGAGAGCAGTTTGCAGTAGGCGCCGCCGATCGTTGCCCCTGTTTTTGCGTGGGTCGTGTCGAAGGGGATCGCGCCAGGCCGCATCCGCGTTCCGTCGCCGGTCGCGGCGTAGTGCATCGTGTTCTCGATCAGCCGCGCGAGCTCGTTGCGCGCGCGCTGGACGCCGCCGGTCGCCGAGATGTAGTCCTGCTGCATCTCGCAGATCGTCTTCTCGCGCGGTCCCTTGTAGTCGACGTTCTGCGAGTTCTCGAACTTGTTGCCGATCCCCTTCACGATGAACTGGTTCTTTCGGAAGAACAGGCGCGTCAGCTGGCCCGGATCGGTGCTCGAGACCTCCTGCATCCAGCCGTCGAACAACGTCATCACCAGATCGGCACCGTTCGGGCTGAAGTTGAGCAGACCGCTCGTCGAATAGATCGTGCGCGCGCGCGACGGATCGCCGAGGTCGTAGATCGTGACCTCGCGCATGCGGTTGGTCGCACGGTCGATCTTGCCGGTGCGGACGTAGAGCCGCCCGGGCGAGACGGGATTGATGACCTGCTCACGCAGCGCAAACGTCGGCTTGGTGCGCGCGATGTCGGTTTGCAGGACCGCGAGCTGATGGTTCGCGCGCGAGAGGACCTGATCGTTGAACGCGATCATCATGATCGCGACCAGCGTCGCCGCGCCGAGTGCGGGGTACATCACCGTCGTCATGCCGACGCCGCTCGCCTTGAGCGCGGTGATCTCGTTCTCCGCGGCGAGGCGGCTGAATGCGTAGAGCGTCGAGATCAGCACCGCCATCGGCAGCGTCGTCGCGACGGTGAAGGGAATCGAAAGCCCGAAGAACTCGAGGATCGCCGTCCACGGAAGCCCCTTTCCGACGAGCGCTCCGAACTGCTTCGCGACGTAGTTGAGCAGCAGGAGCGAGGTCAACGCGGCGAGCGCGAAGACGAGGGGTCCAGCGTGTTCCTTGAGTATGTACTTGGAGAGTATCTTCACGTGTCCCGAAGTTTCCACTCGGGAGCCATGCAATTCAAGGCTCGCCGCCCGTCTTCTCACGCAACGCGTTGGTGGCGCACGAGCGCTCGCAACGATTTCGCCCCGCCCTAGCGCCCTTCGTGCGTGCCCCGCTGCTGGTCCCGGTGCTGCTGGGCCTCGCTCTCGCTGTTGCGGGGCGCGGTGCGCCGCTCCACGCCCAGGCGGGGGGGCAGGCGCCAGGGGTCAGGGTCCAGCCACCAGGCGACAGTCTTTCGTCGCACCGCCCGCTCGCCGTCAGGCCGTCCGGTGAAGACCTGCGCGACAGCATTCGTGCCCGCCTGACGCTGCAGCGTCCCGCGGCCTTCGAGCCCTTCGGGCGACTCACTCCGCTCCGCCTCCCCGCGAGCGCGATCGCCGCATTCGTGACCGACACGCTCCGCCGATCGCTCGACGTCCGGCAGCGTCGCCTCGCCTCCGCGTGGCTCGGTGTGCGCGACTCGCGCGTTGCCCCCCCGCCGATCGTGAGCTTCGTCGCCCGCGGGCCCGCCGCCCCTCGGCGAGAGCCGTCCGACACGAACCTCGCTGCTCTCACCGAGCCAGTAACTCCCCAAAGGGGCGCTCCGGTCACCGATTACGCCGATCTCGCGCTCAGGCTCAACACGCGGCTCGAGGCGAAGGGTGAGAAGGCGCAAACGACGCCCTGCCTCGCGATCGACCTGACCTCGTCCTACTCAGGCTGCCGTTCGCCGATCGCGCCGAGCATCGACTTCCAGTTCAACATCCTGTCGGCCGGCGTGCTGGCCGACCGGATCCACGTCGACATCGACTACGACTCGCAGCGCGAGTTCGACGCGTCGAACAACCTGTCGATCTACTACGCGGGGAAGGCGAACGAAGTCGTGCAGCGCGTCGAAGTCGGCAACGTGACCTTCGCCCCGCCACCGTCGCGGTTCATCACCGGCGGAATCCCGAGTGGCAATTACGGCATGCAGGCGCTCGGCCAGATCGGCCCGATGCATTTTCGCGCGATCGCCGCGCAGCAGAAGGGAACGCTCGTCAAGGATGCGCGCTTCACGGTCGGTGACCGCACGCGGCAGGGGCAGTCGCGCGACGTCGAGGACTACCAGATCGAGCAGCGGCGCTTCTTCTTCACCGTCGATCCTGTCCTGTTCGGGAGCGAGTACCCGAACATCGACATCCTCGATCGCGCGCAGATGACGAGGCTCGGTGCCGCCCTCGACGCGCTCGGGCAGCGTCCGGCGAAGGTGTCGGTCTACCGCCTGCAGATCGGCAGCCAGCCGCCGAACCCTAACGGTCCGCGGTTCAGGGTGAACGGGCTGCGCGGGGCGAACAACGGCGACCAGCCGTACGAGCTGCTGCGCGAAGGCGTCGACTACTACGTGGACCCGTCGCAGCTCTGGATCGCGATGGTCGGGCAACCGAGCCTCGAGCGTGACCGGCTCGTGATCGCGTACACCGTCCGCGGGCCGGATGGCCAGCCCGTCGTGATCCCCTCGATCGGCGGCACCCCCGACGTGTCGTACACCGGGCCGGGTCAGGTCGCGAACCTGCTCTACGACAACTCGATCAACCCGGGTGATCCGTCGTTCCGGCGGGAAATCCGCTCGGTGTACCGGGTCGGCGGCGAGGACGTGCAGCGCAATACGATCAATGCCCGCATCGTCGCCGGCGCCGCGGGCGATCAGGAGAAGCCAATCGGTGGCGTGGCGCAGACATATCTGCAACTGTTCGGACTCGCGCAGACGACCAATCCCGCCGCCTTCGACGCCGAGAACCGCGTCTGGCCGCGGCCGGGGGACGCGAACGTCAGCACGAGCCCGAGCGGGGGATCGTCGCGGGTGATCCGCGACTATTTCGTCGTCTTTCCCTCGCTGCAGCCGTTCTCCGACAGCGGGTTGGCGAAGGCGCCGAACCTGTCGAATGCCCCGATCTACAGCACCCCGGGGGCATACCTCTACTCGCCGCAGCACCCGCCATCCGTCTACCGGATGCAGATCAGCTACCAGTCCCAGGGTGGAAACGACGAAACCGGGACGCTGACGTTAGGCGCGATCCAGCTCCGTCGAAACTCGGAGCGACTGACGATCGATGGCGTGCCGCTGGCGCGCGGACTCGACTACATCATCGACTACGAGCTCGGGCGAATCACATTCGCGCGCCCGGACACGCTCTTCCCGCGGCCGCGCACCGTGACCGTGCAGTACGAGGAGAACCCGCTCTTCACCACGGCGGCCACGAACATCTTCGGGCTCGCGACCACCTTCGCCGCCCCGGCTGGTGAAGTAACGTTCACCGCGATCCGGCAGGGCCAGACAACCCAGTACACCCGGCCACCGTTAGGCTTCGAGCCGGCGTCGTCGCTCGTCGCGGGAGTGACCGGCAACTGGAGCTGGGACGCGCCGCTTCTCACGAACGCGCTCGCGCGGCTCCCGATGCTGAGCGAGCGGCCGGGTGCATCCCGGATCGCGCTCCAGGCCGAGATGGCGACGAGCCGCCCGCAGCCGAACAGCGTCGGCCAGGCCTGGCTCGACAGCTTCGCCGGGGAGGGAGGGATCCAGATCAGCACTCTCGACCCGTCGTGGTTCCTGTCGAGCCGTCCGCTCGAGTCGCGCGCGACGGGTCCACTCGCCTTCAATGCCAGCAACGCGGCGTCACTGGTGTGGCAAAGCAACGTGCACCTGGCTGGCGACAGCGTCCCGCTCCGGTTCACGTCGCGGATGCTCGACCGCTCGATCGTGATCCAGACCGGAAGCAGCGGCGCGACATTCCCCGAGACGCTTCTCTGGCTGACACTCCAGCCATCGACGGTGGGCTTCAGCCGGGATCATGCCGGCGGGCGGACGCGGTGGATCACCGATCCGATTCCGCCCGCGACACGGCGGTGGCGGTCGATCCGGACGGTGCTGAGCCCAAGTGGCGCGGATCTCACGCAGGTGGAGCAGCTCGAGTTCTACGCGCTGATCGACACGACCGCGGCCAACCGGACGCGCAACCCGACGCTCGTCCTCGACCTCGGCGACGTCTCCGAGAACACCTTCGCCCTCGCGCCGGAATCGCTGTTCGTCACGCCTAACGGCGGCGGCGTCGACTCGACCTTTCGCGGACGGCAGACGGTGGGGCTCGACCGGTTCGACACCGAGCGCGACTCGGTCACGCGATCGTTCAGCGCCGCGCTCAACGACCGGGGACTGCCGCCGGACCGCCTCGACTCGCTGCGCGTGGTGAGCCCCACCGGGACTGCCGTGCTCCGCGACGTCCCGATCTGCGAGGCGGAGTTCGGCATCATCCAGAGCATTGGCGACGCGCGAACCAACTGTACGGTGCGCAACAACCGCCTCGACGAGGAAGACATCGACCTCGACTTCGCCCTCAACTTCACCGAGGCGGAGCGCGGGAGCGAGAGCTTTTTCCGGTATGTGGTGGACCTCGCGTCGGTCGCCCAGAACCCGGCGAGCGCGCCGCGCACCGCCTGCTACTACTCATTGCCCGTCGACCTCAAGAACGATACGACCGACACCGGTCCCCTTTGCTGGGTGCGGATCCGCCTGCCACTCAACGCGGCATCCGATACCATCAACTCGCCGCAGCGTCGCCGGATCAAGGCGCTCCGCCTGACGATGGTGTCCGGCAGCGGGCTGCCTGACGATGTGGCGTCGACGGTGCCGGTCGGGCGCTTCCGGCTCACCGGGCCGCTCTGGCTCAAGCGCTCCGAGTCGCCGATCGCCGGCATCGGCGGCGATTCTGCCGCCTCGCTCCCTGGCACCCGCGGCAGCGTTCGCGTCACGACGATCAGCACGCGCGATCCGGGCTACACGCCGCCGCCAGGGATCAGCAACGACAACGACGTGAAGACCCCGCGGCAGGACCAGAGCACGATCGAAGTCAACGAACAGGCGCTCCGCGTCACCGCCACCAACCTGGTCCCGCTGTCGCGTGCCGAAGCTTTCTACCGGTTTCCCGAAGGCTCGAAGAACTTCCTCGCCTATCGCGAGCTGCGGGTCTGGGCGCGCGGTGGAAACTCCACCGGCTGGGGCACCGGCGGCGACCTCAATTTCTTCGTCCGGATGGGGCGCGACGGCAACAACTTCTACCTCTATCACACACCGGCGTTCGCCGACAGCTGGACCGACGTGCGCGTCGACTTCGGGGTGCTGCAGTCGCTCCGCTCACGCATCCAGAACAGCTACCTCCGCGGCGGGCAAAAAATCGGCTGCACCGCCGTTGACTCGGCGCTGATCGCCAAGACGAACCGCGACGCACTCATCCCCGACAGCGCGGTGTTCGCCGCCTGCGAGCGGGGCTACATCGCGTACACAGTCGCGCCCGGGGTGACGCCGCCGAACCTCGCCGCGGTGCAGGAGCTGGCGGTCGGCATCCTGCGCACGGGGAGCACGCAGATGTTCAACCCGGTCGCTGACACGCTCGACCTCTGGATCGACGACATCCGTCTCCGCAACGTCGAGAAGACGCCGGGCTACGCCGGCCAGGTCGGACTCGAGATCCGCGCCGGTGGAATCGCCGACATTCGCCTCGTCGGCAGCCGGCGCGACGCCTACTTCCGCCAGCTGGCCGAGAGCCCGAGCTACGTCGGACAGGACGCGCTCGACCTCGTCTCGACGGTGCGCCTCGAGAAGCTGCTCCCCGCATCGTTAGGCCTGTCGCTGCCGGTCAGCATCGCCTATTCGGGCACCAGCTCGGCGCCCGAGCTGCTCGACCGCTCCGACCTGCGGGCGAGCGAGGTAGCCGGCCTGCGCACTCCGCACACGAGTTCCGCCTCGTACGCAATCTCGGCGCGGCGGATCACGCCGATGGCCAATGGCGTGATCGGCGCGCTGCTCGACAACGTCACCCTGAACGGTGCGTTGGCGACATCGACGGCGCGCAGCGAGTACCAAAGTGGTGGGGCGCGCAACTGGAGCGCGACGCTCGACTATCTCGTCGCCGCCGAGCCGCGGGCGACGGCGTTCCCGGCCTGGTTCAGCCGCGCCGTCGGCGGCCTGCCGCCGTGGATCGCCGAGTCGGAGCTGGGGAAGGCGATCCGCGGCGCCGCGTTCCGCTGGAATCCGGCGCAAATCCGTTTCACGTCAGGAATGGCCCGCGCGAACGACGACCGACGCACTTTCCTCAAGCCGGCGTCCGCGCGCGACGACTCGGGACGCGTCGTCACCTCGCGATCGAATCTCTGGCGCAACGTCGCGGCGGTCGAGTTGCGTCCGGTCGGGCCGCTGACGCTGCGCTGGGACGCGACCGCGACGCGCGACCTGCGCGACTACGCCGCCGGGCTCGACTCGGCACAGCGTCGCCGGGATTCGGCGCGACTCGCCGCGACGCGGGAGGAGCGCGGCTCACTGTTCGGCCGGGACGTCGGGCTCGAGCGCGACCGGCAGATGACTGCCGCGGCGAGCTTCGCGCCGCCACTGTCGTCATGGCTCAAGCCACGGGTCGATCTTGGGAGCACCTTCACCTTCGTCCGCGACCCTAACGCTCGCCCGCTGACCGTGGTGGACTCGACGACCTTCGACTCGATCTACGTCCTCCCGCGCCGCTTCGGCAACACGCAGACGCTGACCACCGCCGCGCAGCTCGACCTGCAGACGATGGGTCGCGTCTTCTGGCAGCAGCAGCGGTACCTCCGCCTGCTCAGCAACGCGGTGACGCCGATCGACGTCAGCTACAGCCGGTCGATCATCTCGGCGTTCGACAACGAAGCCGAGTCGCCGGGGATCGGTTACCAGCTCGCGTTAGGCGGGGCGCGCAGCTTCCGGTCGATCCGCAACCGTCCGGCAACGACCGCCGGACTGACGAACACGCTGAGTGCGGGGAGTTCCCTGGTGTTGCCATATGGTTTTACTCTGGTCCCACGCTACTCCCTGACGACGACGCGCAGCTGGTACCGCCGCACCGACGACCAGCAGGACGTGATCGACGGCATCCAGCGCGACTATCCCGACGTCACGCTCCGCTGGACGCTGGTGCCAGGCAACAGCACCTTCGGCCGCTTCGTCGGCCACGGTGTGCGCAACCTTGCCGCAAGCGCGGGCGTCAGGCAGACGCGCGTCGCCGCGCTTGCCCCCTCGACGGGGAGCGATGGCGACCTCCGCATCTCGCGCATTCGCGTCTACCCGATCAACGCGACCGTCAGCTGGCCCTTCGGCGACCTGAGCACCACCGGTGGCTACTCGTGGTCGATTCGCGACGACTCGCTCCCCGGGAGCGCGACCCACGGCATCACCGGCGAACGGAACGCCGACGTCGGCAAGAGCTGGACGCTGCCCGCGCAGTGGAACGCGCGCAGTCCGTTGCGGACGCGGCTTGGCTGGCAGGAATCGCGCACGAAGAACGTGCTCACCCGCTCTGGCCGCAGCCTCGCCGACAACGGGCGGCGGGTCTTCTCATTGTCCGCCGACACGGACCTCAACGCGACGATGAGCTTCTCGCTCCAGGGATCGCGAACGGCGACGATGGACCGGAACTACAACCGCCGCTTCGTGCAGAGCGTCATAACGGCGGCGCTGCAGCTGCAATTCTTTTCCGGGACGTTCCGATGAGTTCCGTGTCGCATTGCCGCCCTCGATGCCGGGTTGGCGCCGTCGCCTCAGGCGACGGGCGCCATGAGGAACTCGGTGCTGGATTGCCCTCGCCCCTCGTCGCAGTTCAGCGAGGAAGCACGAGGGCCACTGCCAGGTCTCCTATAACCTGCAGCGACCGCGCTGACACCTTGTCGATCGTGTCGTACACCGTGTGGTGATAATTCTTCGGCCCCTGCTGCTGCACGTAGTCGATGTCGATCACGTCGATCACGCGCAGGCCCTTCTTTATCAGTGGCAGATGGTCGTCGGTGATCGCGCCGATCGATGCGGAGCGGAAGAACTTCGAGTAGCCGAGATCCTCGGCGGTCGACCAGACGCGGGCGACGACCTCGGGAGCAGCCTGCATCGAGAACGCTTCCTGGCCGATGTTCAGGTCAGCGTCGCCGATCATGTCGAAGAGGACACCGAACAGGGGCTGATAGTTCGCGTCAGGCAGATGCTCGGCGAAGTACTTCGATCCCATGAGCACGTCGGTGTCGAGCGAGAAGTTGCCATAGTCTTCGCCATCGACGAACAGCAGGTCGACGCCGTACTGCGGCGGCGTCTTTTTCAGCACCTCGGCGAGGGCGATGAAGAGCGCGGGGCCACTCGCGCCATCGTTGGCGCCGAGAACGGGCCGCGTCTGGTCGCCGAGGATCGGCGAGTTGTCGGCGACGGGGCGCGTGTCCCAGTGCGTCAGGTAGAGGATGCGCTGTTTCTCCGCGGGCCGGAAGCGCGCGAGAATGTTGCGCAGCGGGAGGGTATCGCCCTTCGCGGTGACGTGCGTCCAACGCTGTTCGATCACCGTGTCGGCGAGCGGGCGCATCTTCCGCACGATCCAGTCGCCGGTCTTGCGCGCGCCGTCGGTGCCTGGAATGCGCGGACCAAAGGCGAGTTGATCGCGGATGTACCCGAGTGCCGCGTCGCCGCTGAATGCGGTCTGGGGACGGACGTCGTGGCAGGCGGTGAGCGCGAAAGCGAGGGAGAGGACGGCGGCGAGAATACGCTGGTTCATTGAGGGCGTGAAGTTGTGTACCGCACAAGTTGTACAGGTGACAGGAGTGGCGGCAACAGTGGCCGACGCGGATCGAGGCGGGTGGACGGCTTTTCAGCAGGCGGGCGGCGATCCGGTCCTGCCGGCGACGATCCGATGACGGGATCCCGATTGCCGGCGTGATCTTCGTCCCATGCCGACACCATCAGAGAAGAAAGCGTTAGGGTTCCTCGCCGCGGTCGCGATTCTGGGAGCGGGCGTCCGGATGTCCGGTGCGGTGTCCGATGCCTCGGCGGCCGATTCGAGTTCGCGCGAAGCGCTGCGCCGGCAGATCGTCGCGGCGGAATCCTCAGGGGCGGTCGAGCGTCGAGGGCGTCGTTCAGGTGGCGTCGGCGCCAGCCGGGGACGCCGTGGTTCGCGCCGGCGCTCGGACGCTGATTCGGCAACCGCTACCGACCCGCGCGATCTCTTCAATCCGCCGTCGCCGCCGCCCGCTCGCCGCTCGTCGAAGCCGACGACTCCCGCTGCGCCGGTCGACGTCGACCGCGCGAGCGCAGGGGAGTTGGAGGCCCTGCCGCGCATCGGACCGGCGCTGGCAAAACGCATCATCGACGACCGAGAAGCGGGCGGGCCGTTCGGATCGCTGGACGGCTTTCAGCGGGTCCGCGGCGTGGGGCCGGCGATGGCTGCCGCACTGTCCGGTGCCGTGACTTTTTCAGGCACCCCGCGTCCCTCCATTGCAGGTGGAGTCCGCGTGAGCGGCTCCAGGGGAACCCCGGTCCGCCGCAGGCGTAGCCGGGCACCACCGTAGCGTTACCGTCGGTCTCACTGCCACGCTCTTCGGCGCGGCCCTGGTGGACCTGACGGCCGAGTCATTTCGCCTAGAGACCACATGGTCGCACCAGCCGCCATCGCCGAGCGAATTGGTGACCTCCTCATGCGTGAGGGGCTCATCACCAAGGAGCAACTCGACAAGGCGCTTCAGGAGCAACGGCAGAACGGCACGCGCGTCGGCTACAACCTGGTCAAGCTGGGCTTCATTCAGGAGACCGAGCTCACCAAGCAGCTGGCGCGCCAGTATCGGATGCCCGCGGTCGACCTCTCCAAGTTCGAGGTCGATCCGCGCATCGCCAAGCTGATCCCGACCGAGCTCGCGACCAAGCATCTCGTCCTTCCGCTCAAGCGCGATGGCCGGACGCTCACGGTCGCGATGGCCGATCCGACCAACCTTGGCGTCATCGACGACCTCAAGTTCATCACGCGGTACGACATCTTTCCGGTCATTGCCGGGGAGTACACGCTCCGCAACGCGATCGAGAAGTACTACGAGTCGTCGGACATGCAGATGTCCGCGCTGCTCAAGGACATCGAGACCGACGACGACAGCGTCGAAGTCGTCGATGATACCGAAGAGGAGATGTCGGCCGCGGCGCTCGCCAGCGCCGTCGATGATGCGCCAGTCGTCAAGCTGCTCAACGCGATCCTGACCGACGCGGTGAAGCGCGGCGCGTCGGATATTCACTTCGAGTGCTTCGAGCACGAGCTCCGCGTCCGCTACCGCGTCGACGGCGCCCTGCACGAGGTCATGAAACCGCCGATGAAGCTCAAGGCGGCGCTCATCTCGCGATTCAAGATCATGGCGCAGCTGAACATCGCCGAGCGCCGCGTGCCGCAGGACGGCCGCATCAAGCTGAAGGTCGGCAACAAGGTCATCGACTATCGCGTCTCGACACTCCCGACGCTGTTCGGCGAGAAGGTCGTTCTGCGAATTCTCGACAAGGGCAACCTGACGCTCGATCTCGCCAAGTTCGGCATCGAGCCGGCCGCCGAAGAAGCGCTGATGGAAGCGATCATGAACCCGTACGGAATGGTGCTCGTCACCGGCCCGACGGGTTCAGGCAAGACGACCACGCTCTACTCGTCGTTGAGCAAGGTCAACACGATCGACGTCAACATCATGACCGCCGAGGATCCCGTCGAGTACAACCTGTACGGGATCAACCAGGTGCTCGTGAGAACGGAAATCGGCATGACGTTCGCCGCCGCGCTGAAGGCGTTCCTTCGGCAGGACCCGAACATCATCATGCTTGGAGAGATTCGAGACCTGGAGACGGGCGGCATCGCGATCAAGGCGGCGCTCACCGGTCACCTGGTCTTATCGACGCTGCACACCAACTCGGCGCCGGAAACGGTGACGCGTCTGATGGACATGGGCCTCGAGCCCTTCAACGTCGCCTCCGCGCTCAATCTGATTCTCGCCCAGCGACTCGTCCGCAAGATCTGCTCGAACTGCAAGGAAAAGTACGAGCTGACGAAGGAGGAGTACGCGGGGGCCAAGGTGAAGCCGACGACGACCCTGAAGGAACTTCGCTTCACGGCGCGCGCGCTGTCCGACGCGAAGCTCAAGGCGACAAAGGAAGCCGCGCCGTTCCTCGGCAGCCTCACCCTTGATACGACCATCGGCGAGCTGCCGTTCTTCCGCGGCAAGGGCTGCGATCAGTGCGCCGGCACGGGGCTGAAGGGACGTCAGGGGCTCTACGAGGTCATGACCATGACGCCGTCGATCCGCAAGCTCGTCATCCAGAACGTCGGCGCCGCCGAGATCCGCGACGGCGCGATTGAAGAAGGCATGCTGACGCTGCGCATGGACGGCTGGCTGAAGGTATTGAAGGGAATTACCACCCTTGAGCAAGTCGTCCGGGAAACAAGCGCTTAACGCAGTTCGGCCGTGAGCCAAACGCAGTTCGGCCTTTAGCCATTAGCCATTAGGGATGAGCTACAGCGGTGACCGCAGTCGCTCAACCCTAACGGCTCAAGGCTCAAGGCTAAGGATCCTCAAACGGTATCGGAATCATGACAGCACCAGCGACAACTGCGTCTTCAGTGAATCTCCGGATGTTGCTCGAGGAGATGATCGAGCGTGATGCGTCCGACCTCCACATCACGGCGGGGGAGCGGCCGAAGCTGCGCATCGACGGGGACATCACCAGCTCGAATGTCGACTACGTCCTGAATCCGAAGGACACGCTGCAGATCGCCTACAGCGTGCTCACCGAGAACCAGAAGAAGCGGTTCGAGCTCGACGACGAGCTGGACTTTTCCTTCGGCATCCAGAATCTCGCCCGCTTCCGCGGCAACTGCTTCAAGCAGCGCGGCTGCGTGTCGATGGTCATTCGACAGATCCCGTTCAGCGTGAAGACCTTCGCCGACCTGGGACTGCCGCCGGTGATCGCGAAGATGGCCGACAAGCCGCGCGGCCTGGTGCTGGTGACCGGCCCAACGGGCTCGGGGAAGAGCACCACCCTCGCCGCGATGATCGACAAGATCAATCGCGAGCGAAAGGGGCACATCATTACGGTCGAAGATCCGATCGAGTTCATTCATCGCCACCAGGGCTGCATCGTCAACCAGCGCGAGGTCGGCACCGACACGAAGAGCTTCAGCAACGCGCTCAAGTACGCGCTGCGTGAGGATCCGGACGTCGTGCTGATCGGCGAGCTTCGCGACCAGGAAACGATCGCGGCCGCGCTGACGATCGCCGAGACCGGTCACCTTGCATTCGCGACGCTGCACACGAACAGCGCAACGGAAGCGATCAACCGAATCATCGACGTCTTCCCGGCGCACCAGCAGGAGCAGGTCCGCACGCAGCTGCGCTTCGTGCTCGAGGGGATCATCACCCAAACTCTTCTGCCACGAGCAAAGGGACGCGGTCGCGTGATGGCCGCCGAGATCCTGGTGATGACGCCGGCGATCCGCGCGTTGATCAAGGATGCGAAGATCGAGCAGATCCCGGGCATGATGCAGGCGGGAAAGAAGTACGGGATGCAGACGCTGAACGACTCGCTCTACGCGCTCTACATGGCGCGCGAGGTAACCCTCGACGAGTGTGTGCGCGTCAGCGGCGACCCGAACGACTTCCTGCGCATGATCGGCCAGCCGCCGATGGACGATGGCATGCCGCCGATCGGCGGGCTGTCGGCGTCGCGGCCTGGTGTCACTGCCGGGAAAAGATAGCCCGTAGCCATCAGCCGTTAGGGTCAAGCGACGGCGTTAACAGATGTTGACCGCAGTAGCTCAACCCTAACGGCTCGAGGCTCACGGCCGGTTTCACACGAAGCTCAACGAGGCGATACAGATGGCAACCTTCACATACACAGCACGCAGCCCGCAGGGCGAGCTCAAGACGGCGACGATCGACGCGGCGACGCGCGATGACGTCGTCGCGCAGCTGCGCCGGCAGCGGCTGAATGTCGTCAAGATCGACGAAGCGCCGGCCCAGAAAAAGAAGAGAGGGTCGATCAAGGGACGCGACATCGTCATCTTCACGCGACAGTTCTCGACGATGATCAACGCCGGGCTTCCACTCGTCCAGGCACTGGACATTCTCGCGAAGCAGAGCGAGAACCCGGCGCTGAAGGAAGTGACGAAGGCCGTCGTCTTCGACGTCGAGTCGGGTCACACCGTCGCCGATGCGTTCCGGAAACATCCGAAGGCGTTCGACGATCTGTACGTCAACATGGTCGCCGCCGGTGAGGCGGGTGGTATCCTCGACACCATCCTGATGCGACTGGCGATCTTCAAGGAGAAGAACGACGCGCTCATCCGGAAGGTGAAGGGCGCGATGATCTATCCTGGCGTCATCATGAGCGTCGCCGTGATCGCGATCGTGACGCTGCTCGTGTTCGTCATCCCGACGTTCGCGAGCATGTTCGCCAGCGTCGGCATGCCGCTTCCGCTGCCAACGCGCATCGTGATCGGCGCGTCGGGCTTCCTCAAGAGCTACTGGTGGGCGATCGTCGGCATCATCGCCTTGCTGGTGTATATGCTGAGGAACTACTACAAGACGTCAGGCGGGCAGCTGGTGATCGATCGCCTGTTGCTCAAGGCGCCCGTGCTCGGCGACGTGCTCCGCAAGTCGGCCGTGTCGCGGTTCACCAGAACGTTAGGGACGCTGATCGGTTCGGGCGTGTCGATCCTCGACGGGCTCGAGATCACGGCGAAGACCGCGGGCAACCGCGTCATCTCCGACGCGATCATGGAGTCCCGCGCATCGATCGCAGGCGGTGAGACGATCTCGGCGCCGCTGCAGAAGTCGGCGGTGTTCCCGCCGATGGTCATCAGCATGATCGCGGTTGGCGAGCAGACGGGTGGTCTCGACGAGATGCTCTCGAAGATCGCCGACTTCTACGACGAAGAGGTCGACGCGGCCGTCAGCGGCCTGCTCGCCCTGATGGAGCCGATCATGATCGTGTTCCTCGGCGTCATCGTCGGCGGCATGGTCGTGGCGATGTACCTGCCGATCTACGACATGGTCAATCCTGTTCAGTAGTTGACTGGCTATGACAGTGCGAAGAGAGACGATAGAGGCTCCGATCGAGAGGTGAGAGACGAGCGACAAGGGCGGCCGCGGAAGCGGTCGCCCTTCTCTCGTCTCGCGTCAGCTTCGCGCTCGCTCTTCACCCATTGATCCTGTCATGACGAAATCGATTCGCCTTCCTCAGTCCCAAGCGGAATTCTTGCAACGGTTGAGGACCGACATTGGACCGACGGCGAGAGCGATGCTGGAGTGGTCCGCTCTGACTGGCCAGGCCGCGGATGAACTATCCCGGAGAGAAGCGCGGGGACGATTGGGGCTCGTACGCCTTCGACTACCAGTGGCCGGAGCGCTTTCCGGGGACAAGCCTCGTGCCAGGCGTCACCTCGCTCGGAGTGATGTCCAAGCGCGCTCGAAGGTTTCCGTTCTCGCGCTTTCCGGACCTCGAGTACGTGGGGATCAACAATCCACGACCGGAACAGTTGATCGAGCTGGCCGCGCTGCCAAAGCTCAAGTGGCTAGCCATGACCGGATGCCGTTTCAAGGATCTCACGCTCGTTGCGCCGCTCCGCGCGCTCCGCGATCTGTCATTGGATCATGCACAGATCGAGTCCGTCGAGGGTATTGGCGATCTTCCAGACCTGCGGGTTTTCGTGCTCGAGGGCAACAGCAAGCCAATTGCGTTTCCCCCATTCGGGCAGAGTGCGAAGACGCTGACCGGTTTCACGCTTCGCAAGCTCCTCCCCGCGAACAAGATCAGTCTACCCACACTCGCGCCCGTTCGAGCATTGAAGCAGGTCAAGTATCTCGACCTTCGAGTGTATGTCACGGACCAGTCGCTCGCGCCACTGCATGAGCTCACGCAGCTCGAGCATCTCGACGTGTCGAATAGATTTCCGCGTGAGGAAATCCTCGCGCTGCGCGCTGCGCTTCCCCACGTGAAGGGGCGCTTTCAGGAAGATCGCGACGAGTAGAGTCCATCGGCGCGGCGCGCGCCGAGCATCACCGTTCGGATGTCAAGCTCGCGTCACGGCCAACCCACTAGTCGTCCGCAGCCAGCATTTCTACGGTCCCGATCCGTCGCCCGTCGAGTCGCGCTGTTCCCGACCCGGCGCGCGTTGCTCTCTTCACGCACCACCACGGAGAGCAGATGACCCATGTCAGTCCAGCCGGCACCCCCCGCGATCCTCGCGCTGTTGCTTCTTCTCGGAACGATTCCGCGGCAGCCAGTCAATGCGCAGGAAGCCTCGGCACCGCTCGTCCTCACCCGCATCACCGAGCCGGTCGTCATCGACGGGGTGCCTAACGATCCCGTCTGGCGCGACGTGCCAGCCCTCCCCTCACCGAGTACACGCCGGTATTCCGCGGCACGCCGACGCAACGCACGGTGATCAAGGTTGCGGACGACGACGAGAACTTCTACGCGGCCGGCTGGTTCTACGACAACGATCCTTCGGGAATTCGCATCAACTCGCTCTATCGCGATCGATGGAACGGTGACGACGCCTTCGCGATCTACGACGACGAGGCACCCGTCACTCGCGGCGCCAAACGACGACAGCCCCGGAGAATCTCCGGGGCTGTCGTCGTTCAGCAAGTCGCGCCGCTCAGGAACAGCTCTTCTTCGTGCAGCTGATCGGCTTCGACGCGGTGCTCGTCCCCCCGCTCCCCGTCGCGGTCAGCGTCACGGTATAGCTGCGGTTGGGCGCGAAGTTGTGCGACGTGGTCACCCCGCTCCCGCTCGAGCCGTCGCCGAAGTTCCACGAGTACGACGTGGCGTTGGTCGTTGCGCTCGCGTTGAAGCTGCACGTCCGTGACGAGCAGCTGTAGGTGAAGCTCGCCACCGGCGCCGGCGTTGGTGGCGGCACGGTGACCGTCACTGCCCCGGTGCTCGTGCTCGAGCCATTGGCGTCGGCGACGGTGAGGGTGACCGCATAACTCCCCGCGGCGGCGTATCCGTGCGAGGTGGTCTTCCCCGCGCCGCTGGTCGCGTCGCCGAAGTCCCAGCTATACGTCGCGGTCGAGAGCGCGGTGCTGCTGCTCGCGTCGAAGGTGCACGTCAGCCCTGAGCAGCTCGACGTGAAGCGGGCGACCGGCGGCGCAGTGGGCGGGGCGGCATTGATGAACGCCGTGTAGAGCAGGAGATTCGGCGAGCCGCTGCCACCGCTCTTCACGACGTTCGCCGTCGCGTTCGACGTGAGCGCGCTCGACACCTGAGCCGGCGTCGCGGCCGGATTGGCCTGGAGGTACAGCGCGGCCGAACCGACGACGTGCGGCGTCGCCATCGAGGTTCCGCTGATCGTGTTGGTCGCCGTCGTCCCGGTGTACCAGGACGACGTGATGTTCACTCCCGGCCCGAAGATGTCCACGCAGGTCCCATAGTTCGCCCAGCTCGCCTTCGTGTCGGTGTTGTCCGTCGCACTGACGGTGATGGCGCTCGGGACGTCGGCGGGAGAGGTGTTGCAGGCGTTCTGCGCGATTCCCAGGAAGTTGCCGTTCCCCGCGGCGATGCCGTACGTCACGCCCGAGGCGATCGAGTTCGCGACGGCCTGGTCGAGCGCGCTCGAGAGCCCGCCGCCTAACGACATGTTCGCGACCGCGGGCGAGCGATGGTTCGCCGTCACCCAGTCCACGCCAGCGATGACGCCAGAGTTCGAACCCGAGCCGCCGCAGTCGAGCACTCGAACCGCAACGAGGCTGACGTTCTTCGCCACGCCGTAGGTCGTGCCACCGACGGTGCCGGAGACGTGCGTCCCGTGTCCGTTACAGTCCGCCGCGTCGCCGCCCGGCGTGACCTCGTCAACGCCCGTCACCGCGCGGCCGCCGAACTCGGAGTGCGAGAAGAGAATTCCGGTGTCGATGATGTACGCGGTCACACCGCTGCCGTCGGCGTTATAGGTGTAGCTCCCATCGAGCGGCAGCGGGTGCTGATCGATGCGGTCGATCCCCCACGTCGCCCCGCTCTGCGTGGTGACGATCGACATCACCTGGTCCTGCTCCACGGTCGCGACGCTTGGCTCCCGGGCCAGCGCCGCGGCCGCGG
Organism: Gemmatimonadaceae bacterium; assembly: GCA_031359795.1. Lineage (GTDB taxonomy): Bacteria > Gemmatimonadota > Gemmatimonadetes > Gemmatimonadales > Gemmatimonadaceae > JABFXC01. The sequence goes on from JANMAM010000125.1 coordinate 22,187, forward strand.
CGTCGGGGAGCTCGATCGCCATTCCGCGGAGCGCGGAGTGGTACGTGTACCGGACCTTGCCCCCAAGCTTCGTCGCGATCTGCGAGGACTCATGGTTCACGTCCGCTCCCTCACGGAAGACGACGATGTACCGTCCGGCGATCGGCGAGCGTTGGCTCGCGGCGACGCTCGCGTCAGGCGGTGCGGCGGCGGGAGCGACTGGGGATGGAGCATCGCTGCACGCAGCGATCGCGAGCGACGCGAGGCCGAGCAGTCTGAACTTCTTCATTTGTTGATTTCCGGACGTGCGTGTGGACCGGTGCTGACCGGAGTGGGCGCCGGCCCGCGTCATCGCGGGCAAGCGTGGGCAGCTCGGGAAACGCCTGTTCCCGCGAGGCGCTCGCGATTATGGGGAGTCCCGGCCCGGTCCGCAAGACCGGGGGGCGCCTCACCCGCAGCCGCAGCCCGGGCCGCAGCCCGGCGTCCGCCGGAGGGCGCGCGCCGCGCGCCACGCGCTCCATGCGCGCAGCGAGAGATACAGTGCGGCGGCGGTCACGACCGCGACCGCAAGCCACCGCTGGACCTCCGGCGTCATCCGCTCCCTCCGAAGCCGAGCGCCAGCCCCGCGCGGTGCACCAGCAGCGCACCCCCGTACGCCAGCGCGAGCCTCGCGAGCGCGGCGAACAGCGGGACCGGCTCGAAGATCGCGCGCAGGCAAATCACCTGCCCCGGGCGCAGCGCGCCAACGGACGCCATGATCCTCGAGAATGGCTCGCGCCCCGCGCGAAGGTCTTCGCGGACATCCACCTCGACGATCTCTCTCCCCGGCGGTGCACCGTTAGGCAGGCCAGTCACTGCGGGCGCGGCACGGGAACTGTCATCCACGACGACACTTCGCGCTCCGGCGGGTGCGCGGCGAGGATCGAGCGTGTCGTTGAGGTCGCGCAGCAGCAGCTCAGCGGGGACTCCACCAATCCGCGCAGCCTGCTCGATGGTCACCATCCGCGCCATCACTCGCCGGATCGTGCGGTTGCGGAGGCGCTCGAACTGCGGGGCGTGGCGGACAAATACCTCGATGAGCGATTCGTCGCGAGCGAGAACGTCGCTCACGCGGTCGGTCGCAACGATCGCCGCTGGCCGAGTCTCAGGCCGCATTCGCGCGTCCGACCGCGACCCGAACGATCTGGCTCACGAAGAGGATCGCCCCGGCGAAATAGAGCACGGCCCCGCAACGCACGACATGCACCGACCCGGCACCGATTCCGGCGGCGAGGAGCGTCACACCGAGCGTCATGGTGCCAAGCTGCAGGTGAGCGACGCGCGTCGAGAAGGTCTGGGCGACCGTTGGCGCGGTGCCCTTGCCCATGCGGTCGCCGTAGCGAACGGTCCAGGCGAGCAGGGGAACGATCTTGTAGAAGAAGCCGACGACGTAAAGAACGATACCGCCGAGCAGCGCCACGACGACGTACGCGGTCGCGAGCCGCGGATGCGCCGGGCCGCGGGCGAGGACCGCGGGACCGAGAAGCGCCGCGGCCGCGAGGAACACGAGGGCCGAGCCGGCGAAGCGCATTCCGACATCGACCGTCCGGCGCACGCGGACGCGATAGAAGGAGAACGCCTGCCAGAGGAAGCAACCGACCCCGCCTTCGAGCAACGCGACACCGATCCACGTCATGAGCCGCGTCCGCATCGCGAGGCCCGCGGCGAGTGCCAGGACGCCACCGCCGAGGAGGATGAGCGACCGCTTCGTCCAGCGGCTGTCCCCGGCATGGGCGAGGAGGAACATCGGCAACAGCCGGTGCGACACGCCGACCATCATGACGAGCGCCCATCCGGCGAGCGCGACGTGCAGGTGGATCGCGAGGACGCGAAGTCGTGCGTCAGCGAGGAAGCCGGTGTGAAGGTTGTGCAGCAGCATCACCCCGAGGACGAGTGTCGATGCGAGGAACGCCAGCGCGGTCGCGACCGCGGCCCAGGTCACGTCGCGGGATCGAGCGCGCGGCAGCGAGCTGCCGATGTTGCCGACGGCGAGGATGATGCCTGATGCGACGAGCGCAATGCCGGCGTGATGGAGGATCGTCGTCCCCGTCGCGACGCCGGCAGCGAACAGGCCGGCGCCCGGCGCAAAGACGAGAAATCCAGCGTGCCCGACACGCACCGACCGGAGCGGCGCACCGAGTGCCACTGGCAGCAGCTGATAAAGCGCCCCGAAAATGGTGGTGGTCAGCCAGCCGAGGGTGAGGAGATGGGTGATCCCGGCGACGTGTGGCGACAGATACGCCCCGGCCGCGAGCTCGGGGGCGAGCCAGACGAGCGCGATGGCGCCAGCGATGAGATAAAGGGTTGCGACGGCGAAATGCTCTCCGGCGAGCAGGACCGAGCTCGGGGCGGGAGAGACGGGACCCGGTGCGGCGCGAGGGCCGGCGAGCCGGCCCAGCGGCGGTGCGGGCGCGACTCCGGTCATTCCACGCCCGCCGTTAGGCCAGACGGCAGGTGCTGCCAGCCGAGTGCGCCGTCAACGAGGTCGCGGCTGGCGCCGGGGTAGGGAACGCCGCGGAGCGCCTCGGTGACGGCGTCCGCGGTCAGCCTGCTCGCGTCGGATGAAAGGTCAGCAGCCATGTGGTGGCGATCCTCGTCGGTGACGATCGAAGGATCTCCCGCGGGCGCGCCTTGCGGTGTGACGGTTGTCTCATTCCGCGCCGGCGGCGCGAGCCGGCGGGGAAACGTTAGGCGGGCGCTCCCGCCCCGCTACTCGTAGCGGGTGCGCTCACCGGGGCGGCCGAGGGTACGGAGCTGGGCAACGTCGGGGATGAGCATGCGGCGGCCGGCGAGCGGCTTGATGAGGCCCTTCCCGGTCAGCTGCTTCAGCGCGCGCGACACCGATTCGCGCGCAGTCCCGAGTTCCTGCGAGAGCTTTTCGCGGGTGCGGTCGAGGACGATCTCGGTGCCGGCGGTGGTGAGTTCGCCGTGATGCTCGGCGTACTCGGCGAGGAAGCTGGCGAGCCGCGCGGCGACGTCGCGGAAGGCGAGGGTCTCGGTCACATGGACAAGATGGCGCAGCCGTTTGCCGAGCTCGCGGATGACCGCCTCGGCGACGTCGGGATTGGCGCGATAGAGTGCCTCGAACTCGGCGCGGGGCAGGAATACGAGGCGCGACTCGACTTCCGTCATCGCCGAGGCCGGATATGCACCGCCGTCGAGGAGCGGGAGCTCGGCGATCGGGCGGCCGGGGCCTTCGGTGTGAAGCACCTGCTCCCGGCCGGCCGCGCTCGTGCGGAAGATGCGCACCCGACCCGACTCGACGATGTAGAGGCCGCGACAGGGGTCGCCGGTGGTGAAGAGGAGGTTGCCGGCGCCGTAGCTGCGCGTTAGGCAGCGGGCGGCAAGCCGCGCCCGGGCTTCGTCGCTGAAGCGGGCGAACAGGGGGAGCTGGCCGAGCAGGGAAGCCGTGTCCATCGCTGATCGATACGGGTCGGATCGTGGGCGGCGCGCTTGGCCTCTCCCCTGTGACAACCGTCACCCCGACGGCGGAGCGGGTTGGGCAGACTACGGTACCGCTGCGGCGCAGCCCGCGCCTCGGGGAAGCTACACGGTGAGGTCGGCATGAGTGAGCCGGATCGTCGCATCGAACTGCTCTGGCGCAGCCTGGCGACGGTGATCGACCCGGAAATCGGCCTCGACATCGTGACCCTGGGGCTGGTCTACGGAGTAGAGATCGACGACGACATCGCGTCGATCACGCACACTCTGACGACCCAAGGCTGCCCGATGGAGCGCATCATCACCGACGGCATTCGAGCCGCGGTGCTGCAAGTCGAGGGGATCCGCGGCGCGGAGACTCGCGTCGTCTGGGAGCCTGCGTGGCACTCGGGAATGATCGCGAAGGACGCGTGGTAGTCCCTGTCGGGCAACAGCTGACCTGCGCGATGCCGGACTGGCTCGCCACGGGCATCCTCGCCGCGGCCGGCGGAATTCTCCTCCCACGGTGAACGCCACGAGCACCGGGGAATGGGTGTGACAACAGTCACGCCCGCCTCGATGTGACGGAACTAGCCTGCACAGACCATGAATCTCAATCTCTCGAGCGGAGGCGCCGCCCCGCATCCGCTGATCATCCAGGGCGGGATGGGAATCGGCGTCTCGAACTGGACACTTGCTCGCGCGGTCTCGCGACTCGGGCAGTTGGGCGTCGTCTCAGGCACCGCGATCGACACCATCCTCGTGCGCCGGCTGCAGGACGGCGACAGCGGCGGGCATGTCAGGCGCGCGATGGCGCACTTCCCGATCCCGGCGGTGAGCGAGGGAGTGCTGCACCGCTACTTCCTGCCTAACGGCCGACCCCCGGGAACCCCGTACAGGATGCTGCCGATGTACAAGCAGGTCGTCAGCGCGGCGCGGCAGCAGGTGACGATGCTGGCCAACTTCGTCGAGGTCTGGCTGGCGAAGCAGGGGCATGACGGGGTCGTTGGCATCAACCTGTTGACCAAGGTGCAGCTGCCGAACCTCGCGTCGCTCTATGGCGCGATGCTCGCCGGGGTGGACTACGTGCTGATGGGCGCCGGAATCCCGCGCGAGATCCCGGGCGCGCTGGACGCGCTGGCGATGCATCGGCCGGCGCGGATCAAGCTCGACGTCGAGGGAGCAGCAGAGCCGACGCCGGAGTTTCTCGACTTCGACCCCACTGATCACTGGACGCCGACAGCAGGGCTGGCGCGTCCGCGCTTCATCCCGATCGTCTCGGCGAACTCGCTGGCCGCGACACTCGCGCGCAAGGCGACGGGCCGCGTCGACGGATTCGTCGTCGAAGGGCCGACCGCGGGCGGTCATAACGCTCCACCGCGCGGCGAGCCCCGGTTCACCGGGGAAGGGGAGCCAATCTACGGCGAGCGCGACCTCGTCGACCTCGCGAAGATGCGCGAGCTCGGGCTCCCCTTCTGGCTGGCGGGGGGCACCGGCTCGGCGAGCGCGGTCCGAGCGGCGCGCGACGCCGGTGCGGCCGGGGTCCAGGTCGGGACATTGTTCGCCTACTGCGACGAGTCCGGGCTCTCGACGGAGCTGAAGCGCGGCGTACTCGCCGGGATCGCGTCAGAGACGGTTCGCATTCGCACCGATTCACGTGCATCACCCACCGGATATCCCTTCAAGGTCGTCGAAGTCGAGGGGATGCCGCGACAGGACGACCGCCGCGAGCGCGTCTGCGATCTCGGCTACCTGCGCACGACATATCGCACGCCGAGCGGAAAGCTTGGCTATCGCTGCCCCGCCGAGCCGGTCGACGCGTACGTCGCGAAGGGTGGCGACATCGCCGACACCGTCGGTCGCCGCTGTCTCTGCAATGGACTGGCAGCGAACATCGGCCATCCGCAGCGGCGGGAGGAAGGCGACGAACTCCCGCTGATCACGAGTGGCGACGATGTCGCCGCGGTCATGGCGCTCGCGCGCAATGGCAACGGCTACGCCGCTGCCGACGTGATCGAGCACCTCCTCGCCGGAACAAAAGGCAAAACCGCTACGCGGGATGAGCAGTTCGCCTGATAGTCGCCGTACCACGCATCCCCAGCTTCACCTCAAAGTCCCGACTCACGCTGGTCTGTTTGCCTCCCCTCTTTTTCGCGCGGGCCATGAAGAAAACAACGACTGTTCGAACACTGCTGGTCGGTGCGGCGTCCGCTCTCGCCGCGGTCTCCCTGTTCTACTCCTGCGCGATGCCGAGGGCCGGGAACCTGGCGAGCGGCGACGCCGCGGGAAAAGTCTACGTCGCGCCGGGATCGTACGATCAGTACTACGCCTTTCTCTCCGGGGGATACAACGGCCAGATCGGCGTGTACGGGCTTCCCTCAGGGCGGCTGCTGAAGTTCGTGAGTGTCTTCTCGCAGAATCCCGAGACCGGATGGGGCTACACCGAGGAGTCGAAGCCGATGCTGGAGACGACGTACGGCTCGATTCCGTGGGATGACACGCACCATCCGGAGCTCTCGCAGACGGACGGCGTGCCTGACGGCCGCTGGCTCTTCATCAACGGCAACAACACGCCGCGCGTTGCTCGCGTCGACCTGACGACGTTCGAGACCACCGAGATCCTTCAGATCCCGAACTCGGCGGGCGGCCATGCGTCGCCGTTCACGACGCCGAATACGAAGTACATCGTCTCGGCGACGCGTTTCAGCGTGCCGGTTCCGAACAACGACGTCGCGATCGACAGCTACAAGAAGAACTTCAAGGGGACGCTGTCCTTCATCACGGCCGACCAGCCGGGGAAGATGGACATTGCCTTCCAGATCCTGCTTCCCGGGTTCAACTACGATCTCGGCCATGCCGGGAAGGGACCGTCGGACGGATGGTTCTTCTTCACCTCGTACAACTCGGAACAGGCGAACGAGAAGCTCGAGCTCAACGCCTCGCAGAACGACAAGGACTTCATCGCCGCAGTGAACTACCGTCAGGCGGAGCAGTGCATCGCGGAGGGCAAGTCGCGCAAGGCGCCGGCCGACTACTTCCACAACGTGATGGATGAGAAGTCGCACCAGGCGCGCAGCGAGCGGAAGTCGAGCGTGACGATGCTCGATCCGTCGGCGTGCCCGGGGATGGTCTACTATCTCCCGACCCCGAAGTCCCCGCACGGCGTGGACATCGACCCGAGCGGCGAATACATCGTTGCCGGCGGCAAGCTCGCGACCGTGATTCCCGTGCACTCCTTCAGCAAGCTGGAGAAGGCGATCGCCGACAAGCAGTTCGACGGTACAGTCGATGGCATTCCGGTGCTGAAGTACGGCGCGACGATTGCCGGCGAAGTGCAGAAGCCCGGCCTCGGCCCGCTGCACACCGAGTTTGACGGGAAGGGCAACGCCTACACGTCGATGTTCATCTCGTCCGAGATCGTGAAGTGGAAGCTCGGGACGTGGGAAGTGCTCGACCGGATGCCGGTCTATTATTCGATCGGCCACCTGATGATTCCCGGCGGCGACTCGAAGAAACCGTGGGGACAGTACGTCCTCGCGCTCAACAAGATCACGAAGGATCGCTACCTCCCGACGGGACCCGAGCTCGCGCAGTCGGCGCAGCTGATCGACATCAGCGGCGACAAGATGAAGATGCTGCTCGACTTTCCGACGATCGGCGAACCGCACTACGCGCAGGCGCTCCCGGCCGCACTCATCCGCGACAAGCAGCTCAAGTACTACAAGCTCGCCGAGAATACCAACGTCGGAGTGGTACGGGCCGAGCGCGAGGGCGGCATCACCCGCAACGGCAAGCGGGTCGATATCAAGATGGCGGCGATCCGTTCGCACTTCGCCCCCGACAACCTCGAGGGAGTGCAGGTCGGTGACACCGTGTACTTCCACGTCACGAACATCGAGCAGGACTGGGACATCGTGCACGGCTTCGCGGTGCTCGGGGCGGAGAACTCGGAGCTGATCATGGCCCCGGGCGCGACGCGGACGCTGAAGTGGATCCCGAGGGCAACCGGCGTCTATCCCTTCTACTGCACCGACTTCTGCTCGGCGCTCCACCAGGAGATGCAGGGCTACGTCCGGGTATCGCCGGCGGGATCGAGCACGCCGCTGATCGCGAACATCAGCAAGAAGGCGGCGGCTCAGATTGCGAAGAACGAGAAGGAAGGGCAAGAGAAGCATAACGGCGGGGGGCGCTGAGCTCTCGTGACCCGGTTCTCCAGACTCCTCGCGGGTGCTGCGGCGCTTCTCCTCGCCGCGGTCTACGTGCTGCCGCTCTGGCACGTGCGGCTTGTCGCGCCACAGTACCCCGAGGGGCTGGGGATGCACATTCACGTCAGCTCGCTGCAGGGCGCAACCGAAACTGACCTGAACAACATCAACAACCTGAATCACTACATCGGCATGAAGCGGATCGAGACGGGTGCGATCCCGGAACTGACCATCATGCCGTGGATCGTCGCGGCGCTGATCGGCGGCGGACTGCTCGTCGCCGCGATGGGGAAGCGCCGTCCGCTCTACCTGTGGGTTGGCACCTTCGGGCTGGTCGGCGCCGTCGGACTCTTCGACTTCTGGCGGTGGGAGTACGACTACGGGCACAACCTCGACATGGCGGAGGCGATCATCAAGATCCCGGGGATGAGCTACCAGCCGCCGCTGATCGGATCGAAGCAGCTGTTGAACTTCACGGCGACGTCGTGGCCCGGGCTAGGCGGGGTGGCGGCCGGTGCCGCCTTCGCGTTAGGCGTCAGCGCGGTGGTGCTGACGGTGCTGGCGGTGCGGGCGTCGCGCGCGACGCGGGCGGCGACTCTTCTTCGCGCGCCGACGGGCAGTGCGCCGCTCGCGGCGGTGTCCTGACGATGGGGCGTCCGACATCGGCATCACTACCACCAGCGCTCCGCCTCGCGCGGGGCGTCCTGCTGTTGCTGCTCGGAGTCGCCCCGATCGCGCGCGCCGAGCAGACGGTGGTGGTGTCGCCTGACGGCCCGGTGCGGACGATCGCCGCGGCGATCGCGAAAGCGCCGCGCGGCGGGCGGATCAACGTCGCGCCGGGGATCTATCGAGAGCCGACAATCAACGTCGACAAGCCGCTCACCATCACCGGCGACAGCGGCGCGGTGCTCGATGGCGAGGGGAAGCGGCAGATCATGACGATCTCGGCGGACAGCGTCACGGTTCGCGGCCTGACCTTCCGCGATGTCGCGACCAGCTATCGCGAGGATTGGGCGGCGATCAAGATCGTCGAGGCGAGCGACTGCGTGATCGAGAACAATCGCATCGAGCGCGCCTTCTTCGGGATCTACCTCGCGCGCGTGTCGCGTTGCCGGATCACCCATAACCGTCTCGAGGCGACGCCATCGACCGAGACGACCTCCGGGAACGGCATTCATCTCTGGACCGCCGACCACATCACCATCGCCGACAACCGGATCAGCGGCCATCGCGACGGCATCTACTTCGAGTTCGTGCACGACAGCGACGTCGAGCGGAACATCAGCGAAGGGAATTCCCGCTACGGCCTGCACTTCATGTTCTCCGACGACTGCCGTTACAGGGGCAATTCCTTTCGGCGAAATGGATCGGGTGTCGCGGTGATGTATACGCGCCACGTGGAGATGGTGGACAACCGGTTCGAGCAGAGCTGGGGCGGGGCGGCGTACGGGCTCCTGCTGAAGGAGATCAGCGACGCGACACTCGAGGGCAACCGCTTCACCCGGAACACCACCGGCCTCGTCGCCGATGGAACGACCCGCCTCGTCGCCAGACACAACACCTTCGCCGACAACGGCTGGGCGATCAGGCTCAATGCCAACGGGCAGGACGGCCGGATCACCGAGAACGATTTCCTGCGCAACAGCTTCGACATCGCGACGAACAGCCGGAACGCCGACACCGTCCTCGAGGGGAACTACTGGGACGGGTACGCGGGGTACGACCTGCGGCACGACGGCCGCGGCGACGTCCCCTATCACCCGGTGCGGCTCTTCTCGCTGATCGTCGCGCAGAACGAGCCCGCCCTGATACTGCTCCGGAGCAACTTCGTGGCACTGCTCGACGCCGCCGAGCGTGTGATCCCCGCGCTGACGCCCGGGACACTGGTGGACCGGCGTCCGGCGATGCATCCAATCGGCCGGAGCGTCCAATGATCAGCATCACGGGACTGGCCAAGCGCTACGGTGCGAACGAGGTACTGTCCGGGCTCGATCTCGAGATCGCCCGGGGCCGCGTCACCGCGATCGTCGGGCCTAACGGTACCGGCAAGACGACGCTCATCAAGGCGATCCTCGGCCTCGTCCATCCCGACGCGGGAACGATCGCCGTCGATGGCGTTCGCGTCGGCGACGACTGCGCGTATCGCGCGCGCATCGGCTACATGCCGCAGATCCCGCGCTTCCCGCAGAACCTCACCGGCGCGGAGCTGCTGGCGATGCTGCACGACATGCGCGGTGGCCGCGCGATGCCCGGGGCCGAAGCAGCGGATGAGCAGCTCGTCGAACGGTTCCAGCTCGCAACTCAGCTCGGCAAGCCGGTCCGGACCCTGTCCGGCGGGACGCAGCAGAAGCTGAACGCAGTGATGGCGTTCCTCTTCTCCCCCGGGCTGCTCATCCTCGACGAACCGACGGCCGGCCTCGATCCGGCGTCGAGCGGTGTCTTCAAGGACAAGATCCTCGCCGACCGCGACGCGGGGCGAACGTTCGTGCTCAGCTCCCACTTCATGAACGAGCTCGAGGAGCTGGCCGACGACGTCGTCTTCCTCCACGAGGGGAAGGTACGGTACCACGGCGCACTCGCGGAGCTGATGCGCAACACGCGTCAGGCAAACCTGGGCCGTGCCATCTCGTACCTGATGATGAAGGGCGCCGCATGAGCATCGGCTCGAGGCCGACCCTCAAGATCATGAAGTACGAGCTGCGCGACGTCGGCCGCAGCCGGTGGCTGATCGCCTATACCCTCTTCTTCGCGATCGTCACCGACGCGCTGCTGCGATTCGGCGGGGGCGGGAAGGCGTTGGTCAGCCTGGCGAGCGTCACGCTGTTCATCATCCCGCTCGTCGCGCTCGTCTTCGGCACAGTCTTCCTCGACAACGCTCGCGACTTCATCGAGCTGCTGCTGGCACAACCGATCACGCGCCGCCAGCTGTACACCGGGCTGTATCTCGGTCTCTCCCTCCCGCTCGCGGCGGCATTCGTTGCCGGGGTGACCGTTCCCTTTGCGCTTCATCGTGCTGCCGACCCGACGCTTCGTGCGTCGCTTGCGGCGCTGCTGGCGACGGGGGTGACGCTCACCTTCGTCTTCACCGCTTTCGCCTTCGTGATCTCGGCGTGGTCGGAGGACCGGCTGCGTCGCATGGGGACTGCAATCGCCGTCTGGCTCTTCCTCGCTGTGCTGTACGACGGTCTCGTGCTCGTCCTGGTGATGCTGTTCGGCGACTACCCGATCGAGCGCCCGATGCTGGCGGTGATGGTGGCGAACCCGGTCGACCTGGCGCGGGTGCTCCTCCTGCTGCAGCTCGACATGTCGGCGCTGATGGGATACACGGGCGCCGCGTTCCAGCAGTTCTTCAGCGGTGGCAAAGGGATCGCCATCGCTTCCCTGGCGCTCGCCTTCTGGGTCGCGGCGCCCATCCTCCTCGGCCTGCGGTCCTTCCGGAAGCGCGACTTCTGAGTGGCCGCGCGGCGCGTCGATCAAGGTCATCAATCGTGAGGCATCATCAAGTGGAGAAGAATCGTTTGCTCATCGTGGCGGGTGTCGCGGCCGTAGCACTCTTCGCCGCGTGCAGCGGCGGCGAGGGAGGCGCGAGCACTGACGCGGCGTCGTCGGCGAGTGCCAGTCCGACGACCAGCGGCGCGTCCGGCCCCGCGGCGGCACCGACCGGAAAGGTCATCGTCGTCAAGCTCATCACCGACGACGCGGGCAGTCGCTTCGAGCCCGCAAAGGTCGAGGCACATCGTGGCGACGTGATCCGCTACACGCTCACTGTCGGGGTGCACAATGTGAACTTCCTTCCCGACTCGAACCCCGGCAAGCCTGGGATGCCCGCGGCGAGCGACATGCTGCAGCTGCCCGGGCAGACCTTCGACCTTCCAGTGAACTTCGAGGAGGGCGAGTACTACTTCCAGTGCGACCCGCACGCGGCACTCGGGATGATCGGGCACCTCGAGGTCGAGGACTGACCAGCGGCCGACCGTTAGGCAGGACGACCGCCGCCCCGCTCCGCCCGGCCGGATCCTGCTCCGCGCGGTTGGTTCGGAACGCCACTTGCCATTCGATGTCCCCAGGGGCGCCTCGAGCGAGCTGAAATCGCGGTGCCCGGCCGCTATAGGGGGAGTGAATCGAATGAGCAGTGCGCGTTGACGACAGGATCTGCCACCGCGATCGCCGGCCACGCCGGGGATCTTCGCGTCGTGAACGTGCGGGCGCTCCGCGGACCCAATGTCGCTCATCGCGACCCGGTGGTCGTCGCCGAGCTGCAGGCCGGTGCGTTGGCATCGGTCAAGCCAAACGAGCTTCCAAAGTTCATGGCGCGGCTCATCGCGGCGCTCCCCGCGGTCGCTGGAAGAGAGAGGGCAGCCGGTGTACCGCCTGCGGCGGCGTCGCTGCCGCACTCGTGGGGAGATGCACTCGTCCGGACCGCGCTCGAGCTACAGCGGATGGCCGGATCGCCCGCGGAGTTCGGACGGGTCGTCGTCGACAAACCCGAGGATGATCGCTGGACACTGGCGATCGGCTTCGATGAGGACGAGCTCGCGACCGAAGCGCTCTGGGAGGGCGCGCGCGTGCTGCGCGATTGCCTCCGAGGCGACGACCCGGAGATCGCGAGTACCGTCGCCGACCTCACGCGGCGCTATCACCACGCGCGCCCGGGCGCGACCACTCTCGCATTGATCGATGCCGCGCGGCGCCGGGGAATCCCGGTCCGGCGCAATCCGGACGATGGCATCGTGCAGCTCGGACTCGGCGCGACGCAGCGCCGTCTCTCGGCGACGATGACCGACTCGACCAGCGGCATCGCCACGAGGATCAGCGCCGACAAGCGCTGGACGACGCTCGTGCTGGAACGCGTGGGGCTCGAAGGTCCCGAAGGCGAGACGGCACGCACCGTCGAAAGCGCGCTCCAGATCGCCGAAGACCTGGGATTTCCGGTCGTGCTCAAGCCGCTCGACGAGAGCAGTGGTCGCGGCACCTCGGGACGGATCGACACCATCGAGGGTGTGCGCGAGGCGTGGCCACTCGCGCGCGGGGAGGACGATGTCGTTCTCGTCGAGCGATTCGTGGACGGGCACGATCACCGGGTGGTGGTCGTGAACAAGCGGGTCGTCGCGTGCGCCGAGCGGATCCCCGGCGCTGCCGGCAGCACTGATCGGACATGGGTGGATCGCACCGACGACATGCATCCCGACAATCGCGCGCTCTGCGAGCTCGCGGCCGGCGCGGTCGGACTCGACGTCGCCGGGCTGCACGTGCTCACGCCCGACATCTCTGTGCCGTTCCGGGCAAACGGCGCCGTGGTGGTCGAAGTCAACGCGTCGCCGGGGATCCGCATGCATACGCATCCGGACCGGGGCACCCCGCGTGACGTGCCGGGTGCGATCCTCGACATGCTCTTCCCGCCCGGTGCACCGACGACGATCCCGGTGTTCGCGGTGACCGGCACCAACGGCAAGACCACGACGACGCGACTGATCGCGCACCTGTTCCGCGAAGCGGGACGCAAGGTCGGCTACACGACGACCGACGGTGTGTATTTCCAGGAGCACCTCCTCCTCGAGGGAGATCTCACCGGACCATTCGCCGCCAACATCGTGCTGTCGCATCGCGAGGTCGAGCTCGCGGTGCTCGAGACGGCGCGTGGCGGGATCCTTCGCTCGGGCCTGGGCTTCGACCAGTGCGATGTCGGCATCGTCCTCAACGTCACCGCCGATCACCTCGGGCTGCGCGACATCGACACGGTCGACCAGCTGGCCGACGTGAAGGCGGTGATCGCCAGCGTCGTCAAGCCGGCCGGCTACACCGTGCTCAACGCCGACGATCCACGCGCGCTGGTGATGCGCGAGACGACGCCCGGGCAGCCGGTGCTCTTCACGACCAGACCGTTAGGCACGAACCCGGCCGCCGACGCTCACCTCGCTGCCGGCGGCCTGCTCGCATGCATCGAGCGCGACGGTGACACTGAACACTTCGTGCTCCGCCGCGGCGCGGAACGCACGCTGCTCGGGTCTGTACGCGAGGTGCCACTGACATTCGGCGGCGCGGCACGATTCCAGTTCGAGAACATTCTCGCCGCGACGGTCGCCGCATACACGCAGGGCCTTCCTGCGGACGCGATACGGGAAGGGTTGATGAGCTTCATCCCGTCCTCGACGCGCACCCCCGGACGCGTCAATCTGTTCGAGACGGAGCGCGGCCGGGTGATCATCGACTACGCCCACAACGCCGCCGCCATTTCCGGGCTGCTCGGGTTTCTCGCCGAGCTGCCGGCGACACATCGGATGGCGCTCATCGCCGTGCCTGGCGATCGCCGGGATGAAGACATGCGCGAGGTCGCGCGGCTGGCGCGAAGCCTCGACTACGTGATCTTCAAGGAACACGAAGCGTACCGCCGTGGGCGTCCGGCGGGCGAGGGTGCGCGGATCATGGCGGACGCGCTGCTGGAAACGGGTTTCCCGGCGGACCGTGTGGCGGCGTTCGCCGAGGAAGAGCGCGCGCTCAATCATGCGCTGACGCTGATGCGCCCGGGTGGGGTGGTCGCGATCATGGCCGACGACGCAGCGGCCGTGCTGGAACAGCTGCGGCCTTACATGAAGCCGAAGGAGAATGCCTAACGTGCGGCTCCGGCCACTGGTGGTACTCGTTGCGGCGATCGGTCTGGCGGCAGGCAGATCGGGCGCGCAGTCGGCGACGCTGACCGTCTCGCCGGCCAGGCCGACCCCCGGCGCGATCGTCCGCGTCACGCTGTCGCCGCGCGCGGTAGCAGGGGACTCGATCGTCGCCGTCACCGGCGCGATGTCGGGTGAGCCGCTGCATTTCACCCGCGCGCCGACCGGCGTCTTTCGCGCGATCGGCGCCGTGCCAGTCGACTCGGCGGCGAGCACCAGCGCGCAGGCACTGGTCACCTGGGCGTCGGGACGCGCCGACACCGTGGACAGGGTGATCGCCCTGCCATCGTTCCCGCCGCCTTCGGAAAAACTCTCGGTCGCGCCGCGCTTCGGACAACAGCTCGACTCTGCGCTCGAAGCCCGCGTTGCGCGCGAAAGCGCGATCGCCCGGGACATTGGCCGGCGCTCGCACGAGCGGCCGAGGCTCTGGTCGGCGCCGTTCGCGCGACCACGGCCCACTGCGATCACGAGCGTGTTCGGAACGGGGCGGACGTTCAACGGGCAGGTGACGAGCCGTCATCTCGGGGTCGACCTTCGCGGCGCGACGGGCGCGCCGGTCCGCTCGGCGAACCGAGGAGTGGTCGCACTGGTCGACACGTTCTACCTCGGCGGCCGGATCGTCTACGTCGACCACGGCGAAGGTGTGGTGACCGCGTACATGCACCTGAGTCGCGCGCTGGTGTCGGTCGGCGACACCGTTGCCCGCGGGCAGCGGATCGGGCTCGTTGGCGCGACGGGCCGCGTGACCGGCCCGCACCTGCACTGGGCGGCGCGGTACGGCCAGCTCACCGCGAATCCGCTCGACCTCCTCAAGCTGCCGGCGGCGGCGCGCCCGCCGTCGGGGAAAGCGCCTGCGGCCGGGGCGTCCGTGCGATAGTATGCGGGGCGGCCAACCGGTCGCGCTCCTGCGCCCGTTTCGATCCCTCGCCCGCAGACCGTGACCGCCGCTTCACCGCCCGCCCCCACCCCCGCCCCCGCCCCCGCTCCCTCCCGGTACGATCGCTCGATCGTCGAAGGACCGCTCGCGCGCGCGGTCTGGAAGATCGCGTGGCCGACGATGCTCACAAACATCTTCGGCGGGCTGCAGGGAATCGTCGACCACGTTCTCGTCGGCCACCTCGTCGGCTACAAGGGCAACGCGGCGATCGGTGTCAGCTCGCAGATCTTCATCATCGTCATCATCTTCATCGCGTCGCTGTTCACCGGGATGAGCGTGCTGGTGTCGCGGTTCGTGGGGGCTGGCGACGAGGAAAAGGCCAACCGCACCGTCTATCAGGCGTTCCTCGCCGCGGTGTTCATGTCGCTGGTCATCATGGCGCCGCTCGGCTACTTCGCGTCACCGTGGCTGCTCGACTTCGTGAATGCGGCGCCGGCGGTTGCCGCGGAAGCGCTGCCCTTCCTGCGCATCATGTTCGGCTTCAGCAGCGGGATGCTGATCTTCTTCATGCTCAGCGGCGCGCTGCGCTCGGCGGGTGACGCGCGCACGCCGATGGTGCTCGGCATCGCGATGACGCTGCTCAACGCGGTGTTCAACGTGATCTTCATCCGCGGGTTCGGCCCGATCCCCGGGTATGGAACGAAGGGCGCGGCCATCGGCACGGCGATCGCGACCGGGCTGGTGGCGGTCTACTCGATCTGGAAGCTCTGGCATGGCGGGTGGGTCGTCGCGTTCCCGCGCGGACGCGCGGCGCTCGGGCCCGACTGGACGATCATCCGGTCGCTCTTTCGCTTCGGGCTGCCGACGGGGATTCAGGGAATCGCGATGAACATCGGCGGTGTGCTGATGCTCTCGTTCATCGGCTCGCTGCCGCAGAGCGCCGCGGCGCAGGCGGCGTTCGCGGTAGCCTACTCGCAACTGTTCTCGCTGATCACGTGGACCTCGGTCGGGCTGATGGGCGCGGCGGCCGCGACCGCCGGCCAGAACCTCGGCGCGATGAACCCCGAGCGCGCGAAGGAGTCGGTGCACATTGCCGCGCGTTATGCGCTGGCCGGTGCGGCGCTCATCGGCACGATCTTCTTCGTGTTTCCGGAGCAACTGCTCGCCGTGTTCGGAATGCGCGATGCGACGGTGGTCGCGATCGGCGTCCAGCTTCTCCGTGTGCTCAGCGTCTCGGGGCTGTTCGTCGCCGTCGCGCTGACCTACACGGGCGGGTTGCAGGGAACCGGCGATACCAGGGGCCCGCTCTACATCTCGATCATCTCGCAGGTGGCGGTCCCGCTCGGGATCTGCTTCGCGATCCGCCATTTTGGAACGCTCGACCCGATCGACATCTGGCTCGCGATCCTCGCCGGCCACGTGACCCGGTGCGGGTTGAGCGTGGTGCGCTTCAATCAGGGCAAGTGGCGGGCGATCGTCGTCGACCTCGGGGCGGCGCGCCGTTAGGCTGCCCGTCAGGCGACGCCGCCCGAGGTACCGGCCGCGAAACGCGTCAGCCGCGTTCCCAGAACGGCGGCGGCTCGATGCCTAACGCGCGCAGGTACACATAGCCCTGCCCGCGATGGTGGATCTCGTTGTCCACGACGTAGAGCACCAGATCGTTGCCGGGCATCGTGTATTGCCCGAACGCCGTCAGCGTTTCATGAAAGCGTTCGACCGGGATCTTCGGCCAGAGCGCGTTGATTTCCTTCGTGCTCTCGTCCCACTGCCGCAGCAGGTCGGCTCGCGTGTCGGCTTTGCTCATCTCGAACGCTGTCCACTCGTTCGTGACCACTCCGCGCACCGTCGGCACGGCCATGGCGAGCATCTCCTTCGCGAGCTCGCCGAACGGCCGCATGCCGCCGATGGAAAACGTAAAGAGCTTGTCTTCCGGGAACGACTCGATCATTCGGCGCGTGAGCTGCCGGTGGCCCTGCCAGTGCTTGAGCAGGTCGGGGGGAGTCATGAAAGTCGCGACGGCTGCGGCGGTGGTCGGCATGAAGCCCCTGAGCGGTGAAGGTCGGTCGGACGCGCCGAATGTCTTCGGCGTTTGTTCGGGAGAGGGATAACCTACACCTTTTCAACCGGGAAGCAAGGCCCCTCCCGCCTAACGCTCAACCCGGACCGACCACCAGATCGAAGAAGTCCACCACCCCGGTCTCGAGCGAATACTCGGCGCCGACCACGAGCAGGCCGTCGCCCTGGATCAGCTGCTCGAGCACTTCGGAGCCGTGACGGAGGTGGTCGACGGCGGCGCGAATGTTCGCCCGCCCGGCCTGCCTGATCAACGCCTCGCGATCGTGCTTGAGATTGGTCGAAAGAAGTCCTTCCACCGACGGCCGCACGCGGTCGACGATCGAGCGGAGGTTGCGCGAGTGTGCGTTCCCGCCGGGTGAGAGCAGTTCCTCCAGCGTAGCGATGATCGCGCCGCATTGGGTGTGGCCCATCACGACCACAAGGCGCGTCCCGAATCGGTCGGCGGCGAACTCGACGCTGCCTACCTGCGAGGGCGCGACGATGTTGCCGGCGACACGAATCACGAAAAGGTCGCCCAGCCCCTGATCGAAGACGATCTCCGCGGGCACGCGCGAGTCGGAGCAGCCGAGGATGATCGCGAACGGCTGCTGCTCCATGGAGAGCTCGGGGCGCCGCGTCCGGGTGAGGAACGTGTCGGATCCCTGGACGCTCGACGTGAACCTGAGATTTCCCGCTCGCAGCCGGTCGAGTGCTTCGCGCGCTGGCACCATCGGGTTTGGCTTCTCCGTTGAAGGGGTGTGCTGAAACTAGCCAGAGGTATCGTCCTTGCCACTACAGCGGCCATGAAGACGCCGCTGTTCAGTTGGTTCACGCCACGGTTCTCGCGACGTTTCGCGCTCTTCGCCGTACTCGCCCTCGCCGCGTGCGGCGGAAAGGACGCCGCGGCACCAGCGAACCCGCAGATCGCCGGTCACTGGAAGGGGGACGCCGCCCTGACAACCGTCCGCTTCGAGGCGAACTTCACCCAGGCGGGCAGCGCGGTCGGTGGCTCTGGGCAGTTCACCAGCCCGCTCGGCTCCGGCCCGTTCACCGTGGCCGGCCAGCTGACCGGGGCGAATGTCTCGCTCGAGCTCACGTCGACGGAATTCGGCGCGACGACGTATGTCGGCCGCTTCTCCGGCGCCGATCGCATCGTCGGCCACATCACCGCCGCCGCCTACGGCGACATCGACCTGACGCTCGACCGCGACTGAGCGTCAGGCCGGGCCGTGCCTAACGCATCGCGGTCGGCGCCCGCCGCGGCCCATCGAGCTGTTCGATGGTCGCCTGCGATGCGGGGCGGGCCTTCTTGAGTCGCGCCGACACACGTTCAGCCTCCCCGAGCACGCGGAGGATGTTCCCGCTCGAGAGCTTCGCCAGTTCGGCATCGGTCCAGCCGCGGCGCGCGAGCTCGGCGAACAGGGCGGGGTAGTCCGAGACATCCTCGAGGCCGACCACGTTGTCGGTGATCCCGTCGAAGTCGCTGCCGATCCCGACGTGGTCCACCCCCGCGACCTTCCGGACATGTTCGATGTGATCAGCGACGTCGGCGAGGGTCGCCTTCGGCGCCGCATGGGTGTTGCGCCACTCCGCGATCTCCGCCCGGACCGCCGCGCTGTCGGCCTTGCTGGCGCCGCTACGGCGCTGCCGCGCCGCGCCGATGAACGCCTCGAGCGAATCGCCATACGCTTTCACCGCCGCGGACACGAACGACGTGACGAACGGAACCATGACGACGCCACCGTTCTTCGGCAGTCGCGCGAGGATCGAGTCGGGCACGTTCCGGCGGTGGTCAACCAGTGCCCGCGCGGCCGAGTGCGAGAACATCACCGGCGCCTCGCTCGCGGTCAGTGCGTCGCTCATCGTGCCTGGCGAAACGTGGGAGAGATCGAGCAGCATGCCCATGCGGTTCATCTCGCGCACGACTTCGACACCGAACGGCGTGAGGCCACCGTGCTTCGCGCTGTCGAGCGCCGCATCGGCCCAGTCGAGGGTGACGTTGTGGGTGAGCGTCATGTAGCGCGCGCCCAGGTCGTAGTACTCGCGCAGCAGGGCAAGCGAGTTCTCGATCGCGTGCCCGCCCTCGAGGCCGAGCAGCGAACCGACCGTGCCCCGCCGGAAGTTGGCGCGGACGGCGCTCGCCGTGAGCGCCCACTGCAGCTCGGGGTACTTCGCGATCACCCGGCGGGCGATGTCGATCTGCTCGAGCTGCACCCGCGCGTATCCAGGAGTGCTGCTCACCGTGCCGTTAGGCGCGTAGGTCGCGTCGTCGGGCTCGCCCGGAATGTAGACCGACCAGAACTGGGCGCCGAGGTGCCCCTGCTTCATCCGCGGCAGGTCGGTCATCCCGGCGCGGCGGGTGCGAAGGTCATAGGCGGCGATGTCCCGCGGGTGTGCACTGTCTTCGCGAATCCGCCAGGCCAGGTCGTTATGTCCGTCGAAGACCGGCGCGCTTTTCAGGAGACGGAGTGCCCGCGCCATGTACGGATCGGAGGGCGGCTTGTTGGTGCTCGATGGCTGAGCGCCGAGCGAAACCGCGGCGAGTACGAGAAGGAACGCGAGTCGAAGCACGGGCATCGATTGCGGCGAGTGGGTGGTTGACCCGGACGGAATCGCCCGGCCAAATCAACTTACATCGGCGAACTCGCGGACGGAGGTGAGCTTCAGCGGCATCTTCTCGAGCGTGGGCTTCATGTCGATCGCATCGCCGTGCGCATACGCGAGCATGAGCGAGGCAAACGAGTGTGCCAGCGGATCGGTGGCGGCGGCGCGCTGGCCCTCGAGCGCGGCCTCCGGGACATGCTCTGTCGCAAAGCGCCGCCCTTTCTTTTTCTCGAAGACCCCGACCACTTCCAGCGGGGTCAGCGCCTCGGGGCCGCCCAACTCGATGATCGCGTTACGCGCCGACGGAGTGTCGATGCTGGCCACCGCGAACTGTGCAACGTCCTTGTACGAAACGAAGCTGATTGGTTTCTGTCCGGAGCCATAGACGCGCGCGGTCGCGTTCGCGGCGTCGAAGCCAAGCGCGGGGCTGAGCCAGACCTCCATGAAATAGCTCGGCCGGAGAATCGTGTAGGTAATGCCGCTTTCGATCAGCGCACGCTCGACAGCGCGCTTGGCGGTCATCAGCGGGCAGTCGACATCATTGTGCCCGGACACCGAGACATAGACGAAACGCCTAACGTCCGCGGCGCGGGCCGCCCCGATGAGCGCGACCTGCCCGTGCTGGTCCACCGACTCGATCGTGTCGCCCGGCTGCCGCGACAAGGTGACCGATGCCGTGCTGATGATGCCGTCGACGCCCTTGCAGGGCGCATCGAGCGAAGCCGGATCCTTCAGGTCGCCATGGACGATGTTCACGCCGAGCGACCTGAGCGCGGCGACGCGTTGTGGATCGGACGTCGGCCTGGTGAGCGCGCGGACCGGCTTTCCGGCGGCGACGAGACGGCGGCAAATCTCTCCGCCGAGCAGACCGGTAGCCCCAATGACGAGAAGCATGAGATTCCTCCCAGATCGAGACGCGGTGGGTACTGGGTGCAGCCCCTAGCATCGCACGTCCCGGATCGCCCTGCAAGGCGGCCAGCCGTGCTGGGCAACCACGTCGACGGCCCCAAGCAGGCGGGCGGAGAGGATTTTGTCGACGGCCGCAGAGTCCCGGAGAAGCCGGGAACCGGTTAGCTTCTCATCCGCGCCCGGCACCGGTGGCCAAGGCGCTGCACGAACTACCGAACCATTCGGTGCGCGAACCCGGCGTTGCCGACCCGCCCTCGTCACGCATGCGCCTAACGCGCAACCTGACCATCCAGGTTCTCGTCGCCGTCACCCTTGGCGTCATCCTCGGCGCGCTCTATCCGAGTACGGGCGTCGCGATGAAGCCGCTTGGCGACACTTTCATCAACCTGGTGAAGATGATCATCGCCCCGATCGTCTTCCTCACGATCGTGCTCGGTATCGCCAACATGCACGACATCAGGAAGGTCGGGCGCGTCGGCGGGAAGGCGTTCCTCTACTTCGAAGTCGTCACGACGATCGCGCTCGCGATCGGGCTGGTCGTCGCGAACATCACGAAGCCCGGCGCGGGCATCGACGTGTCGTCGCTCGCCGGCACGGACATCTCGCAATTCACGACAGCGGCCAAGTCGCTGACCTTCGTCGAGTTCATCACGCACATCGTACCGACCAGCATCGCCGGCGCCTTCGCGAATGGCGACATCCTGCAGGTCGTCTTCTTCTCGCTGCTGTTCGGCGTCGCGCTCTCGCGCCTCGGCGAGACCGGACGCCCGGTGACGCTGGCCATCGAGAAGCTCTCGCTGGTGTTCTTCAGGATCACCGCGATGATCATGCGCGTCGCCCCGATCGGTGCGTTCGGCGCGATGGCCTACACGATCGGCAAGTTCGGCCTGCGTGCGCTCGTGCCCCTCGCCCACCTCATGGGCGGCGTCTACATGACGATGGCGTTGTTCATCTTCGTGATACTCAACCTGATTGCGCGGATCTGGGGCTTCAGCCTCTGGGAGCTGCTCCGTTTCATCCGTGCCGAGATCCTGATCGTGCTCGGCACATCGAGCTCCGAAGCGGCGCTGCCGAGCATGCTCGAGCGCATGACGGCATACGGATGCGATCGCAGCGTGGTCGGCCTCGTGATCCCCGCGGGCTACTCCTTCAATCTCGACGGCACGTCGATCTACCTGTCGATGGCGACGATCTTCATCGCGCAGGCGTTCGGTATCGACCTGTCGCTCGCCGACCAGCTCTCGGTAATGGCCGTCCTGATCGTCACGTCAAAGGGCGCAGCGGGAGTGACGGGCTCCGGCTTCATCGTCCTCGCGAGCACGCTCTCGGCGATGCACACTGTCCCGGTCGAAGGGATTGCGCTGGTGCTCGGCGTCGATCGCTTCATGAGCGAGGCACGCGCGATCACGAACCTGATCGGAAATGCGGTGGCGACGGTCGTCATCGCAAAGAGCGAAGGGGCGTTCGATTCGGAACGGCATGCGGCCGCTGTGACATCGGCGCGCATTGCATCTCAATGACACCGCGCTGAGCGAAGCTCGAGGCCCCGAGCGCTGCAACGATCAGTGACGCTCGAGACTCGAGACTCGAGCGAGCAGCTGCTCGTGGGACTTCGCGAGCGACTCGAGGTGGCTGACGAGTTCGTTGTGCCGTTTCTGGTCTTCGGACGGCTCCTTCGCGACGAAGGTCAACGCGCCGCCCTGCTCGAGACGGCAGGTCTCGACCTTGTGCAGTCCGTCGATGCCCTGCTTGCGCGCCGCGGCCGCGAGTTCTTCCGGCGTGATCAGCTCCCGCTTCAATCGCGCAGGCTGGATCTTCCCATGGTTGATGAGAAGGTCGGAGTCACCCTCCACAACCCGGGCAAACGCCGGGTGGCCGTAGAGAAAGCGCACGACAATCCAGTTGACGGCGAGCAGCGTGGTTGCACCGATGATCCCGCCGATCAACGAGTTGTCCTCGCCGATGATCGCGTTCTGCACCGTGTTCGAGAGCAGGAGCAGCACGACGAAGTCGAACGGGTTGAGCTGCCCGAGCTCGCGTTTCCCGGCGAGCCTCAACCCGACGAGCAGAAAGGCATACACGATCAGCGTGCGAAGAATCTTCTCGCCGAAGGGGATGCTCAGGATGAAGAGATGATGAAACATTGGTTGTCAGGTTGAACGCGTCTGTCGAGCATCGGCCAGGTCACGCGAGCGCTCCCGCGACAATCGCTTGTGCTTCCACCAGCACGCGCTCGAGCATCTCTTCTCCAAGGAAGCTTTCCGCGTAGAGCTTGTACACGTCTTCTGTTCCCGACGGCCGAGCGGCGAACCAGTTGCTCTTCGACTCGACTTTGAGTCCGCCGAGCGGGGCG
This sequence comes from Gemmatimonadaceae bacterium, assembly GCA_031359795.1. Taxonomy (GTDB): domain Bacteria; phylum Gemmatimonadota; class Gemmatimonadetes; order Gemmatimonadales; family Gemmatimonadaceae; genus JABFXC01. The sequence continues at coordinate 45,293 of JANMAM010000125.1, forward strand.
CCGTTGCCGGGGGCAGTCGTCAGCATCCCGGTGATGGTTTCGCCGGCGAGCGTCGTCGCCCGGACCTGCTCGGGTGCGAGCTTCGACAGCTTCGCTTTCTGCGTGGCGTTGGCAGGGGAGTCGATGCGGCGGTAGGCTGGCGCGCCGAACTTTTCGACGAGGCCCCGATAGAGCTCGGCCGGGTCCTTGCCCGTGACCGCGGTCATCTCGGCGGCGAGGAGTCCGAGGATGAGGCCATCCTTGTCGGTGCTCCACGGCGTGCCATCGCGGCGGAGGAAGGACGCGCCGGCGCTCTCCTCGCCAAAGAAGCCTAACGATCCGTCGACGAGGCCGTCGACGAACCACTTGAAGCCGACCGGCACCTCGACGACACGGCGGCCGATCGAATCGGCGACCCGGCCGATCATCCCGCTGCTGACGAGCGTCTTGCCGACCCCCGCGTCGGCGCGCCATTTCGGGCGGTGCGCGAAGAGGTAGGACACGCAGACGGCGAGGTAGTGGTTCGGGTTGAGCAGCCCGCCGCTTCGCGCGACGATCCCATGGCGGTCGTGGTCCGGATCGCAGGCCCAGGCGACGTCGAAGCGCGACTGCATCCCGATCAGGCGCTGCATCGCGTAGGGGGACGAACAGTCCATCCGGATCTTGCCATCCCAGTCGACCGTCATGAACCCGAACGTCGGATCGACGGCGTCGCTCACGACCGTCAGCGGAATGTCATAACGTTCGGCGATCCGTCCCCAGTACGCGACGCCGGCGCCGCCGAGCGGGTCGACGCCGAGCGCGAGCCGCGAGCCGCGGAGGACGTCGACGTCGATGACGGTGTGCAGGTCGCCGACGTAGGACTCGATGTAATCGAACAGGTGCGTCGTCGATGCCGCCTTCGCCCGCTCCACCGGGATCCGCTTGACACCGGCAAGCCGAGTTGCGAGCAACCGGTTCGCCTCGGTTTCCATCCACTTCGTGACCGCGGTATCGGCCGGTCCGCCGTTAGGCGGGTTGTACTTGAAGCCGCCGTCCTCGGGTGGATTGTGGGACGGGGTGACGACGATCCCGTCGGCAAGTCCGGTGGTGCGGCCCCGGTTGTAGACGAGGATCGCGTGCGAGACGGCCGGCGTCGGCGTGAAGCCGGCGTCGCGGTCGATCATGACGTCGACGCCATTCGCGGCGAGCACCTCGAGCGCCGTCGCGAAGGCCGGTCCCGAAAGCGCGTGGGTGTCGATTCCGATGAACAGCGGCCCGTCGATCCCCTGCTCGCGACGGTAGAGGCAGATCGCCTGGGTGATCGCGAGGATGTGGTCCTCGTTGAAGGTGCCCGCGGTCGAGGTGCCGCGATGGCCCGACGTGCCGAAGGCGACCAGCTCACCCTTGATGCTCGGATCGGGATGCCGGTCGTAGTACGCGGCAAGCAGCTTCGGCACGTCGACGAGCAACGATTTCGGGGCCGGCTTGCCGGCGAGAGGGCTGACGGGCATCTGGCCTTTGGCTGGAGCGACAAGCCTCGTCGGCTCGCGAGGCGGTTGCAATGACCCGAACGCACTCCAAGTTACGTACCAGTACGCTCGTTGGCCCCTCCCGCCGCAAATATCCATGACCGTCGCAAACCTTCGTACGCTTCGACCGCCATTACTCCTGCTGGCCCTCGCGTGCGGGCTCACTCGGGACGCAGCCGCCCAGGCGGCCGCCCGCCCGACTCGCCTGCTCGTCTTCATCACGATCGACCAGATGCGCGCGGACTACTTCACGCGGTTCGGCCCGCAGCTCACGGGTGGCCTGAAGCGCATTCACGACCGCGGCGCGGTGTTCACGAACGGATTCCAGGATCACGCGATCACCGAGACGGGACCCGGTCACGCGAGCACGATGTCGGGACGGTTCCCGCAGCACACCGGGATCGTGAAGAACTCCATGGGTGTCGGCGACCCGCAGTCCCCGCTCCTCACCTCGCGCGACCCCGGTGCGTCGCCGTTCCGCTTCCGCGGGTCCGCGCTGATCGACTGGATGCGTCTCGCCGATCCGCGCAGCCGCGCGCTCTCGATCTCGCGCAAGGATCGCGGCGCGATCCTGCCGCTCGGGCGCGCGAAGCAGCCGGTGTTCTGGTTTGCGACATCGAACGCCGAGTTCACCACGAGCACCTACTATGCGGACACCCTGCCGGCGTGGATTCGCGAGGTCAACGCGCGCCGGGTGCCGCAGCGCGCGGCCGGCACCGCCTGGCGCCCCCTGCTCGACCCGACTGCGTACCCTGAGCGCGACAGCGTCGCACTCGAGAACGGGGGCACCGACTTCGTTTTCCCGCACGTGCTGACAAACGACAGCGCGAGGATCGGCGACGAATTTGTGGCGACGCCGGGAATGGATGCGCTCACCCTCGATGCGGCGCTTGCCGGGCTCAATGCGCTGCGCCTTGGCCAGGGGCCCGCGCCCGACATTCTCGCGATTTCGCTGTCGGGTACGGACTATGTCGGGCATCGCTACGGCATGGACTCGAAGGAGCTGCACGACCAGATCCTCCGTCTCGACCGGTCGCTCGGTGCGTTTCTCGACTCCCTCTATCGCATCCGCGATTCATCGGGCGTCATCATCGCGCTCACCGGCGACCATGGGATGTCACCGTATCCGGAGGCGCATTTTCCGGGGAACGATGCAATGCGTGGCCGTGCCGATCTCGCTCCGACCCTGACGGCATTCCGGAACACGCTGCTCGAGCGCGGCGTCGACTCAGCGGCAATGCAGTTCGAGACCGGACTCATGACGTTCGACTCCGGCGGCTTCGCGCGCGCGCGGGTAAATCGCGATTCCGCGGCGCGCGCGCTCGCGACGGCGCTTCGTCGCGTCCCCGGTGTGCTGCAGGTCGATCTGCGGCCGGGACTCGAGGCGCGCGCGGCAGCAGGAAACGTTTTCGCGCGTCGCTGGATGCATACGATTCCCGCCGACCTGCCCGCCGCGGTGATGGTGACCCTCCGGCCGTATTACTACTGGGCGAGCACGCGCTACCCGACGCACGGTTCACCGCACGACTACGATGCGCACGTCCCGATCATTTTTTACGGCGCCCCGTTCCTGCGCGGAACCTACACCCGGTTCGTCCGCGTCATCGACATGGGGCCAACGCTGGCCGCGGCGCTCCGCGTGACACCGACCGAGCCGCTGGACGGACGCGTACTGCGCGAGGCATTGGCGGCACCGGCAGCGCAGCGTTCAACGAGGCGGCCATGACAAAGGGGTCGACGGATTTCGCACTGCTCGACGCGTGGTGGCGTGCCGCGAACTATCTCTCGGTCGGCCAGATCTACCTCCGCGACAACCCGCTGCTTCGCGAGCCGCTTGTCCTCGAGCACATCAAGCCACGGCTGCTCGGCCACTGGGGCACGACACCGGGCTTGAACTTCATCTACGCGCACATGAATCGCGTGATCGTCGAGCGCGACGTGAACGCCATCTATGTCACCGGGCCTGGGCACGGCGGACCCGGCCTCGTTGCCAGCGCCTATCTCGAGGGGACGTACACTGAGGTCTATCCGTCGATCTCGCGCGACGTACGCGGGCTGAGGAGCCTGTTCACCCAGTTCTCCTTTCCCGGCGGAATTCCCAGCCATGTCGCGCCGGAGACGCCGGGGTCGATCAACGAGGGCGGGGAGCTTGGCTACTCACTCGTGCACGCATATGGCGCGGCGTTCGACAATCCCGATCTCGTTGTCTGCTGCGTGATCGGTGACGGCGAAGCGGAGACGGGTGCGCTCGCGGCGAGCTGGCACTCGAACAAGTTCCTCGACGCGAAGCGCGACGGCGCCGTGTTGCCGATCCTCCACCTGAACGGGTACAAGATCGCCGGACCAACGCTGCTCGCGCGCATTCCCGAAACGGAGCTCGTCGAGCTGATGCGGGGCTACGGATACGACCCGCACTTCGTCTCGGGCGACGACCCGATGACGATGCATCAACTGATGTCGCGCGTGCTCGACGCCTGCATCGACCGCATCCGCGCGCTACAGCGCGACGCGAGGGACGGCGGCGTGACCGAGCGGCCACGCTGGCCGATGATCGTGCTCCGCTCGCCCAAGGGGTGGACCGGTCCGAAGACGATCGATGGGAAGCCGACCGAGGGATCCTTCCGCTCGCACCAGGTCCCGGTCACCGGCTTTGCCGAACACCCCGAGCACATCGCGCTGCTCGAGCAGTGGATGCGGAGCTACCGGCCGGCCGAGCTGTTCGACGCGAACGGCGCCCTGAACGCGGAGATCGCCCGTCAGGCGCCTGACGGTCCGCGGCGGATGAGCGCGAACCCGGTGGCGAACGGCGGGCTGCTGCTGCGCGATCTCATCCTCCCCGATTGGCGGAAGTACGCCGTCCCGGTCGCATCGCCTGGCGGGAAGGATGGCGAGGCGACGCGAGTGCTCGGCATGATGCTGCGCGACGTGATGCGCCTCAACACCGCCCAGGCGAATTTTCGTATCTTCGGGCCCGACGAGACGAGCTCGAACCGGCTCGACGCAGTCTTCGAGGCGACGGATCGCGTGCTCAGCGCGACGATCCTCCCGACCGACGAGCACGTGTCCACCAGCGGACGCGTCATGGAGGTGCTCAGTGAGCACCTCTGCCAGGGCTGGCTCGAGGGCTACCTGCTCACCGGCCGGCACGGGCTCTTCTCCTGCTATGAAGCGTTCATCCAGATCGTCGACTCGATGTTCAACCAGCACGCCAAGTGGTTGAACACGACTCGGCACATTCCATGGCGCAAGCCGATCGCGTCGCTGAACTACCTGCTGACATCGCACGTCTGGCGGCAGGATCATAACGGCAACAGTCACCAGGATCCCGGCTTCATCGACCACGTCGTGAACAAGAAGGCGGACGTCGTCCGCGTCTATCTCCCGCCGGACGCGAACACGCTGCTCTCCGTGGCCGATCACTGCCTGCGCAGCCGCAACTATGTGAACGTGATCGTCGCCGGCAAGCAGCCCGCGCCGCAGTGGTTGAGCGCCGAAGCCGCGGAAGCGCATTGCACGGCGGGCCTTGGTGTCTGGGAGTGGGCGAGCACGGATGGCGGAAAGAATCCGGACGTCGTCCTCGCCTGCGCCGGCGACGTGCCGACGATGGAGCTGCTCGCGGCCGCGTCGATCCTCCGCGAGAAGCTCCCGTCACTGCGAGTGCGCGTGGTCAACGTCGTCGACCTGATGACGCTGCAGCCCGAGATCGAGCATCCGCACGGATTGAGTGACAGGAAGTTCGATGCGCTCTTCACCACTGACAAGCCGATCATCTTTGCCTTCCACGGCTACCCCTGGCTGATTCACCGCCTGACATACCGGCGGCATGGCCACCACAACCTCCACGTCCGGGGCTACAAGGAGGAAGGCACGACCACGACGCCGTTCGACATGACGGTGTTGAACGACATCGACCGCTTCGACCTGGTGATCGACGTCATCGCCCGGTTGCCGCAGCTGGCGAACGATCCGGCCGCGCGAGGCCTAACGGCGTGGTGCGAGGCGCGGCTCGTCGAGCACACCGCCTGGGTGCGAGCGCATGGGGACGATCTCCCCGACGTGAAGAATTGGCGCTGGAAGTGATCGTTGGGCCGCGAGGACTTGACCCGTCGTTGACGTGAGCGGCGCGGCGGGCCGCGAACCGTTTCGGAGAGTCGTTGTGTCAGACGGGGGTCAGGAACGCGGCGCCGCCCGGGCCGACTCCTGATTCTGGTCGTTGTATGCTAAATACCTAGCACAGTGCTATATTTTTAGCATAGCCAACTCCCCCACCTGACCGCCGCCCAATGTTTCGTCGCTGCCTCGCCCCTGCGAACCCGCGCCGCACCCCCCGGCTCGCCCTCGCGGCGCTCGCGCTGAGCATCACGGTCTCCGCCGTCGGCACTCGAATCGTCGCGGCACAGGATGCCGTTACGCCCGTCGGATCCGCCGCCGACGTGATTCGCGGGCGGGTCACCGACGACTCGGCCCACGCGATCCCTGCCGCGACTGTAATCGTGACCCGCGGGCCCGACCGCGCCACGCTGCAGGCGGTCACCGACGCTGACGGCAACTACTCGGTGCGCTTCGAACCGGGCACCGGTGACTATCTCGTCTACGTGACCGCCGCCGGCTTCCGCACCGCCCGCCGGCGTGTGCAGCGGCAGGGAAGCGAGGTCACCCTCGTTGCCGATTTCCGCCTCGGGAGCGAAGCGGCGATGCTCGCCGAGATCAGGGTCCGGGCGACCAGGCCAGTCCGGGCGGACAACAATGTCTCCGCGTCGCAGCCGGAGACCGGCGCCTCCGAGAAGTTCAAGGACGGTGTCGAGGGGCAGGTGCCGCCGAGTGTGGGCGGGGACATCAATGCGACCGCCACCACCTTCGCCGGGGTGACGTCCACGCCTAACGGTCCCTCGATACTCGGCGCCGGGGCAGAGTCGAACCTCACGACGTTGAACGGGATGGGGATGGCTGGCGGGAGCGTTCCCCGCGCCGCGCGGACCGAGACGCGTGTCACCGGTGCGACCTTCGACCCGACGCGCGGCGGCTTCGCGGGCGCGAACATCGACGTGCGCCTCTCGCCAGGCGACCGCTTCTTCCAGCGCCGCAACGCCTTCATCACGCTCGACCCACGGCAGCTCCAGCTCACCGACGCCGTCGGCCGGGCGTCAGGCATTCCGAGCGGAGGCCTGCGGGCGAGCATCGGGGGCGAAGGTGAGCTCATTCGCCAGGCGCTCACCTACAACGCCGCAATCGATGTCTCGCGGGCGATCAGCACGCCGAGCACGCTGGTCGATGCCGACAACGAGACACTGCGTCGCGCTGGCGTCGCGCCCGATTCGGTCGCGCGGCTGCTCAGCGTCGCCGGGCCGTTGGGAATCCTCGCCGCCGGG
>JANMAM010000133.1:0-6907 GCA_031359795.1 Gemmatimonadaceae bacterium
CACTACAGCCTCGACGACATGCCGGCGGGGCAGAGCGATCCGGCGCTCGCTCGATTCTCGATCGACTCGAACCGGCCTTACTTTCTCCCGGCGGTGAAGCAGGCGTACGCGATCAACCCGCAGCTCAAGATCATGGCGTCGCCCTGGAGCGCGCCCGGGTGGATGAAGACGACGGGGAGCCTGACCAAGGGGACGCTCACGCCCGAGGGCTACCCCGCGCTCGCCGAGTATTTGCGGCGATACGTGCGGGCCTACGAGGCCGAGGGGATTCCGATCTTCGCGCTCACGGTGCAGAACGAGCCGCACTTCGAGCCGGAGAATTATCCAGGGATGGCGCTCAACCCGGCGCAGCGGGCGAAATTCCTCCGCGAGAACCTCGGGCCGCTCTTCGCGCAGGACGGGCTGCAGACGAAGATCCTCGACTGGGACCACAACTGGGACCAGCCCGAGTCTCCCCTGGGGGTCCTCGGGGACGCCGGCGCTCGCCCGTACGTGGCCGGCGTCGCATGGCACTGCTATGGGGGGAACGTCTCGGCGCAGGGGCTGGTGCACGATGCCTACCCCGACAAGGAGGCGTATTTCACCGAGTGCTCGGGGGGGAACTGGTCGCTGGATTTTGGCGCGAACCTCAAGTTCCACGTCGGGACGCTCGTCATCGGCAGCACCCGGAACTGGGCGAAGGGGATCCTCTTGTGGAATCTCGCGCTGGACGAGAACTCTGGACCTCACCTGGGCGGGTGTGCAGATTGTCGCGGCGTGGTTACCATCGGGTCGACAACCGGCTCGGTGACGCGTAACGTCGAGTACTATGCGCTGGCGCATGCCAGCCGGTTCGTGAAGCAGGGTGCGCATCGGATCGCGTCATCGTCGGATGTCGAAGGAGTGCAGAGCGTCGCATTCAGGAACGCCGACGATGGATCGAAGGTGCTCATCGTGCTCAACACCGCGCCGCTCGACCGGACCGTGATCGTACGCTGGCGGGACAAATCGTTCAGCTACACAGTTCCCGCTGGCGCAGCAGTGACCTTCCATTGGGCCTGACCCCGACCCCACCCTAACGGAGCATTCGTGGACACGACCCCTCTCGTCGATCTCGCCCCGATCGATTACCTGATCATGGCGGTGTACTTCGCCGCGGTGCTTGGCGTTGGCTGGATGCTCCGCAGAAAGATGACGACGAGCGGCGAGTTTCTGATCGCCGGCCGCTCGCTCCCGGCATGGGTCACCGGTCTCGCCTTCATCTCGGCGAACCTCGGCGCCCAGGAAGTGATCGGGATGGGCGCGTCTGGCGCGAAGTACGGAATGGGAACGAGCCACTTCTACTGGATCGGCGCGATCCCGGCGATGGTGTTCGTCGGAATATTCATGATGCCGTTCTACTACGGCTCGCGCGCCCGATCGGTCCCCGAGTACCTCAAGCTCCGCTTCGACGAGAAGACCCGCACGCTGAACGCGGTGTCCTTCGCGGCGATGACCGTCTTCTCGTCGGGCATCTCGATGTACGCGATGGGCAAGCTCTTCAACCTGCTGCTCGGCTGGAGCTTCACCGTCAGCGTGCTCGTGTCGGCGGCGATCGTGCTCGCGTACGTGCTGTTCGGCGGACTGACGAGCGCGATCTACAACGAAGTGCTGCAGTTCTTCCTCATCGCCTTCGGCTTCGCGCCGCTCGTGTTCCTCGGGCTCCGCGCCGTCGGCGGGTGGGACGGGCTGGTCGCCAAGCTCTCTGTCGCCGCGGTGGACCGCGGACTTCCTGCCGGTTCACTGACTCACGCCTGGCAAGGGATGACCGACCCGGCGACCAATCCCATTGGAGTCGAGTGGTTCGGACTCGCGATGGGGCTCGGATTCGTGCTGTCCTTCGGCTACTGGTGCACCGACTTCCTGGTGGTGCAGCGGGCGATGGCAGCCGACTCGATGACCGCCGCGCGGCGCACGCCGCTGATCGCAGCGATCCCGAAGATGTTCTTCCCATTCCTCGTGATCCTGCCTGGCATGATCGCGCTGGTGCTGTCGTCGACGGGTGGCACCGACGGCATGGGCATCATCCCGGCGAAGCTCGGTGCGGGCGGCGCGGCGTTGATCGACCATAACGGTCGCACGGTGCTCGACTACGACCTGGCGACGCCGATGATGCTGATCCGGCTTTTCCCCTCGGGAATGCTCGGACTGGGCCTGACGGCGCTGCTCGCGTCGTTCATGTCGGGGATGGCCGGCAACGTGACCGCCTTCAACACGGTCTGGACCTACGACATCTACCAGAGCCACATCCGGAAGAACGCATCGGATGCGCACTACCTCTGGATGGGACGAGCGGCGACGGTGGGCGGGGTGCTGCTGGCGGTGGCGGCAGCGTACGTGGCCGGTGCCTTCAACAACATCATGGACCTGCTGCAGCTCGTCTTTGCGTTCGTCAATGCGCCGCTGTTCGCGACCTTCCTCCTCGGCATGTTCTGGAAGCGAACGACCGGGCATGGCGCGTTCATCGGCCTGATCTCCGGAACGTTAGGCGCGCTGATCCACCATGGCCTGACGTTGCCGACCGGTTCCGGCCCGGGCATCAAGGGCGGATTCTTCGGGGTCCTCCACACCTATCCGAGCGAGCTCGCGCAGACGTTCTGGACCGCGATCGTCGCGTGGGTGAGCTGCTTCGTGATCACGATCGTGGTCAGCATGGTGACGCGGCCGCGTGCCGAGAGCGAGTTGGTCGGCCTGGTCTATTCACTCACGCCGCACGAGGCGCAGGCCGAGAAGCGGTGGACGCATCGTCCGCTGACGCTGGGCCTGGTGGTGCTCGCAGCGACGGTGGTCCTCAACCTGATCTTCGCGTAAGGGAGCGCGCACCACATGAGTCTCGTGATGGCGACCGACATCCGCCTGCCGATCGGCTGGCTGTTCAGCACGTTAGGCGTGATCCTCGTGGTCTACGGCCTCGCGACCGCGGGCAGTCCGATCTACGCGCGATCGGAAAGCGTGAACATCAATCTCTGGTGGGGGCTGATCGTGCTCGCGTTCGGCCTGCTGCTGCTTGGCATGGGCATGCGGGCGCGGAAGCGGATCGTCAGTTCCGCGGCGGCGGGGCGGCCAGCGAGCGGCGCGGTGCTGTAGGGCGCTCGACGCTCAGACCCGAAAGCAGAACGCCGGGCGCCTGACACACAGGCGCCCGGCGCTCTTGTTCGACAGTCAGGCCTTACGGCACCATCTCGGTCGCTCCGTAGACGCCGCCGCTCCGCCCGGCGCTCGAGTACGCCGAACGGGCGCAGCCGTGACCGGTACCCTCCCACGTGTAGTCCCAGCACCACCGTCCCGTATCAAAGGAATAGTTGAACGGTGTCAACGGGATGACCGGCGTGATCGCGAAGCCATTATCGCTGCCCTGAACGTGCATGCGGAAGGCGTAGTCGTTCCCGTACGCGACGAACGGGACGCCGGGCGAGTAGGTATAGTCGTAATTGTTGACCCAGCCGAAGTCATATGCGGGCGGGGCGTCATTCCAGAAGTGATAGAAGTTGCGCCCAAAATAGGTCGCCTCGCCGGCGCTTCGAGCGTACTGTACCGATGTGGACCGCTGCACCTGGCCACCACCCGAATACGACGCCGTGCACAACATGAAAAACACGCCGTCGCTCCCGGTGTACAAACACGCCCCGCCGTTGCTCGCATCGCCCCACTGGTAGGTCGGCGCGACGTCCGATGCGTCAGTCTCCGCGATCAGCGCGCCCCCAGTCGACTGTGACAGCTCCAACCGTCTCAGTGGGAACGAGAGTTCACCGACGCTTGACGCGTAGATTCCGGCGAACTGCCAATGATCGTAGCGCGTGTTGTAATAGCTGAACTCCTCCCGACGCAGCCCGTCGCTGCTGACCCACGAATTGCTGTATTCGTCTGACATGTTGCTCGTCGCATCAGAGGCCCAGGCGTTGTAGTACAGCACCGCCGGGGTCACCTCGATTGACGCCGTCGGGCTGTCATCGTTGCGGTTGTCGTAATCCGCCGGCGTGATATGCGCGAGCTTCACCTGGACCTGCTGCGTCCCGACGCTGGGGAACGTCCAGGCAAAGGCGCAGGACGCTGCGCTGCCGGCGTCGACCCAGATGCCTAACGCTTCGTCGGCGCGCGCTCCATTCACGTACAGAACGCAGTCGGCCAGCGCGCCGACATCGCCGTTCGTCTCGCGGACGGTGGCAAAGATGTTGACCGGAGTGTTGACGATCGCGCTGGCCGGTGCGCCGAGCCTGCCGTCGGCGCGCAGGTCGGGCCGCAGCTTGACCGGCGTCGAGACGGTGACGACGTCGGTGCGTGCGCCGTCGATCCCGCGGACGTTGCTCTGCGCGAGAATGAGGGTGTTGCGAGCGCGGCCCGGGTACTGATAGCTCACCGCGCCACCTTGCAGCGGCTGATTGTAGTTTACTGTCCAGGTGAGCTTGTCGCTCGCATCGAACGCCTTCACCTGAGTCTTGGCGATGATTCCCGGAGACGCGCCATCGAGAACGCCGGTGCTGAGGTCGAGCGTGGTGACACCGTCGCGTCCGAGCAGCGCGCGCATGGTCAGCGACGCCGACCCCGATCGGCCGGTGGCCGGATGCGATCCGCGATCGCGATAGCGCTGGCTGTTGGGATGAACGGTTGCTCGGGTGAGTACAGAGCCGGGATTCGCGGCGCCGTGAATGCTTCCTGATACCCAGCTCGGCACCGCGTCGAACGCCCCGACGTTGAACGTCAGTTGCGTCACCTCGGTCGCGTCGAGCGTTGACGTCCAGATTTCTTCGTCCCCGTCGCGCGAGCTCTGAAAGGCGAGGTGCTTGCCGTTCGGCGACCAGGTGGGGTCATCGTCGTCGACCACGTCACCGCCGATCCCGGTGATCTGTCTGACGCCCGTCCCGTCGGCGTTCATGACGAAGATGTCGAGGTCACCGCCGTCGCGGCGGCTGCTGAATGCGATCAGCTTGCCGTTGGGAGACCAGCTGGCGCGATCGCCCTCGTCGTCGACGTTGTTATTGGTCAGGTCCGTGATGTTGGTGCCGTCGGCGTCCATGACGAAGATGTCTCCGTCACCGCCGTCGCGGCCGCTGCTGAACATTATCTGCTTGCCGTTTGGCGACCAGGCGGTGACCGTCCCAACGTCGGCGCCGGTCGTCACACGCTTCAAACCGCTGCCGTCCGCATTGATTACGTAGAGGTCGTTGGAGCCGTCGTGGTTGGCGACGAACGCGATCCGCTTGCCGCTAGGCGACCAGATCCCGCCGAACTCGTAGCCGCCGCCATGCGTCAGCTGCGTGACGCCAGTCCCGTCCGAGTTCATCACGAAGACTTCGCAGCCGCTCCAGTCGGCCGGGAAGCGGTTGAAGGCGACGCGTTTGCCATTCGGCGACCAAACCGGGTCGATATCGTTGTTGGCGTCGCTGGTGAGCTTCGTTTGGTCGGTCCCGTCGGCATTCATCGCGACGATGTCGAAGTCGCCGTCGCGGCTACTGTGGAACACGATCTTCCCCTTCCCATCTGCCGGGGAGATACTGAGCTGCGGGCGCTGATTTGGCGCGAGCACGTTCGCTGGATCACCGCACGTTGCGAGGCCGACTACGAGGACGGTGCCGATCATCAGGCGTTTCATGGTACCTCCGGGGGGCGCGTTGCCTGTTACTACCGACAGTCGATCATGGCACGCCCTGGTCGCGGTGTCCATACGCCAAATGACGTAGACCAGCGGACGGTCGTTGGTCCGCGCTTCAGGAAACGAAATGTCGGGCAGCAGAGACGCTGTCCGACATTTTCCGTTTCCGGACGAATTCACGCAGTGGGGAACGGTCCCCGCGGTCAACGGGCGTCAGTCGTTGTCGCCGTTTTCGCCGAAGCTGTAGCGGCCCGTCCACGCCCAGGTTCGCACACCGGGCTGCGGCGTGATCTCGAACGTGCCCTCGAGGTGCTTGAACCGCCCACTACCTCCGGACAGGGTGCCGATCCCGTACGCTCTCACCAGATCGAGCGAGACGTGTCCGAACGCGACACTGGATCCATTCCCGGGGGGGTACAGGATCACGTCGGTCTCGAGCGTCGTCCCGACAAGGTCCGACAAATACACGACCTTCGTGCCGGGCGGCAACGCTCTCAGGTTCGACGACGTGAGCGTACAGAAAGACCCCGCGAGACGGGTGTACTGCGAGCATTCCTTCGTAACGTGGAGTGCGCCGCTGCGCTGGTTTCCCTCGGCGTCGTTCGCTTCACTGGCCGTCGCACTCGTGCTCGCGGGAGTAACCTGCGGGCCGCGCTCCTGCCTGACCGGGGCGGTCGAATCCGGCCCGTTGCATCCCGCAGCTACGAGCAACGCCATAACGGAGAAAGCCATTCGGGACTGCATTGTGTGCCTCCATTGAGTGTGCGAATCGCCGCAGGGTCGTCGTCGTGGTTGACCCGGCCAGCTGGTGGACCCATGATAGAGCGCACGGCTCACCGAAAGCTCACCGGCAAGTCACCGATTGCCGGCTCGAAAAAAAATGTTGATCCTCGAGCTGTTTGGAACGCTTGTCCTGCGGACTGACAACGGTCCGGTCCCTCTCGCCGCCCAGCAAAAGCGGCGGGTCGGGCTCCTTGCGCTGCTTGCGCTCGGCGGACGTTCAGGGGTATCGCGCCGTCGCATCGAGGCGTACCTCTGGCCGGAGAGCACCGCCGACCGCGCCCGGCACGCGCTCGACCAGGCTGTCTATGCGATCCGGCGCGTACTCGGCGGCGACGTAATCGTCGCGACCGCGCAGGAGCTCGCGCTGAATCCGGACCGGATCCGGGTGGACCTGTGGGATTTCAACGACGCGATCCGTGCCGGCGAGTGGGCGGCGGCGACGGATGCCTACAAGGGCACCTTGCTCGATGGCTTCGACGCAGGCGACAGCCGCGAGCTCGAGTCATGGATCGACGG
>JANMAM010000231.1:0-13142 GCA_031359795.1 Gemmatimonadaceae bacterium
GCGGTCCAGGCGGCGAGTGCGACGGCGGCAGCTCCGGCGCCAGCCATCGCCGCGGCGTAGCGGACGGTGCCGAGCGACAGCACCGCCCAGATCGCGAACGCGAGCGTGAACCAGACGACCGGCCGCGTCCGCAGCGCGCTCAGCACCGCGAACAGCGCGATGCCGCCAAGGCTTCCGGCGATGTCGAGGGAGTATGCGGTGAGCGGACGGAAGCGGCGGAAGAGCGCTCCCATCCCCGAGCCTAACGGCAGCATCACCAGCGCCACGAGCGTGAAGAGGATCAGGACGGTGGGGAGGATCCCGACTTTGCCCCAGGTCCCGTGCATCTCACCGTAGATCGCCCAGATATGCTCGTTCGGATCCTTCTGGGTGCGGACGATGAAGTTCGACCAGACCTTGACCGCCGCGAACAGCAGCACGAGCGCACTCGGCGCGATCCAGCGGACTTTTATCTCATCGCGCGCCCGGAGCAGGCCGACGCCCATGCCGAGGAATGTCGCGATCACCACCATGTTGAGGTAGAACCCGAACACCCGCACGTATGCGGAGATGTAGCGGATGAAGGCGAGCTCGATGAACAGGATGAGGAACGAGTAGCCGACGAGCCGAAGGGCCGCCGATGATCGTGCGTCTGCGTGAATATTTAGAGCTTCGTATTGCACTGGGTGTCCCGAATATCGACATGAGTTCGGCGGGATAACTCCCGGGCGAAGTTCGCCCAATGCGAAGTTACGCGATGGTCGAGCGAGACGTCGCCTCGAGTTCACGCGCTTGTGAGACATCGCTAAGCCGTGTTGGCTGGGCTCAGGCTGTGTCGGATGTAGGGTTCCTACCTAACGGTCGTCCACTCAGTGCCAGGTCATCAGCACCCGTTCGCGCAGGCTGTTGATCAGCCACACTCCTTCCGCCCGGCGCAGATCCTCGACACGCATGACGCGCTCGCGAATCTCGCCCCGCTCGAGAAGCTCGGCGCGATACGTCCCCGCCAGCAGTCCGCACTCGCGCGGTGGCGTCCAATCCACTCCATCGATCCGCAGCACCACGTTCCCGATCGTGAGCTCGGTCAGTTCACCGCGCTCGTTCCAGAGCAGCACATCGAATGCTTGACTATGCTCGGCGCGGTGCCGGTCGTAGACCGCGCGATGTGTCGTCTTGTGAAAGAGAAACGGGTCGGCCGACGACACGGGGGAGCTGGCAAGCGCCATCACGCGTGGCGCACCCGAAGAGTCGTGCTCGAGAAGCGCCCGATCCTCGATCCGCGGCACGCCCTCGGGTGAAACGAGCAGCCTGACGCGACGGGGAAACTCGGCTGCGTCACGCGCATGGTCCTCGAGCGCATGCTCGACGCGCGCCGCGTCGACCGGAAACCCGAAGTACCGCGCCGATTCGAGCAGCCGAGCGACGTGCCGCTCGCGGCGCACGTAGCCCTCGGGCTCCAGGCGCATCGTCTCGAGCAGGTCGAAGCGCGGCGTTGTCGATGTCAGCAGTGCGGACTTGGCACGGACTTCGGAGTACTCCTCGCTCGCGACAGAATCCCAGGTGATGCCGCCGCCGACGCCGTATTCCATCGAGCCGGTGTCGCGGTCGAGCCATGCGGTTCGGATCGCGACGTTGAAGATCGCTTCGCCCCGCGGCGCGATCCAGCCCAAGGCTCCGCAGTAGACGCCGCGCGGCGAGTCCTCGAGCTCCGCGATCTTCGCCACCGCCGCGATCTTCGGGGCGCCGGTCACCGAACCGCAGGGAAAGAGCGCGCCAAAGATCTCTCCGAGGGTGACGCCAGGATCCAACTCCGCTTCGACCGTCGACGTCATCTGCAGCACGGTCGGATGCCGTTCGACTTCGAACAGCTTCGGTACGTGCACCGTCCCGGCGCGCGCGATTCTGCCGAGATCGTTCCGCAGCAGGTCCACGATCATGACGTTCTCGGCGCGTTCCTTCTCCGAACCCGCGAGCGCCAGTGCCGCGGCGTCGTCTTCGGCGCGCCAGCGGCCGCGGCGCGCGGTGCCCTTCATCGGTTGCGTCGTGATCCTGTTGCCGCTGCGATGATGGAAGAAGAGCTCGGGCGACGCCGAGGCGATGCAGTGCGAGCCGATGTCGAAGTACGCGCAGTAGCCGGAGGGCTGCGCGGCGCGCATCCGGCTGTAGAGCGCGAGTGGCTCGGGCGCCACGTCCGGCCGCAGCCTGATGGTATGATTGACCTGATAGACTTCGCCGCCAGCGATCGCGCGCCGGATGTTCCCGACCGCGCGGGCATGCGCGAATTCATCGGTAGCGAACGTCCATTGAACGGGCGCATCGTCAGGCACTCCCGCGAGCACGGGGGCGGCTTCGGGTTCGCGAAAGATCCCGAACCAGGCGAGGGGCATGTTGGTGCGGCCGCGGACGACGAACGCCGGATCGAACGCGGGCGCCGCATCGTAGCTGACGAAGCCGACCGCGTGATGGCCTTCGGCGGTCGCGCGCTCCACCCCCTCGAGCACCGCTGCAACTTCGTCAATTTGCCTGGCAGCGAGTACCGCGATCGGATCGCGAAAGAGCAGGCCGCGGGCATGCGGTCCGCTGCGAGCGAAGTCGAGCAGCACGAACAAGGGACGGAGAGTCAGCGGCGGCACGGCCCTAAACTACCATCGCGTTCAACCAGACTCAGGGATTCGCTGGTACAGGTCGACTTCTTGACAACATACCGCCCGGACTGTAACCGTTTCCATCCGCGTTGTTCGACGCGCCAGCGCGGCCTGTTTTTCCGGGCTCACCAGCCGAGCAAGAGGGCATGGCAGTTACGATCCGTGATGTCGCCCGTGTGTCCGGTTTCTCCGTCGCCACCGTCTCCCGCGTGCTCAACGGGATCGGGCCGGTAAAGGATGAGACCCGGCGACGCGTGCGCGAGGTCGCGACCTCCCTCCGCTTCTCGCCTAACGTCGCGGCCCGCAGCCTCAGCACCAGCCGCACGCACACCCTCGGCGTTCTTCTTCCCGACCTGCATGGCGAGTTCTTCTCCGAGGTCATTCGCGGCATCGACGAGACGGCACAGGCACAGGGCTACCACGTGCTCGTCTCGAGCTCGCACAACGCGCCAGCCGAGATCTCGGCCGCGCTCGCGACGATGCTCGGCCGGGTGGATGGGGTGGTGATCATGTCGCCGGTGATCGACGGCCGGACGCTGGCCGCCGAGCTCCCGCCGAGCCTTCCTATTGTGCTGCTGAACTGTGCGGGGGGGCAGCAGGACGTGGATGCGCTCGACATCGACAACCACGGCGGCGCATTCGCGATGACGAGGCACCTGCTCGCGTTAGGCAGGCAGCGGATCGCGTTCGTCGGCGGCCCGCGCGGCAACGCCGACGCCGACGCCCGGCGCCGTGGTTATCGCGACGCATTGCGCGAGGCGGGGATCGCACAGCCGGACTCGTGGGAGATCGATGGTGACTTCAGCGAGGGCGCGGGGATTGCGGCAGTCGAGCAGTTACTCGCGGTGTCGCCACGTCCCGACGCCCTGTTCGCCGCGAACGACGTGATGGCGATCGCCGCGATGAGCGCGCTGCGCGACGCGGGGCTCCGGGTGCCGGACGACATCGCGGTCACCGGCTTCGACGACATCCCGATCGCCCGGTACTTTCATCCGACGCTGACGACGGTGCGGGTGGACATCGCCGGACTCGGAGCGCGGGCGGTGCGGACGTTGATCCACGCGGTCGGCTGGAAGAACGAGCATGCGCGGGTACAGGCGACGCTGGCGACCGAGCTGGTCGTGCGCGCATCGTGTGGGGCGCGGGTCGCGGACGGCGGGGTGAAGGTGGGTAGTGGCGGTCTAACGTCAGGCAGAGGACTTGAATGCAGAACACCGATCGCATGATCACTAGTCGAAACCACACTGAGGGAGGCACCATGCGCAGGAACGTGAATCGGTGGCTCGGGGGCATCGCGGTCGCCGCGGCGCTGCTCGGGCTGGGGGGAGTGGGTGCGGCCGGGGCGCAGAACAGCACCGGCACGATCCGCGGGGTGGTCACCGCCGACAATGGCGCGCCGATGGCGACCGTCCAGATCGCGGCGCGCAACGTCGAGAGCGGCGTCCCGCGCGGTACCGAGAGCCGGGACGATGGAACGTACGTCCTCCCAGGTATCGTCCCGGGGACCTACGACATGACCGTCAGGCGGATCGGCTACGCGCCGATCACGCGGCGGGTGGTCGTCCAGATCGGCGCAACCGCGCTGCAGAACTTCTCGCTCGTCTCGCAGGCGACGACACTGTCGACGGTCGCCGTCACAGCCGCACCGATCGTGCAGGCCGCGTCGTCCGAAGTTGCCACGAACATTACGCAGGCGCAGATCGAGAAGCTGCCGACGGCAAGTCGCAACTTTCTCGACCTCGCCGCGCTCTCACCCGGCGTCACGGTCAGCCCGGATCGGATCAGCTCGACCAGCTTCCGGACGTTCTCGGCCGGCGGACAGACCGCCAACGCGGTGAACCTGTTCATCGACGGAACGAGCCTGAAGAACGACCTCACCTCTGGTGGTGTCGCGGGTCAGGACGCGAGCCGCGGCAATCCCTTCCCGCGCGGCGCGATCCAGGAGTACCGCGTGATCAGCCAGAATTTCAAGGCTGAATATCAGAAGGCGTCGAGCGCCATCATCACGGCGACGACCAAGTCGGGCGGCAACAAGTGGAGCGGCAACGCGCTGTTCGGCTACCAGAGCGAGGGCCTGGTCCAGCTCGACTCGTTCCAGCGGCGCGACAAGTTCAACGCCGACACGATCGCTCGGCGTACGGGCAACGCGTCGACGTTCAAGCGGCCGAACTACAACCGCACGCTGACGGCGTTCAGCATTGGCGGCCCGATCATCAAGGACAAGATGCACGTCTTCGGATCGTACGAGGGCAACTATCAGAACAGGGACAATCGCGTCAACTTCGCCGCGACGCCGGCGGGCTTCACGGCGCTCGACACCGTGAACCTCGCGCAGTACAACGGGACCTTCGGATCGCCGTTCCGCGAGAACCTGCTTTTCGGCAAGATCGATAACTCCTTCAATGAGAATTCGACGGTGGAGCTGAGCGTCAGCAACCGCCGTGAGACCGATGTCCGCGATTTCGGCGGCAGTGGCGGCTATGGCGCGGCCATCAATTTCCGCCAGAACATTTCGATCGGCCAGTTGAAGTACAACTACTTCAAGGGCGCGCTCCTCAACGAAGCCAAGGTCGACTACTCGAGCTTCCGCCGGAATCCGACGCCGAACACCCCGGGAATTGCGTCGCGTCGCTACGAGTACCTCGGGACCGACGCCACGATCGGCAGCAATCGCAGCAACCAGGACTTCGCCCAGAAACGGCTTGGCCTGCGAAACGACGTCACCTATTCGGGTGTGCAGCTCGCCGGTGAGCACATCTTCAAGGGCGGTGCGAGCATCGATTTCGTGAAATACGACATCATCAAGGACAACAACACCACGCCGCAGTTCACCTACGCTGACCTCGTCAACTGCAACCCGACCTGCAACCCTGCACCGACGTCGTACGGTTACCGGACTCCGTTCCGTCTCGTCTACGGCAGCGGCGACCCGAACATCAACGCGAACAACAAGCAGATCGGCGCCTACATCCAGGACGATTGGACGCCGATGGAGCGCCTGACGCTGAACCTCGGCATTCGTTGGGACGTCGAGACCAACATGCTGAACAGCGGCTACGTGACACCCCGGACCCTGGCCGACACGCTGCGACGGTACGCCAGCCAGCTGGCGCGCCCGCTCGATCCCGAGCGCTACATCAGCGACGGCAAGAATCGCGACCCGTTCCTCGGTGCCTTCCAGCCGCGCGTCGGCTTCTCGTACGGTATCGACAAGCTGAGCCGCACCACGATCTTCGGCGGATGGGGTCTCTACTACGACCGCATTCCGTTCGACCTCTATGCAGTGGACCCGGTCCTGAAGATCCGGCACCCGGACTACACGATTCGCTTCGCCGCCCCCGGCCAGACCCCGGGGCCTGGTCAGGTTGCGTTCAACCCGTCGTACCTGACCGCCGACAAGGCGACGCTCGATGCGCTCGTCAAGACGTCTGGTCTGCCAGAGGGGTTCCTGATCGACAATGAAGCGAAGGTTCCGTATTCCAAGCAGATGAACGCGGGCATCCGGCAGGTGTTCAGCGCGCTCACCGTAACGGCGACCTACGCGAGTGTCACCGGCTACGACCAGATCGGGCTCAACTTCGGCGATGCCGGGTCGCTGCGCCCTGACGGCACCTGCTGCCAGGGGAATGGTTTCCCGGTCGGCGCACATGGGTTCAGCAACTTCATCTACTCGACGAACGACGGGAAGTCGTGGTACCGGTCGTTGCAGCTCCAACTCGACCGGCCATATTCCCGGGCCGATTCCCATTCGATCGGCTACGGTGGTGGCATTGCCTACACACGGGCTGTTCGCGAGCTGCAGGGCGCGGACAACCTCGGCGATGACTTCGACTATCCGAACCAGGCCGCGATCGGGAAGCACCTGTCGAACGACGAGCGGGACCGGGTCGTCGCCAACTTCATCACTGATATTCCGTACTACCTCGATATCCAGTTCTCCGGGCTCATCACGTTAGGCGGCAAGTTCCGCCAGGACGTCGGCTGCCCCTTCCGGTTCTGCGGCCTGAGCACGACTGGCAACAAGTTCGAGCGCGGTGGATTCACGGTACCGGGTACATTCCCGTACCGGAACGTCGATCTTCGCTTCCGGAAGGACCTGCCGACGTTTGGCCGGACGCTGACGCGCATCGGCTTCACCGTCGATGTGTTCAACGCAACCAACCACGTGAACTTCGGCCGTTACGAGACGGGCGACCGCACCAACAAGAACTTCGGTCGCGGAACGGATCTCTCGAGCGACGCGCGCCGCTATCAGCTGGGCGCTGAAGTGAACTTCTGACCTGCATGATTCCTGCTTGACTCGACGGGGAGCTGGCGCCTAACGCGCTGGCTCCCCGTCGTGCCTTCTCCACCTCTCCGTCCATGCGCCGACTTTTCCCTCGTCTGCACTCCCTCGTCGCGGCGCTGGCCATCGCGACGCTTGGCGGTGCCTGCGCCCGCACTACCATCACGGGCCCCAGACCCGACCTTCGCAACGAGCCGTTCCTCGACACGGTGCAGGTGCGGACCTTCAACTTCTTCTGGGAGCAGACTCGCCCCGCGACCGGCCTCACCCCCGATCGCTGGCCCTCGAAGAGCTTCTCGAGCATCGCGGCCGTCGGCTTCGCGCTCACCGCGTATCCGATCGGCGTCGAACGGGGCTACATCACCCGTGCACAGGCGAGCGAGCGGACGCTGAATACGCTGCGCTGGTTCTATCAGGCGCCGCAGGGACCGGCCGCGGCGGGAATGAGCGGCAACCTCGGCTTCTTCTACCACTTCCTCGACATGGATACCGGCCAACGGTTCCAGACCGTCGAGCTTTCCACCATCGACACCGCGCTGCTGCTTGGGGGAGTGCTCTTCTGCCGGGAATATTTCGACGGGAGCAGCACGACCGAGTCGGCGATCCGCGCCTATGCGGACTCGCTCTACCGGCGCGTCGACTGGACGCAGGCGACGTCGACGATGGCTCCGAAGATCTCGATGGGACACAGTCCCGAGAAGGGCTGGCTGCCCTACACCTACAATGGCTACAACGAGGCGATGCTGCTCTACGTGCTCGCGTTAGGCTCGCCCACCCATCCGATCGACGCCAGTGCCTGGCCCGCCTACACGAGCAGCTACACGTGGGCGACGTTCCAGGGACAGGAGCACCTCAACTTCGCGCCGCTGTTCGGGCACCAGTACTCGCAGATGTTCATCGACTTCCGCGGGATCCAGGATCCCTTCATGAAGTCGCATGGCACTGACTACTTCGAGAACTCGCGCCGGGCGACGGTCGCTCAGCGCTCCTACGCAATCGCCAATCCGAGCGGGTTCCGCGATTACTCGGCCGACATCTGGGGACTGACCGCGAGCGACGGTCCGTCGGATACCACCCTCGTCATCGACGGACGCTCGCGCCAGTTCTTCACCTATCGCGCCCGCGGCGCGGCGTCGAACGAGATCCAGGACGACGGTACGCTCGCTCCCACCGCGGCTGGTGGCTCGATCGCGTTCACCCCCGACATCTCGATCGCCGCCCTCAAGGCGATGCGCGTGAAGTACGGCAACGAGCTCTTTCAGCAGTACGGGTTCATGGATGCGTTCAACCCGACCTTCACCAACGCTGGCGCAGTGCGGGCAGGCCGAGTGGTTCCAGGCATCGGCTGGATCGACACCGACTACCTCGGCATCGATCAGGGCCCGATCCTCGGCATGATCGAGAACTACCGCACTGAGCTCGTCTGGAAGTACATGAAGAAGAGCCCGTACATTCGTCAGGGCCTGACGCGAGCGGGCTTCACGGGTGGTTGGCTCGTGGCTCCGTGAGATCGCGGTTGGTGTGGTCTCAACATGTGAACGACAATTCATCCGATTTCACGGATTACACGGATACTGCAACAACCATTTGAACTACAATCGCGCTGATCCACCCAGGCCGCACCGATCTTCGCGGACCGATCCGTGGAATCGGATGCATCCGTAAAATTGTAGTTCACCCAAGGACCTCACCCCTACCTGGTACCCCGCCTGCCACGCACCATCTCTCGCCCTCGTATCACCCGTATCGCACTCCTCGCCACGGCCGCGTGCCTCCTCGCCGTTGCCGGCTGTCGCGCCGCCAATGCGCGCGACGTCGTCGAGCTGCGCTTCTGGGCGATGGGCGCCGAGGGCGAGGCTGTCCAGAAGCTGATCCCGGAGTTCGAGCGGCGGCATCCCAACGTCCGCGTGCGCGTGCAGCAGATGCCGTGGACGGCGGCCCATGAAAAACTACTGACCGGCTTCGTCGGCGACGCCACGCCCGACCTCACCCAGCTTGGCAACACCTGGGTCCCCGAGTTCCAGACCCTCGGCGCGCTCGAACCGTTAGGCGATCTCGTCAAGGCATCGTCCGTCATCGACAGCACCGACTACTTCGCTGGTGTCTGGCGGACCAACGTCGTCGACGACACGCTCTTCGGCGTGCCATGGTATGTCGACACGAAGCTGATCTTCTACCGGAAGGACCTGCTCGCCGCCGCCGGCGTGACCGAGCCACCGAAGTCGTGGACGCAGTGGCGCGACGCGATGGCGAAGGTCCAGAAAGCCGGCAAGGCGAAGTGGGGGATCCTCCTCCCCACCAACGAATGGCCCCAGGTCGTCGCGTTAGGCCTGCAGAAGGGCGCGCCGTTGCTCCGCGACGGCGACCGCTATGGCGGCTTCAGCGATCCGCGATTCGCCGAGGCGTTTCATTTCTACGTGTCGCTGTACAAGGACGGTATCGCGCCGACGGTGAGCAGCAACGAGATCTCGAACCTGTTCCAGGAGTTCGAGAAGGGTACCTTCGCGATGTTCGTGAGCGGTCCGTGGCAGGTCGGTGAGCTGAAGAAGCGCCTTCCGGCGTCGATGCAGGACGCGTGGGCGGCGATGCCCCTCCCCTCGCCCGATGGCACGGACTATCCCGGGACCTCCCTTGCCGGCGGCTCGAGCCTGGCGATGTTCAAGGCGTCGAAGCACAAGAAAGAGGCGTGGGCGCTGATCGAGTTCCTCAGTGAGCCCGAGCAGCAGGCGAAGTTCGCCGAGCTCACCGGCGACCTGCCCGGACGCGAGAGCGCGTGGAAGCTGGCGAAGCTCGACTCCGACCCGCAGGTGCTCGCCTTCATGACGCAGCTCCGCGACGTCACGCCGACGCCGAAGGTGCCCGAGTGGGAGCTGATCGCGACCCGCGTGTTCGAGACGGTCGAGAAGGTCGTGCGCGGCCGGGTGAGTGAGAAGGATGCATTGGCCGCGCTCGACGCCGACGTCAACCGGATCCTCGAAAAGCGCCGATGGCTGCTCGCCCGCCGCTGAGATACGACGCCGACCATACGGTCGAGTACGAGGTCGTCAGGCACGAGCCGGCGACCGCGCAGACGCGAGCGGCTTTTGTTTTCCTCGCGCCGGCAGCGATCCTGATTTCCGTATTCTTTTTGATTCCCGTCCTCGCGTCGCTGCTCCTGAGCCTGACGGATTTCGACATCTACGCCGTGGCCAGCATCGGCAACGCGCGCTTCGTCGGTGCCGGGAACTACATCCGGCTGGTGCACGATCCGGTGTTCTGGAAGGCGCTCGTCAACACCTTCTATTTCGCACTCGTCGGCGGTCCGCTGACGGTGGCCGCGTCGTTAGGCGCGGCGCTCCTCCTCAGCTCCAAGCTGGTGCGCTGGCAGGGCTTCTTCCGGACGATCTACTTCGCGCCGTTCGTGACGACCCTGGTCGCCGTCGCGATCGTCTGGAAGTATCTCTACCACCCGCAGTATGGGCTGCTCAACTTCGCCTTGAGCAAGGTCGGCGTCGACCGCATCGACTGGCTCGGCGATCCGCACTGGGCGATGCCGGCGATCATCGTCATGTCGATCTGGAAGAACTTCGGCTACAACATGCTGATCTTCGTCGCCGCGCTGCAGAGCGTGCCGCAGGAGCTGTATGAGGCCGCCGAGCTGGATGGCGCGAACGCGCTGAAGCGGTTCTGGCACATCACCGTCCCGATGCTCGGCCCCGCGCTCGCCTTCGTCGGGATCGTGACGATGATCGGCTACTTCCAGCTCTTCTCCGAGCCGTACGTGATGACGCAGGGCGGTCCGCTCCGCGCGACCACCAGCGTCGTGCTCTACATGTACGAGGAAGGATTCCGCTGGTGGCGGATGGGCTTCGCCGCGTCGATCGCCTTCGTGCTGTTCATCATCATCGCGCTCGCGACGATGATCCAGCGGCGCTTCGTGAAGGCCGAGGCATGAGGCGCTCCATATGAGGCCCTCGGAATGAGCGACGACGTCGGCCGCCGCCGTAACCGGCGCATTCTCGCCCGCATCGGCGTCTACACGCTGCTCATCATCGGCGCAATCCTCGCGATCTTCCCGCTGCTCTGGATGGTCTCGGCCTCATTCATGGCGACGGGTGAGGCGAGCACCTACCCACCGCACATCATCCCGCGTGCGCCGACGCTCGAGCACTACCGCTCGCTCTTCACCCGCCTCGCGTTAGGCAGGTCGCTCTTCAACAGCGCCCTGATCGCCAGCGTCGTCACGGTCGTCTCGGTGATCATCAACTCGATGGCCGGCTACGCGCTCGCCAAGCTGCGCTTCCGCTCGCAGAAGCATGTCTACAAGGCGCTCTCGCTCGGCCTGATCCTGCCGTCGCAGGTCGCGATGCTGCCGCTCTTCCTGATGATGAAGGAGATGCACCTCGTCAACACCTACTGGGGGGTCATCATCCCCGGGCTGGCGAGCATCTTCGGCATCCTGCTCACGCACCAGTACGCGCTGGCGATCCCCGACGACCTGCTCGACGCGGCCCGTGTCGACGGCGCGAGCGAGCTGCAGCTCTACCGGCTGGTCGTGCTCCCGGTCATCGCGCCGATCCTGGCCACCCTCGCGATCTGGACCTTCCTCGGCACCTGGAACGACTTCATGTGGCCTCTGATCGTGCTCAGCGACGACCGGAAGTACACGCTCCCGGTCGCGATCGCGAATCTCGTCGGCGAGCATGTGCAGGACGCGGAGCTGATGATGGCCGGCTCCGTCGTCACCGTGCTGCCGGTGATGCTCGTGTTCCTCTTTCTCCAGCGCTACTACATCCGCGGCATCACCGCCGGGAGTGTGAAGTGAGGGCGTTCGCCGCCGGTGCCCTGTTGCTCGTCACGTCGGCGGCGAGTGCGCAGCAGCCGCGCGCGCTCGATTCGTTCGAGGACCTCACGCCGTGGAGAGCGCAGCCGTCCGACGGGGTCACCGCAACGATTCATCCGGACGCCGGCACGCGCGGCAAGGCGCTTCGCTTCGACGTCGACTTTCACGGTGGCGCGGGCTACGCGGTGATTCGCCGCGCGCTTCCCACCGACCTGCCTGACGACTACACCATCACCTTCCGCGTCCGCGGCACTGTTCCGCCGAACAACATCGAGTTCAAGATGCTGGACTCGACCGGCGAGAATGTCTGGTGGGTGAACAACCGCGACTTCGTCTTCGCGCGCGACTGGAAGACGGTGACGATCCGCAAGCGCCATGTCTCCTTCGCTTGGGGACCGTCAGGCGGCGGCGACCTGAAGCGCTTTGCCGCGCTCGAGATCGCGATCACCGCCGGCAAGGGTGGCAAGGGCTCGGTCTGGTTCGACGAGCTCACGATCGCGCCGCGCGCGGCGGCTGCACCGTTAGGGCGTGTGGTCGTCACCACCGACCCGGCGATCGGCAACGCAGCGGCGGTCGCAGACAACGACACCGTCACCAGCTGGTGGCCATCGCGACCGGCGCGCGCTGTCACGCTCGACTTTGGCGCGACCCGTGAGCTCGGGGGCATCGTTGTCGACTGGGAGGCCGGCCATCATGCGACCGATTACGACGTCGACCTGCAGGGCGACGACAGTGCATGGACCACTGCCTATCGCGTTCGCGGCGGCAACGGCGGCGACGATCTCATTCCGCTCCCCGACAGCGACGCCCGGCGACTACGCCTCCGCATCGTCCGCGCAGCGGGTCGCGGTGGCGTCGCGCTTCGCGACGTCAGTGTCCAACCGCTCGCCTGGACGGCTACGCCTGACGCGTTCGCCGAGGCGGTGGCGAAGAGCGCACCGCGCGGGGCGTACCCGCGGTACCTGTCTCGCGAGCAATCCTACTGGACCATCGTCGGTGTGAGCGGCGACCGGGCGCGGCCGCTGATCAGTGAAGACGGATCGGTCGAGCCCTTCGCCGGCGGCTTCTCGATCGAGCCGTTCGTACACGATGGCTCGCGCCTGCTCAGCTGGGCCGACGCGCCCGCGACCCAGTCGCTGGCCGACGCTGACCTGCCGATCCCGACAGTCCATCGCGAGCATGACCTGCTCACACTCGATGTCACCGCGTTCGTCGATGGCGCGCCGGGGCGAGCGGTACTCTGGACGCGCTACCGGCTGACCAATCGCGACGCCGCCGCGCGCACGCCGACGCTGCATCTCGCGATCCGGCCCTTTCAGGTGAACCCGTCCTGGCAATTTCTCACCGTCAAGGGCGGCGTCGCGCCGATCGACAGCATCCGGCTCTCGGCGCGCGGCGCGGTCGTCAACGG
>JANMAM010000174.1:0-2423 GCA_031359795.1 Gemmatimonadaceae bacterium
ACCCAAGCAGAACAGAGAGAGACGCACCTGATGCTGCCAATCGCCAGTCGCTCGATATCGCGGATCATGCGCACGATCGCGCTGCTCATTGCCCTCATCGTCGCCGCTCGTTCCGCGACTGCACAGAGCGCGCGCGCTTTCAGCGTCTTTCTCGATTGCAGCACTTTCGGCTGCGATGAGGCCTTCTTTCGCACCGACATCGACTTCGTCGATCATGTTCGCGAGCGCTCCGCAGCCGACGTCCACGTGTTGATGACCGACCAGCGAACGGGCGGCGGTGGAAAAGTGTACGTGCTGGCCTTCTACGGGCAGCACACGTTCTCCGGGGTCAATGACACCCTTTCGGTGACGATGCCACAGGGGGCGACCGACGACGAACAGCGTCAGGCGCTGTCGCGCACGATCAAGCTCGGGCTCGCCCGCTACATCGGCCGGACCACCGCCGCGGCGCGGGCTACCCTCGTGCTCACCGCCGGCGATTCGACGACCGCGGGTCCGGAGAAGCGCGATCCATGGAACTCCTGGGTGTTCCGGCTCGGCGCGAACGTGAATGCCTCGCGCGAGCACGACTTCACGAGCGATTACGTGTTCGGAAGCCTCAATGCGTCCCGGCTCACCGAGCGCTGGAAGACAAATCTGCGGGCGTTCGAGAACTACAACGGACAGTCCTACACGGTGTCCGGCGAGCGTGTCACCAGCGTCCGACGCGATTTTGGGGGCACGGCGCAGCAGGTGCGCAGCTTCGGTCCCCATTGGTCGGCCGGGTTCAACGCGAATGCCGGCTCGTCGACGTTCCTCAACCAGCACCTCGTTGCCAGCATCGCCCCCGCGGTCGAGTACGACCTGTTCCCCTACAGCGAATTCGCCCGGCGCGCGCTGGTCATCCAGTACAGTGTCGGCGTCCGTCACTACCTCTACAACGATACGACGGTCTATTTCAAGACGCGCGAGACGCGCCCATTCGAGGCGATCAACGTCGCGTTAGGCCAGACGCAAAAATGGGGATCGCTGCGGGCCGAGGTCAACGGCTACCACTTTCTCGACGATTTCGGCAAGAGCCGGTTGACCTTCTTCACCGAGGCCGATGTCCGGTTGTTCAAGGGGCTCAGCCTCAACCTGTTCGGCAACTACTCGGTCCTTCACGACCAGATCTATCTGGCGAAGGGCGAGCTGACGCGTGAACAGGTGCTGCTCCGACAGTCGCAGCTGGCGACGACATATCGTGCCTTCCTCTTCGCCGGGATCAACTACACCTTCGGCTCGGTCCGCAACAACATCGTGAATCCCCGCTTCTCGAGCGCGCGCGGCGAGTTCTGAGCCGTGCCGCGCCGGGGCGCACGGATCACCCCGTTGCGATCGCCTCGCCGCTCGCCTCGTCGAAGAACACCAGCCGCGCGACGTCCACCGCCAACGGGACCTTCTCCCCCGGCTTTGGCAGCGCCTGCGGCGAGAGTGCCGCAGTCAGCTCCTGCCCCTCGGCGCGCGCATGCAGCAGCGTCTCGCTGCCGAGCGGCTCGATCACATCCACCGAGAAACCGGTCACTGGCTGCGCAGTGGGGGGCGGGGACGCAACGTAAAGGTGCTCGGGTCGCACGCCGGCCACGACCTCCTTGCCGATCCGGGCGTCGAGCCCGCGCGCGACCCCGGCGCCGAGCGGGAAGGAGATCCCGGGACCGCGGAAGACGAGGCCGGCATCGCTCCGCTCGAGCTTCCCCTTCAGGATGTTCATCGGCGGACTGCCGATGAAGGTTGCCACGAACAGGTTCTTCGGGCGGTCGTAGAGCGCGATCGGCGTGTCCACCTGCTGCACGCGTCCCGCATTCATGACGACGATGCGGTCGCCCATCGTCATCGCCTCGGTCTGGTCGTGCGTGACGTATATCGAAGTGACGTCGAGCCGGCGCTGCAGGCGCGTTATCTCGCGCCGCGTCTGGACGCGGAGCTTCGCGTCGAGATTCGAGAGTGGTTCGTCGAAGAGGAACACCTTCGGCTGCCGCACGATCGCCCGCCCGATCGCGACGCGCTGCCGTTGCCCGCCGGAGAGCTGGCGCGGTGTCCGGTCGCGATCGGGCGGGCGATCGTGCGGCAGCCGAAGGTGTTTCTCTTTGACGAGCCGCTCTCGAATCTCGACGCCAAGCTCCGCGTCCAGACGCGGCGCGAGATTTCGCGCCTGCAGCGGCGGCTCGACGTGACTTCGATCTACGTCACGCACGACCAGACCGAAGCGATGACGATGGGCGACCGCATCGTCGTCATGAATGCGGGAAAGGTGCAGCAGGTGGACACGCCGATCGCGCTCTACGACCGCCCGAAGAACCTGTTCGTGGCGACGTTCATCGGCAGCCCGCCGATGAACATCCTGAAGGGGAAGCTCGAGCGGAGCGATGCCGGCCTCGTCTTCCGCGGTCCCGGGATCTCCTTCC
>JANMAM010000191.1:0-1817 GCA_031359795.1 Gemmatimonadaceae bacterium
TGGGCCCTTCGCAATCGCGATTCGTTCCCGCTCGACTTGAACGTGGCGCCGCGCGAGTTGCTTCTTCGCGTGCCTGGCGTTGGTGTACGAAGCGTGGACCGGATCGTCGCGGCACGCCGCCACCGCCGACTGCGTTTTGACGACCTGGTGCGGCTCAGGGTGTCGCTATCGAAGGCCATGCCGTTCGTCGTCGTCGCCGACTACCAGCCCGGGCGACTGACCGCGCCGAGCGCGGACCTTCGCCACGGCCTGCGAACGAGGACACAGCTCGACCTGTTCGCCGCCGCATCATCGGCGCAGAGCGGCGAAGTGTGACCGGTGACGGCGACCGTTAGGCACGACGGCTCGCTCGAGTCGTGGCGCCGTGAAGCGCGGCGCGCGATCGGCGCGCGGCTCTCGCCCGATCAGGTGGTCTGGTGCGCGGCGAGCGACACCGGCAGCCTCTTCGCCGCCACGCTGAACGAGGTACGACTCGAGGAACCGCTGCGGGTGCCGCGGTCGTTTCTCGCGCTTGCCGCGAGCGTGAGCTGTCACCGCGACGAGGGACGCTGGAGCGCACTGTATGCAGTGCTCTGGCGACTCGTCCACGACGAGCCGCACCTGCTCAGCGTCGCGTCCGACCCGGCGGTGCACCGGTTGATCCAGATGCACCGGGCGGTGAAGCGCGCCGCGCACAAGATGAAAGCATTCGTGCGCTTTCGCCGGGTTGCCGCGGAGAGCGCCGAGCCGCAGTACATCGCGTGGTTCGAGCCGGCCCACCTCGTGGTCGACCGGGTCGCGCCGTTCTTTGCGCGGCGTTTTCCATCGATGTGCTGGTCGATCCTGACCCCCGAGCGCTGCGCGCACTGGGACCGGTCGAGGCTGACGTTCGGGCCCGGCGCCGAGCGGGCGTCAGCGCCCGGTGATGACGAGCTCGAGGAGCTCTGGCGCACGTACTACGCGAACATCTTCAACCCGGCGCGCCTCAATACGCGAGCGATGCGCGCGGAGATGCCGCGCCAGTACTGGAACGGCCTGCCCGAAGCCGCGCTGATCGGGGAGCTGACCCATGGCGCGTCGCAGCGCGTTTCGCGAATGCTCGCGCAGACGACCGCACGGCCGGAATCGCTTCCCGCGGACTGTGCCGCGGACGAAGGCGTGCCCCGCGAACGCCTGACGCGGGAATCGAGCGCCGGGTGGGATCCGCTCTACGATCCCGGCATCGAGGTCGCGCGGGTCCGGGAACGCGCGGTCGCGCGGAGCAACGTCGCGCGAGTTCGCGTTGGAAGCGGCACGATCGCGTTAGGCGTGGCGGGGTGGACCGATCCGACGATCCTTGCGCCGGGTGTCTTCTATCCGCGCGCGTGTACGACCCCCGAAGAACGGCTCCGCTACTACGCGTCGCGATTCGCGATGGTCGAGGTCGACGCGACCTACTACTCGCCGCCAACGCGCGCAATGGCGGCAGCGTGGGCGACACGCACCCCTGACGATTTCCGCTTCGACGTCAAGGCGCACGCGCCGATGACAGGGCATCCGACCGACGTCCGCCGCCTCCCCGAATGGCTTCGGCGCGAACTTCCCAAATCAGTGAATGGCGAGGCGCGCATCTACTCGCGCGACATCGATCGCACGCTCGTCGACGAACTGTGGTCGCGGTTTCGGTCGGCACTGGATCCGTTACGCACACGGGCCAAGCTCGGCGCGGTGATGCTGCAGTTTCCTCGATGGTTCGAGCCGACTCGCGAGAGCGCCAACATGTTGATTCGCGCGCGCGAGCTCCTCGGCGATGACATCGCCACGGTGGAATTCCGCAATCGCGCCTGGATGGAAGGACG
>JANMAM010000208.1:0-4800 GCA_031359795.1 Gemmatimonadaceae bacterium
CGAACGAATCCGCTGAGCGCATTGGCCGCGGCGAGCCGGTGGACATAGGGTCTGAACCCCACGCCCTGCACGATACCCTCGACCGCGATTACCCGGCGCTCCACCATTCGACCCCCGCATCGCGACGCCCGAGCGAGCGCCCGTCAGCAGCCTACTCTGGAAACAGCCCGGCCGCAAACCCACTTCGGTCAATCGAAGCGCACCCCTCAGCCGGGTGGTTCGGCCGTCTAAATCTCATCAAGCAGCTGGCGGAGTCGGCTCAACAGCTTCAGGCCCGAGTCGGTCAGGTCGTAGGTCGCGAACGGACTCTCGTCCCGGCCGGGAAGCCGGCGTATCAGCTGTGCCGCTTCCAACGCACGCAGCGTTTCGGCGAGCGTCGAGCTGCTGACCCCGGGCAGCGCCTCGGCGATGCTGTGATAGCGTGGCGTCTCCTGGCTGCCGTGGATGGCGTTCATGACTGCAAGCGAGTATCGGCGCCGGATGATACGGAGCAGATCCTCGACGCCGCAGTAGCATGTCGACGCATTCGAGTCGCCGGGACTGCCACACCCGCACGGCGGGAGATCACGCTCTGAGATCGGCCTGGTTGCGTCCGCCATGCACCGTCCGCTCGCTTGCGAGCCCAGGGCTCGAACCCCTTTGGCACCGAGGCGTGCCGGATGGTGAACGTCGCCCGCGCACCGCCGCCGCGCAAGCAATCGAGCAGCCAGACGCCCGGCGCCGCATCGGCCATTGACATACGGGGTGGGGGTATATACACTTATACCCTATCAGGGTATGAGGTGGACACTATGAAAGGGAGGCACCAATGGATCGCCTGACGATGAAGATCGACGGCATGACCTGCGGACACTGCGTCAGCTCGGTCGACAAGGCGCTCAAGAAAATCGACGGGGTCACGGTCGAGAAGGTCGCGGTCGGCAGCGCGACTGTTTCGTACGACCCGACAGCCGTGTCCGAGGCACGCATCGCCGAGGCGGTTTCCGATGAGGGCTACTCGGTCGTCGCCACCAGTCACTGAGGCCACGGACAAATGAGTGCAACGGATTGGATCGTCATACTCGCTGGAGTTGCAGCGATTGGTTGGGTGAACTGGTACTTCTTCATCGCCGGGCGCGGCGCGGAGCGCGCCGAGGTACGACCAGATGACCATGCCTGACGTGCTGCCCGCGCCGCGAGCCGAGTCGGCGCCGCCGTCCGCTTCCCGCGATCGGATCCGCATTCCCGTCAGCGGGATGACCTGCGCTGCCTGCCAGGCGCGCGTGCAGCGGGCGCTGCAGAAGGCGCCGGGCGTCCTCGACGCGTCGGTCAACCTGATGATGAACGACGCTGCGGTCACCTTCGACCCAACGATGTCGTCGCCCGACGCACTCGTCGAGGTCATCCGCGCGACCGGGTACGGTGCCGCGCTCGCCTCGCCCGACCAGACGGCGTTCGAGGAACAGGAAGCGCGCGACCGTGCGTCCGACGAGGAGTTCCGGGACCTGCGCCGCAAGGCCGTCGTCAGCGGAATCATCGGCGGCATCGCGATGATCGTCTCGATGCCGTTGATGACCGCGAGAGAGCACGTCACCCACGGAGCGGCCGGAGACCCGTCGATGCATTGGGTGATGACCACGCTCACGCCAACGCTTCGCATGGTGATGCCGTGGGCGTACACGATACCCGCGGCGGCGATTTCCTGGACATTGCTGGTGGTGACGCTCGGAGTGATGCTCTGGGCGGGCCGGCATTTCTACACGCGCGCATGGAGCTCCTTCCGCCATCACTCGGCGGACATGAACACGTTGATCGCGGTGGGGACCGGCGCTGCTTTCATCTACTCGGTCGTCGCGACGCTGGCACCCGCCTTCTTCATCAGCCGAGGTGTCGCGCCTGACGTCTACTACGAGGCGGTGATCATCATCATCGCGCTCATCCTCACCGGCAACGCATTCGAGGCGCGAGCGAAAAAGCAGACGTCGACGGCGTTGCGTGCGCTGGTCAACCTCCGGCCGAAAACAGCACGGGTGCTGCGCGGCGGCGCCGAGCTCGATGTTCCCGTGGAACAGGTCTCCGCCGGGGAGACCGTGATCGTGCGTCCGGGCGAGCGGGTGCCAACCGACGGAGAGATCACGGCAGGCGAAAGCGCGCTGGACGAGTCGATGCTCACCGGCGAGTCCCTGCCGGTCGAGAAAGCGCCCGGTGCTCGCGTCATCGGTGGCACCATCAACCGGACAGGCGCCTTCCAGTACAAGGCCACGACGTTAGGCAGCGACAGCGTTCTTGCACGGATCGTGAAGCTGATGCGAGACGCGCAAGGTTCGCGCGCGCCGATTCAGCGGCTGGCCGACCGGGTGAGCGGGATCTTCGTGCCAGTGGTCATCTCGATCGCGATCGCGACGTTCGTCATCTGGTTCATCGCCGCCGACAGTGCGCCAGCGGTGCGCGCCTTTGCCGCCGCGGTCGCAGTGCTCATCATCGCCTGCCCCTGTGCGATGGGGCTGGCCGTTCCGACCGCCGTGATGGTGTCGACCGGCAAGGGCGCCGCGCTCGGGTTGCTGATCAAGGGCGGGGAGGCGCTGCAGCGCGCGGGCGACATCACCACTGTCGTCCTCGACAAGACGGGCACGGTCACCGAAGGGCGGCCGAGCGTGACGGACGTCGTGCTCGCGCCGAATGCGGCCGGTCCTGTCACGAGCGACGATGTGCTGCTCCAGTACGCCGCCTCGCTCGAGAACAGCTCTGAGCATCCGCTGGCCGAGGCAATCGTGCGCCGCGCGAAGGTGTACGCGCTGCCGTTGCTCGAGGCAACGAACTTTTCCGCGCTTGCGGGGCGCGGGGCGACCGGTCGCGTCGGCGACATGTCCCTCGCGGTCGGCAATGAGGCATTGATGCGCGAGCGGAACGTGGACATCACCCCCCTTCGGAACCGCGCCGAGCTGCTGGCCGGCGAGGGGAAGACGCCCATGTACGTGGCCGTGAATGGCACACTGGCCGGCGTGATCGCCGTCGCCGACGCGATCAGGGCGACCTCGCGCGACGCGATCGCTCGCCTGCGCGGAATGGGACTCGAGGTGGTGATGCTCACCGGCGACAATCAGCGCACGGCCGACGCGATCGCCGCCCAAGCGGGCGTGGACCGCGTCGTCGCCGGCGTGCTGCCGGAGGGAAAGGTCGCCGAGATCGAACGGCTCAAGCAAGCGGGCAAGGTTGTCGCGATGGTTGGCGATGGGATCAACGACGCGCCGGCGCTCGCCGCGGCGGATGTCGGGATGGCGATTGGCACAGGCACCGACATCGCGGTCGAAGCGGCCGACGTCGTGCTGATGCGCGGCGACCTGCAGAGTGTGGCGCAGGCGATCGAGCTCTCGCGGCGCACGATGCGGACGATGAAGCAGAACCTGTTCTGGGCGTTCATCTACAACGTCGTCGGGATCCCGATCGCGGCCGGCGCGCTCTATCCCGCGTTAGGCATCCTGCTCAGCCCCATCCTCGCCAGCGGCGCGATGGCGTTCAGCTCGGTGAGTGTCGTCGCGAACAGCCTCCGGCTGCGCGGCGCGAATATCAGGTAAGGAGCTCGAGTCACATGGCGACAAGAACGAAGCGGGCAGCGCTGCCGCTCGCACCAGGGGCGAGTTGCGGCTGCGCTGCCCAGGAGAGTGGAGAAGGGCGCAAGGCGATTGCCGTCGACGCGGACGTGAAGGAGCGCAACGTCAAGCGGCTCCGCCGGGTCGAGGGACAGGTGCGCGGAATACAGAAAATGGTCGAGGAGGACCGCTACTGCGCGGATATCATGACGCAGATCTCGGCGGTCCACGAAGCGCTGCGATCGGTCGGCCGCGAACTGATGCGGAATCACCTGAAGCACTGCGCGACCACGGCGATCCGGCAGGGCGAAGCCGAAGCGGAAGCGATGTATGACGAGCTGGTCGAACTCATGTACAAGCACAGCCGATAGGGCCATGAGGGCACGAGGGCACGCTGAGAGGCGGCGTGGCGGATCATGAGGGCATGAGGGCATGAGGCAGGACATGAGGCAACGGCGGGACACCGACTGCGGCATGCCCCTTGACGCGGGCGGCGGCCGTCCGTAGAGTACTAATCAACTAGTACACTATGACTCTCCGATTCTTCCTCAAGCCTAACGCGTCGTCGGGCGTGCCGATCTACCTCCAGCTCAAGGAGCAGATCCGGCACGCCGTCGAGACGGGTGCACTCCGCGCCGGAGAATCGCTGCCGGGGATCCGTGCGCTCGCGGAGGAGCTCGTCGTCAACGCGAACACCATCGCCCGCGTCTACCGCGAGCTCGGGCAGGAGGGCATGCTCGATCTCCGCCATGGCGTCGGCGTGTTCATCGCCGAATCGGGACCATCATCGCACGCCGCGGCGGCGCGGGCTCGCGGCCTCGTCGCCGCGCAGCCGCAGGTTCGCGAGTTCATCACGAGACTCCGCCGGCAGGGCCTCGCGCTGACCGAAATTCGCCGGCTCATCGACGCCGAGCTGGCCGCTCGCGAGACATCCGCCGAGAGCGCTGGCTCCAGCGCGCAGCCACAGTCCAGGCGTCGCCTTCTTTCCAGTCACCCATAGTCCCGTGACTCCACCCGCCCACGCGCACAGCGCGATCACGACGAACGGGCTCACAAAATCCTACGACGGATTCCTCGCCGTCACCGATCTCTCGATCGCCGTCGGCCTCGGCTCGATCACCGGCTTTCTCGGGCAGAACGGCGCTGGCAAGAGCAGCACGATCAAGATGCTGCTCGGCATGATGCGCCCGACGCGCGGCGGGGGCAGCGTGCTCGGACACGATATCGCCGA
>JANMAM010000211.1:0-6729 GCA_031359795.1 Gemmatimonadaceae bacterium
GCAGCTCGACGCTCGCCGAGACGCTGCGCGCCCTCGAAGCGGCGCAGCTGGTACGACGGCTCCCGGGCCGGGACGAGAGTCCGTTTGCGACCTACGACCTGACCGAATCGGGGCTGAAGCTGCTGAGCCGTCTCCGCCAGCTGCTGGATGAGATATAGGCGGGTCGCACTACCCGGCTGAGGGGTGCGCTTCGTTTGACCGAAGTGGGTTTGCGGCCCGGCTGTTCCCAGAGTAGGCTGCTGATGGGCGCTCGCTCGGGCGCCGCGATGCGGGGGTCGAATGGTGCAGCGCCGGGTAATCGCGGTCGAGGGCATCGTGCAGGGCGTGGGGTTCAGACCCTATGTCCACCGGCTCGCCGCGGCCAATGCGCTCAGCGGATTCGTTCGCAACGATTCCGGCGGGGTGTTCATCGACATCGAGGGCGATGCGGGATCGGTCGATGAATTCTGCCGGTTGCTCATCACCACGCCGCCCGCGCTGGCGACGATCGCCCGCGTTCTCATCGAACCCGCCGCGCCGAGGTCGTACGACGGGTTCCGCATTGCGTCGAGCGACGACGCACGGCCCGGTCGGATCGCCGCCGCGATGCCCGCCGACGCCGCCACCTGCGATGCCTGCCTGGCGGAACTGTTCGATCCGCGCGACCGGCGGTTCGAGCACCCATTCATTACCTGCTCTGATTGCGGCCCACGATTCACCGTCGTCCAGGCGACACCCTACGATCGCGAGCGAACCACGATGGCGGCGTTTCCATTGTGCGCGCGCTGCCGCCGCGAGTACGACGATCCGAGTGACCGGCGATATCACGCCGAATCCATTGCCTGCCCCGATTGCGGTCCCACGCTCGCGGCGTCTCGGGATGCCGGCCGCTCGCCGTTAGGCGGTGGGGCGGCACTCACCGTGGCAGTGGCGGCGCTGCTCGAGGGCGGCATCGTCGCGGTCAAGGCGCTCGGTGGATTCCATCTCGCCTGCGATGCGACGAACGACGACACCGTACGCCGCCTCCGCGCGCGAAAGCAGCGTCCGGCGAAACCGTTTGCCGTGATGGTGGGTGACCTCACCGCGGCTGAGGAGCTCTGCGAGTTATTGCCAGCGGAGCGCACCCTTCTGATGTCATCGTCGCGGCCGGTAGTACTGGTGCAGCGCCGACCCGGTGCACCGAGCGCGCTGTCGGTCGCGCCATCGGTCGCGCCGAATAGCGGCACGCTCGGCGTGATGCTTCCATCGACGCCGCTGCACCATCTGCTGCTCGCCGCTCTCGGCCGTCCGCTGGTCATGACGAGTGGCAACCGCGGCGGCGACCCGGTAGTGACCGACGACGACAGCGCGTTCAGTGAGCTGGCCGGTATTGCCGATCTCTTCCTCACGCACAACCGGGCGATCGCCGCTCGATGCGACGACAGCGTGTTGAGGGTCGTCAGTGGCGGCGCGTTCCAGGTGCGGCGGTCGCGCGGATACGTCCCGCATGCGATCGCGCTGCCGTTCGCGGTGGCGACGCCGCTGCTCGCCGTCGGCGGACACCTCAAGAACACGGTCTGCATCGCGCACGGTGCGAGTGCCCACCTTTCAGCGCACGTCGGCGATCTCGACAGCGCGGCCGGACGAATCGCCATCGATCGCGCGATCGCTGACACCATCCGCGCCGCCGGCGCCGCGCCACGAGCGATCGCGCACGACCTGCACCCGGACTACGCGTCGACGCAGGTCGCACTCGCGTTTGCCGCGACGCACGGCATCGGGCAGCGTGTTCCGGTGCAGCACCACCATGCGCATGTTGCGGCCTGCGTCGCCGAACACATGCTGTCGTCTCCGGTGATCGGAGTCGCGTTCGATGGCGCGGGACTTGGCAGCGACGGCGCGATCTGGGGTGGTGAATTTCTGGTCGTCGACGGCGCGCGGTTCGAGCGCCATGGCCACCTCGCCTACGTGCCGTTGCCCGGCGGCGACGCCGCCGCACGGCGGCCATGGCGTGCAGCCGTCGCGCACCTCGCCGGGGTAAATGCCGCTGAACGCCAGCTGGCAAGCTTCCGCCCGCCGGCGATCGGGGTCGACGAGTGGCGGCTCGTGCAGCACAGCGTCAGGCATCCCGCCCACACGCCGCGAACGTCGAGCATCGGCCGGCTGTTCGACGCGGTGGCGTCGCTGCTCGGCATCTGTCACATCGCCAGCTACGAAGGTGAAGCAGCGATCGCGCTCGAAAACGCGGCCGACGGCCGCGTCGTGTCGCGATACCCGGTCGCGATTGGCGACGAGGCGCTCTGGACGGCGAGCCCCGCGCTGATCATCGAAGGCGTATTGACCGACATCGAGCGCGGGCACGCGCGAGCAGGGATCGCCGCCGCCTTCCATGGCGCGGTGCGCGACCTGATCGTGCTCGGCTGCGAACGAATCCGCGAGCAGACCGGTATCCGCGACGTCGTGCTCACTGGGGGCGTGTTCATGAACGTGCTCCTGGCGGAAAGTGCGCACGACTCTCTCGTGTCGCGGCGCTTCCGTGTATTCCTGCCGCGCCTCGCCCCCTGCAATGATGGCGGTCTCGCGCTCGGCCAGGCCTATGTCGCCGCCTGCGCGCTGCGGGAGGACCTATGTGCCTAGGCGTTCCCGGCCAGATCGTCGAATTCCTCGAGCCGACTCATCACCTGGCCAAGGCGGAGATTTCCGGCGTCCGTCGGGCGATCAATGTCGGACTGCTCGTGCCTGACGGTCTCGAGATCGGCGACTGGGTGCTGATCCACGTCGGCTTCGCGCTGAGCAAGATCGACGAAGCGGAAGCGCGCCGAACCACGCAATTCCTCGAGCAACTCGGCTCCGACTACGCTGAGGAGCTCGTGCTGATCGAACGGAGCGAGATCGAATGACGGCGGTTGCCGAGCCGGTCCCCGCTCCAGCGCCGACGCGCGCTGCGGCCAGACGCTTCGCTGCAACGAATGCGGTAGCCGAGCGATTCTTCGGTGAGAACGCCGACGCGATCGCGCAGGCCTGCCAGGCGATGGCAGTGCGATTCCAACAGGGCGGCCGGATGCTCGTCAGCGGCGACGGGGCGCAACGGAGCGACGTCGCCCATGTCGTCGTGGAATTCGTTCATCCGGTGATTGTCGGGAAGCGCGCGCTGCCGACGATCGCGCTGCCTGACGCTGGCGCCGGAGACACCGGGCGCGCCCTCGCAACGCTCGGCCGGCCCGGAGACCTGCTGCTGGTGCTTTCGGCCGCTGCGCTGGATGAGCCGGCCCGCGCACTGCTCTTCAGCGCTCACGAGAACGGGGTACTCACGATCGCACTGACGGGCCCCGCCGATGCGGAGGCTGCCGATGCCGACCACGTATTCGCCGTTCCATCGGCGGATGCATGCATCGTGCAGGAGACGCATGAGATGCTGTACCACATTCTCTGGGAGCTCGTCCACGTCTTCTTCGAGCACCGGACGGTGAGTCGATGAGCGAAGCGGCACATGGCGAAGCGCCGCACGCTGCCGAAGCCGAGCGCTGTGCCGCAACCGCGGGGCATTGCCAGCTCTGTGGCGATGACGCACTGGTCGGCCGCGTTCTCGACATCGACGTGCGCACCGGCACTGCGACGGTCGCGTTCGACGATGGGCCAGCGACCGTGGCGCTCGATCTCGTCGCGGCCAGTGTTGGCGATGAGGTGCTCGTGCACCTCGGTTTCGCGATCGAGCGAGTGAGGTCAGCGTGAGCGCCGATCGCGATTTTCGCCGCGAGCTGTATCCCTTTCTCTACACGTCGGCCGACGACGTTGCGGCGCCGACCGAAGCGCTGCTGACATCAGTACGGAACTCGACGCTGGCGAAATGCGCCGAGGTAGTCGCCCTTCGATCGGAATTGCTCGCGGAGTACGAGCAGCAGCTCGGGCGCGCCGCGGAAGCGATGGCGCTGCGATTCGCGAACGGCGGGAAGCTGCTCGCGTTCGGCAATGGCGGGAGCGCTACCGACGCCGATGATGCGGCGGCGGATTGCATGCTGCCTCCGTGTGCCGACTGGCGCGCGCTGCCGGCACTCTCCCTTCCCGCCGACAGCGCGACGATGAGCGCGGTCGCGAATGATGTCGGCCTCGAGCACGTCTTCCTCCGGCAGCTGTGCGCGATCGGCGAAGCTGGTGACATCGCGCTCGGCATATCGACGAGCGGCAACTCGGGCAACGTCGTCGCGGCGCTGGCCGAGGCGAAGCGCCGCGGGATGCTGACAATCGCGCTCGCCGGTTACGACGGTGGGGCAGTCGCGCGGGGCGGTGCGGTGGACTTCTGTTTCGTCGCGCGGCGCGAATTCGTACCGCGCATTCAGGAAGGTCACGCAACGCTGTGGCACTCGCTGCTCGAGCTCGTGCAGCACGCCCTCGCCATCGGGGGGAAGCAGGCCGCATGAGCATGCGCTTCGTCGACGAGTACCGGACGCCCGAGGGCATCGCCCGCTTGAGCGCCGAGATCGTGCGGCTGGCGCATGGGCGGCGCGTGAAGCTCATGGAAGTGTGTGGCGGGCACACCCACGCCATCTACAAGCATGGGCTGCAGGATCTGCTGCCGGAGAACGTCGAGCTGGTACACGGTCCGGGCTGTCCGGTGTGCGTGATTCCGATGGGGCGCATCGACGACGCGATCGCGATCGCGCGCACGCCCGGCGTCATCTTCGCGACGTATGGCGACATGATGCGCGTTCCGAGCTCGACGGGCAGCCTGATCGACGCAAAGGCAGATGGCGCCGACGTCCGCTTCATCTACTCGCCGCTCGACGCACTCACGCTTGCACGGAAGAATCCCGATCGCCAGGTGGTGTTCTTCGCGGTGGGATTCGAGACGACCGCGCCGTCAACTGCGGCGACGCTGCTCCGCGCCCGCGACGAGGGACTGAAGAACTTTTCGGTGTTCTGCAACCACGTCACCATCATCCCGGCCATCAAGGCGATTCTCGATTCGCCGGGGATGACCCTCGATGGCTTCATCGGCCCGGGTCACGTCAGCACGATCATCGGGCTCCCGCCCTTCGAGTTCATTCCGCGGCAGTACGGACTGCCGGTGGTCATCACCGGCTTCGAGCCGGCGGACATCCTGCAGTCGGTGGTGATGATCCTCCGCCAGATTACCGCTGGCGGGCCGATGCGGGTCGAGAATCAGTACGCGCGAGTCGTCCGCGACAACGGCAACGCCAAGGCGATG
The DNA here is from genome assembly GCA_031359795.1 of Gemmatimonadaceae bacterium. Classification (GTDB taxonomy): domain Bacteria; phylum Gemmatimonadota; class Gemmatimonadetes; order Gemmatimonadales; family Gemmatimonadaceae; genus JABFXC01. Next base: position 5,165 of record JANMAM010000211.1, read on the forward strand.
GAGATGCTCGGGCAGACGATGCGCCTGCGGCCGTTCTTCGAGTGGCGGGGACTGGGGTTCATCTCGCAAAGCGCACTGGCCCTCCACCCCGATTTCGCCGGGTTCGACGCCGAAGTGCGGTTCACCGTGCCTAACGTTCGGGTGACCGACCCCAAGGCCTGCCAGTGTGGCGAAGTACTGAAGGGTGCGATCAAGCCCTGGCAGTGCAAGGTATTCGGCGCCGCCTGCACTCCCGAGACGCCGATTGGTTCATGCATGGTCTCCCCGGAAGGAGCGTGCGCGGCGTACTACAACTATGGGCGCTACTCGCTGATGCGGCAGGGCGCCGCGGCTGTGCCTGAGGTCGCGAGCAGGTGACGGGTGGCAGCCGGATCGAATCGTCGCTGCCGGTGCAGCTCGGGAGGATGGAACGCGCGCGCGTCATTCGCGATGGCGCGCCGAAGCTTCGTGACGAGCATATCACGCTCAGCCACGGGAGCGGGGGCAAGTCGAGCCATGCGCTGATCGAGTCGCTGATCCTGCCGGCGTTCGGCAACCCGCTGCTCGATGGCGACGCCGACGCCGCGGTGTTCACCAGCAGGGCCGGCGGCGAGCGAATCGCGTTGACCACTGACAGCTACGTCGTCAGCCCGCTGTTCTTTCCCGGCGGCGACATCGGCAAGCTGGCGATTCACGGAACGATCAACGATCTCGCCGTCAGTGGGGCGCGCCCGCTCGCGCTCTCGGTCGGGCTCATTCTCGAGGAAGGGCTCGATATGGCGATCCTCCGCCGAGTCGTCGACTCGATGGCTGCGGCGGCAGCCGCTGCCGGCGTGCCGATCGTTACCGGCGACACGAAGGTGGTGCATCGAGGAAAGGCGGACCAGCTGTTCATCAACACCAGCGGGGTCGGGGTCGTCCGCGATGATCTGCGCCTGACGGCGGAGGCGGTTCGCGTGGGGGATGTCGTGCTCGTGAGCGGGTTCGTCGGGGATCATGGCATGGCCGTCATGCTTGCACGCGAGGCGCTCGAGCTCGAGGCCGAGATCGAGAGCGACAGTGCGCCGCTGCACGGGCTCGTCGCCGACCTGCTGGCTGCGGCACCGAATACCCGCGTCATCAAGGACCCGACGCGCGGCGGCGTGGCGACGACGTTGAACGAGATCGCCGGACGTGCCCGGGTGGCGATCGCGGTGGACGAAGAGCGGGTGCCGGTGCGGCAGGCGGTCCGCGGTGCCTGCGAGATCCTCGGGCTCGATCCGCTGCACATCGCCAACGAGGGCAAGCTGGTCGCGATCGTGCCGCCCGCCGAGGCCGCCGCCGCGCTGGCCGCGCTCCGCGCGCACCGGCATGGCAGCGACGCGGCGATCATCGGTGAGGTGGTTGCGCAGCCCGAGGGGATGGTACTGCTGCGCACCGGCATCGGCGGCTCACGGGTGCTCGACATGCTGGTCGGCGATCCGCTGCCGCGGATCTGTTAGGCAGCTCCCGGGCGCAGCGTCACGAGCGTGAGGGAACGCGAGGAATACGACGCGATAGTGGTTGGCGCCGGGCCTAACGGTCTGGCGGCAGCGATCGTCTTCGCC
>JANMAM010000013.1:0-12211 GCA_031359795.1 Gemmatimonadaceae bacterium
AGCGATGTGCATCCGGGCACCGGTGTGGCGGGCGGACGGGCGCTGATCGGCGATGGACTGGCGCTGATCGGCGCGCTGACCGTGGCCGTGTACTTCGTTGCCGGACGCCGGCTGCGCGGCGCGTACGGGCTGTGGCCCTACGTTGCGCTCGTCTATGGCTCCGCGTTCGTCGTGCTGGTCGCGATTGCGAGCGCGCGCGGCGTCGCGCTCACCGGCTACCCACCGCGCGAGCTGCTCCTCTTCGCGGCGCTCGCGGCCGGGCCGATGCTGATCGGACACACAGGAATGAACTACGCGCTCCGTTACCTGCCAGCGTACGTCGTGAACCTGACAGTACTCGGCGAACCGGTCGGCGCCACGGTGCTCGCGTTCGTGCTGCCAAGTATCCGCGAGGTACCACGGTTAGGCACGATCATCGGAGGGTTGGTGACGCTCGTCGGAATTGGTGTGGCGGCCGTTCGGCGAGTCGCTCGTGAGGGGCGATGAGTGAAGAGGGAGCCGTGCCGCCGTTCCTCGTTCCATGTTCCGTCGTGGATGACTAGGGATGCGGCGAAGCGTCGTCGCCTAAGGCGACGAGCGCGACGGGGGATGAGGAACGTGGAAAACTGCGATGCTGTGACGAGAGGGTCGTGAGTGGCGCCGTTGTGCCGTGTGGCGTACTGGCGGTACCAGGGACCAGGAATGACGAGGGACCAGGAATGACGAGGGACCAGGAATGACGAGGGACCAGGAATGACGAGGGACCAGGAATGACGAGGGACCAGGAATGACGAGGGACCAGGAAATGACGAGAGACGAGGAAGCGGCGCGCTCCCTCGTCCCTCGTCGTCCCTCGTCGCTCGTCGTCCCTCCTCCCAGGTCCTCCCTCGTCCCTGGTTCTTCCTCGTCCCTGGTACCGCCAGTACGCCACTCCGGTCAACGGCGCCACTCCCCGAATTTCTCGTTACAGCATCGCGGTTTTCCACGTTCCTCATCCCCCGTCGCGCCGGCGGCCTTAGGCCGCCGCGCTTCGCCGCATCCCTAGTTATCCACGACGGAACAAGGGACAAGGAAGGGCACGACACGTTCAGAACTGTTCCCAACTCCCTCGTCCTCCGAACGAGGGACACTGAACGACCGACCAGTAATCAGCGACGAGAGATGAGCGACCCAGTCCAATCCGCCGATCTATTCGTTTATCTTTATTGCTCACCTTGCCGGACTGTCGTGTGGCGCAGACCGATTCACCCAACCCGAGCTTCGATCTCGACGTCCTCGTCACCCGTGGCGATGCGATCGAGTCGCGTCATCGCGTGCATGCCGCGGTCGTCGATGCAGCTGGGCGGTTGGTCGGGAGCGCGCGCGATGCGGATGTCGTCACCTATTGGCGCTCATGCGCGAAGCCCTTCCAGGTGATGCCGCTGCTGCGATCGGGGGGATTCGATCGGTTGAAGTGGGGGGATGACCAGTTGGCGCTCGCCTGCGCATCGCATGGGGGTGAGCCCGAGCATGTTGCGATCGCGGCGGGAATGCTCCGCAGCATCGGGTTGGAAGAGGGTGATCTGGCTTGCGGCCCGCACGACCCGCTGTCGGCGCGCGGCGCGAAGCTGGTGCGCGAATCCGGGCAGCGGCCGACCAGGCTGCACAACAACTGTTCGGGAAAGCACGCAGCGATGCTGGCCCGGGCGCACACCGAAGGTTGGTCGCACCAAGGGTACGAGCGTGTCGGACACCACGTGCAGCGCGACATCGTGAAGGAAGTCACCCAATGGTGCGGTGTGCCGGAGAGCTCCCTCCTGCAGGCCGTCGACGGCTGCGGAGCGGTGGTGTTCGGGCTGCCGCTCGAGCGGATGGCGTACGCGTACGCACAGCTTGCCGCGGCAGCGACGCGCGGCGATGACATTCCGGCGCGCGTGGTTCACGCAATGCGAACGCGGCCCTTCCTCGTCGGCGGCAGCGATCGGTTCGACTCGGCGCTGATGGAGGAAACCGAGGGGCGCGTGCTCTCGAAGGTCGGCGCCGAAGGCGTGCACACCGTCGCCGTGGTCGACGAGGGCATTGGCATCGCGGTCAAGGTCGAGGACGGCGCGCAGCGCGCGCAGTTCGCCTCGGTGCTTCGGCTGCTCCAATTCCTCGGTACGCTGCCCGAGACGCTGCCCGAGCGGCTGGAAGAGTTCGCGCACCGCCCCCTTCGCAACACGCGCGGCGAGATCGTCGGCGAAGTTCGGTCAGCCGCCTGACGTCCGCCCGCGCACTTTCGGCGCTCGGCGCCGGCGATCGATGACGCGCCGCAAGTTCATCCCCGCTATCGTTCCGGAGCTCGACGATGCCATCGCGGCGCTCGTCCGGCTGTCGGGTACGATCGCTGGCGGCACCGAGGCGCAGTTGCGCAAGGCGATCGCGCACTGCGTCGTGGTCGCCGACCCGGTGGAGACCGAGGAGACGCTGCTGCAATCGTATCTCTTCGCCGGATTCCCGCGCGGGCTGAACGCGATGCGCGAGTGGCGCAAGGCGAGCGGCCGAAAGGCGCCGGCGCATGACGAGGGCGCGGAGCACGAGGAGCGCGCGGGGCAATGGCGCGCCGAGGGGGAGGAAACCTGCGCTTACGTGTATGGCGAGATGTACGACAAGCTGCGCGTGAATATCGCCGAGTTGCATCCGGCGCTCGATGCGTGGATGGTCGTCGAGGGGTATGGGAAGGTGTTGTCACGGCCGGGCCTCGACCTCGTGCGGCGAGAGCTGTGCATCGTCGCGGTCTGCGCGGTGGCGAAGCAGGACCGGCAGCTTCAGTCGCATCTGCACGGCGCGCTGAACGTCGGCGCGACGCAGGAACAGATCGCGGGGGCGCTCGCCGCCCTCGATGGCCTGGTCGACACGGAATATTTGTCGCGCGCGCTCGCGATGTTCACCAAAGTGCTCGGCAAGCAGAGCGAGTAGGAGAGGGACGATGTTCATCGATCGCGCGGTGGTACGAGTCGAAGCGGGAACGGGCGGCTCCGGCTGCATGTCGTTCCGGCGCGAGCATCGCGTGCCGATGGGTGGTCCCGACGGCGGCGATGGCGGGCGAGGCGGTGACGTGATCGTGCGCGGCGACTCGAACCTGGCGACGCTGCTCGATTACACCTACCGCGACCGCTGGCTGGCAGAGCGCGGTGATCACGGCCAGGGCGCGAACAAGACCGGGCACTCCGGTTCTGACGTCATCCTTCCCGTTCCGCCTGGCACGGTGCTCCGCGACGCCGAAACCAGGGAGCTCGTCGGCGAGATTCTCGAGAGTGGCGACGAGATCATCGTCGCGAAGGGCGGACGAGGGGGCAAGGGGAACGCATTCTTCCAGACGTCGACGCATCAGGCGCCCCGCGAGTGGCAGCCGGGCGAAGAGGGGCAGGTTCGCACGCTCGAGCTCGAGCTCAAGCTGATCGCCGATGTCGGTCTGGTCGGGCAGCCTAACGCTGGCAAGTCGACGCTGCTCTCGGTGATCTCGGCCGCGCGTCCCAAGATCGCGGACTATCCGTTCACGACGCTTGCGCCAAACCTGGGCGTCGTCCAGCTCACGGACAGCCGGACGTTCGTGGTTGCCGACATTCCGGGGATCATCGAGGGGGCGCACGAAGGGAAGGGGCTCGGCCTGCAGTTCCTGCGGCACATCGAACGAACCCGCGTGCTCGCGTTCCTCATCCCGATCGATACGATGGACTGGCAGCAGGAGTACGACGGGCTTCGCGCCGAGGTCTCCGCGTATTCGCCGGAGCTCGCGGCCAAGCCGCATTGCGTCGTGTTCAGCAAGCTGGACCTGCTCGGAGAAGACTACGTTCCGGAGATCGACGCACCCGATGCCTTCGGGATGTTCGCGATCAGCGCCGCCGGCCGCACTGGTCTCGATGCGCTGCTCGCCGCCTGGTGGTCGAAGATCCTCTCGCTGAAGAAGTCGCTGGTCAGCATCGACACCGCCAGCCTTCCGTAGGTGCCGGCCGCGACCTGCGCGACGCGGGCGGGGATCGCGCTCTCGCTCGTGCCGGGGATCGGCCGAGTGCGTTTTCGCGAGCTGGTCGACGAAGCGGGCGACGCCGAAGCGGCGTTCACGCGCACGGTGGCGGACCCCCGACGCTCGGCACTGCTCAGGGCCGCCGACGACCTGCTCGTTCGCACCCGGCAGTGTGGCGCCGCGATCGCCGTGTATGGGCTCGGCGCCGAAGCGTTAGGCAGTTCCGGCCACGCGACGGCGAAGGCCGGCGACGCGCGATCGAGTGAGCCCGCGGCGGCGCCATATCCGGCGAAGCTTCGCGACCTGCCCGACCCGCCGCCGGTGCTGTTTCTCCACGGGCATCACGAGTGGCTCGAGACTGGACGCGTCGTCGGCATCGTCGGAACGCGTGCCGCAACCGCCTACGGCGAGCGGGTGACGCGTGAGATCGCCGCGCAGCTGGCGCGCGCGGGCGCGCTCGTGCTGAGCGGAATGGCCCGCGGCATCGATGGCGCGGCCCACCGTGGGGCGCTGGGCGCGGGTGGCCGGAGCGGAGCCGTTCTCGGAACCGGCATCGACATCGCTTACCCGGCGGCGCACCGGCCGCTCCACGCCGAACTCGCGAGCCACGGGGTCCTCGTCGCCGAGCAGCCCCCGGGTGAGAAGGCGACGGGCGGGTCGTTCCCCGAGCGCAACCGGATCATCGCGGCGCTCTCGGACCTGGTGATCGTCATCGAGGCAGGGCGCAAGAGCGGTGCGCTCATCACCGCGGTTCGCGCGCTCGAGCTCGGCCGGATCGTCGCGGCGGTGCCCGGGCAGATCGATTCCCCGCAGAGCGCGGGGTCCAACGAGCTGCTGCGCGATGGGGCGCAGCTCATCGCGTCTCCGGAGGACGCACTGGCACTGGTTGGCCTAACGGCCGCGCCGAGAGCGCCGTCGGTAGAGGTAGTTGGCGCAGAACGAGTGGTGTGGGACGCGCTGGGGAAGGGTGCGCTCGACCTCGACATGCTCGCGAGCTGCACGTCACTCCCGGCGCGTGACGTCATGGCGGCCGTGACTCGACTCGAGATGAGCGGAGCCGTCGAGTGTGCGCTCACCGGCGAAGTCCGGCGGCGCTGAGATTACACGGTGAATCCACGCCACCTCTACGCCCACGTGCCGTTCTGCGCCCGGCGCTGCACGTACTGCGATTTCGCGATCGCGGTTCGGCGGGTGGTGCCGGTCGACGAGTACGTGACGGCCCTCGGCGCGGAGCTCCGGCTCCGCTGGCCACGCGACGATAGCTGGTCGCTCGACACGCTCTACTTCGGGGGTGGCACTCCCTCGCGGCTCGGGGGCGACGGAATGAAGCGCGCGATCGATGCGGTCCGCGCGGTCGCGACGCTCGGCCCGGGTGCCGAAGTGACGCTCGAAGCGAATCCCGAGGACGTCTCGGTCGCGACCGCGCGGGCGTGGCGTGATGCCGGGGTTAATCGCGTCTCGCTCGGCGTGCAATCGTTCGACGATGCGGCGCTTCAGTGGATGCATCGCGTGCACGACGCCGAGCGCGCCGAGCGTGCGGTCGGCGAGCTCCGGGACGCAGGGATCGACAATTTTTCCGTCGACTTGATCTTCGCGCTTCCGGAGCAGGCGGCGGGACGGTCATGGGAGCGCGACGTCGAGCGCACGCTTGGCCTCGAGCCCCCGCACGTGTCGCTCTACGGCCTCACCATCGAACAGCACACGCCGTTAGGCAAGGCGCTCGCGCGCGGGGCGTTGACCGAGGCGGGGGAGGATCGGTACGAGCACGACTTCCTGCTCGCGCACGAGGCGATGACAGGCGCGGGTCTCGATCACTACGAGGTCTCGAACTTCGGGCGGCCGGGGCTGCACTCGCGGCACAATTCGGCGTACTGGCGTCTCGTGCCTTACGCCGGGCTGGGGCCCGGCGCGCACGAGCTGCGTGTCGAGGGCGAGCGGATGGTGCGGCGCTGGAACGATGGTGCCTATGCGAACTGGGTGCGCGCGCTGCGAGAGGGACGCGACCCGATCGGGGGCGAGGAAACGCTCACGCCGTCGAACCGGATCGCCGAGGAGGTGTATCTCGGATTGCGGACGAGCGAAGGGCTGCCGATTCGCGAGGCCGAGCGCCCCCGCGTCGACGCCTGGGTTACCGCCGGGTGGGGGACGGTCCACGAACCGGGGCCGGGGGCCAGCGGCCAGGGGCCAGCCGCCCGCGACGCGACGAGAACCAGTTCGAACGCATCCTCGGCAACCGCGCCTGTGTTCCGTCTGACCCCCCTTGGCTGGCTCCGGCTCGATGCGCTCGCGGCCGACTTGACAGCATTCCGAAGTCGTTAGCATATTTGAACTTATGCCTATTCCGGAGCTCAGCGATCGCGAGCGACGAGTTCTCGAGGCCGTCATCCGGACCTATGTGCAGACCGCGGAGCCCGCGGGGTCGCGCACGCTGTCCCGGCGGTATGGGCTCGGCGTGTCGCCAGCCACCATCCGGAACACGATGAGCGATCTGGAGGAGAAAGGATTTCTCTTTCATCCGCACACGTCGGCTGGCCGGATCCCGACGGACATGGCATACCGGGTCTATGTCGATTCGCTGATGCGGCACCCAACGCCGCCCGTCGACGAGCCCGAGCGCGCCCGCCTGCACGACGAGATCGCGATCGGCGGGTCGGCGATCGAGGCGATCATCGGACGCGCCGCGCAGTCGCTGGGTGTCCTGACGCAGGAGCTTGGCGTCGCGCTCGGCCCCCGGCTCGACGAAGCGATCCTCCAGGGACTGGAGCTGATACGGCTGTCGAGCGAGCGCATCCTGATGGTGCTGACGCTCAAGGCGGGAATGGTTCGGACGGTGTTCGTCGAAGTCCCGGGGGAGATCGCTGACGCGGCGCTCGCGCACGTGTCGCTCGTGCTCAACGAGCGGCTGGCCGGCCTTTCGCTGACGGAGATCCGCGGATCGTTAGGCAGCCGGCTCCGCGACGCATCGGGCGCGAACGGCGCACGCGAACTGCTCAACATCTTCGTCCAGGAGCGCGAGCAGCTGTTCGACACGCCGGTTCCGGCGCGCGACACCGCGGTCGTGCTCGGCCAGGCGAGCGTGCTCGCCGAGCAGCCGGAGTTCGCGAACGCCCCGGACATGCGCCGGCTGATCGAGCTCACCGAGACACCCGAACGCCTCGGCGAAGTACTCCGCCGGCGCCACGCCACCCAGGGGATATCGGTGACGATCGGCGACGAGCATGCCGATCCGCGGCTGGCGCGGTTCACCGTGGTCACCGCGGAATACCGTGCGGGATCGCTGGCCGGGGTCATCGGCGTCATCGGGCCGACGCGGATGCCGTACGACAAGGTCGTCTCGCTGGTGCGGCACACTTCCCAGTTGCTGACGGACCTTCTCGACTGACACGCTGTCCGGCATCATTGCGCCGGGCGACTGACTTCTTTCCGCAGGATCATGGCTGATTTTTACGAAGTGCTCGGCGTCGCGCGCGGCGCGAGCGATGATGAAATCAAGAAGGGCTATCGCAAGATGGCGATGCAGTACCATCCCGACCGGAACAACGGGTCGAAGGATGCAGAGGAGCGCTTCAAGACGATCACCGAGGCGTACGAGGTCCTGCGCGACCCGAACAAGCGCGCCGCCTACGACCGTTATGGCGAGGCGGGACTGCGCGGTGGCGGGGGCGGCGGATATCACCATGTCGACCTCTCCGAAGCGCTCAGCATGTTCATGCGCGACTTCGGCGGTTTCGGCGGCTTCGAGCAGGGGGGCGCCGCCGCGTCGAGAGAGGGAGCAGACGTCAAGATCCCCGTGAACATGACGCTGCTCGAGTCGGCGACGGGGGTGGAGCGCGCGATCAGCATGAAGCTGCTCGATCCCTGCGAGCGCTGCGCCGCGTCGGGCGCCGAACCGGGCACGACGCCGCAGCGGTGCGCGACGTGCGCGGGCACCGGTGAAGTGCGTCGCGCGCAGCGGTCGTTCTTCGGACAGTTCGTGAGCGTGTCCCCGTGCCCCGCCTGCAGCGGCGCGGGAACGACGATCGCGTCGCCATGCCGGAAGTGCAAGGGCGAGGGGCGCATCCGCGGCGACAAGACGATCAACGTGAAGATTCCAGCAGGTGTCGCGACCGGTCAGTACATGACGCTGCGTGGCGTCGGAAATGCCGGTCCGCGCGGCGGCGGCCGCGGCGACGTGATCGTCGTGTTCGACGTCGAGGAAGACCAGCGGTTCGAACGCGACGGCGAAGATCTCTATACCGAGGCACTCGTCTCGTACCCGCAGCTCGTGCTCGGCGCGGAGATCGAGGTGCCTAACGTGACGGGACCGATCAGCCTGCGCGTGCCGGCCGGGACCCAGAGCGGGCAGGTGTTCCACCTGCGGGGCCGGGGGCTGCCGCGGGTGAACTCGGGCGGCGTCGGGGACCTGCACGTCCGCCTGCAGCTGTGGACGCCGGATGCGGTGAGCAGTGAGGAAGAAGCGCTGCTCAAGCAGCTTGCCGCGTTCGAGCGGATCCCGCCGGTGGAATCGCGCGACAGGGGGTTCTGGGCGAAGATGAAGGAAGCGCTGGGCGCGTGACCGACGACAGCGGGCACCGGACGACATGGCCGGTACGCGGGTGACGAGGGCGCCGTGGCAGGCGGTGCGGGTGCGGCCAGCGGGCGACCGCGCGGCTGTCGCGGCAGCGCTGTTCGCGGCGGGATCGCAGGGGGTGCACGAGGATGGACCCACGCTCGTGACGCACTTCCCGCCCGACGTCGACCTCGCCCCGGTTCGAGCCGCGGTGCTCGCCGCCGATCCAGCGGCGACGGTGGATGTGAGCGAAGCTCCCGACATCGACTGGACCGAGGCGTGGAAGCACGGCGTCAGTGTCCAGAGGATCGGGCGCCTGACGGTCGCGCCTCCGTGGCTCGCGGACGGTCATGACGAGGCGATGACGATCATCATTGACCCGGGGATGGCGTTCGGGACGGGCGAGCACCAGACAACGCGCCGGGTGCTCGAGCTGATGCAAGCGGTAGTCAGGGACGGGGACACGGTCGCCGACCTCGGTGCGGGGAGCGCGGTGCTGTCGATCGCCGCGATCAAGCTCGGCGCAACGCGGGCCGTGGCCATCGAACTGGATGGCGATGCAATCCAGAACGCCGAGGAAAACGTCGTGCGGAACGGCGTAGCGGATCGCGTGACGGTAATCGAGGGCGAGGCGGGGGTGCTGCTCGCGCTCGTCGCCCCGGTGCGCGTCGTCCTCGCGAACATCATCTCCTCGGTGCTGGTCGAGCTGCTGCCGGCGATCCATGCGGCGTTGACAGCGGATGGCCAGGCGATCCTGAGCGGGATCCTCGTCGACGAGCGCGCCCACATGCTCGACGTGCTCGAGCACGACTGGCGGGTCGAGGCCGAGGCGAGGGAGGGGCAGTGGTGGAGCGTCGCGATCGCGCGCCGTTAGGCGACGCCGCGTCGCCGCCCGAGCCGAAGGGCTCGGCGCCGGTCGCGACCTTCTTCGCGGGTGAGGCGATCGCGGTGGGCGCGACGGTGTCGCTCGATGAGGACGCGGCCCACCATGCGCGAGTCCGCCGGCTCGACGTCGGCCACAAGCTGCGGCTGCTCGACGGAAACGGAATCGTGGCGTGGGGTACTCTCGTGCGGCTCGCCAAGGCCCACATGCAGGTCGAGGTCGAGAGCGCCGAGACCGTCGAACCCGCGCCGGCGGTGCACATGCTCGTTCCGGTCGCGGACCGCGACCGGATGCTGTGGCTCGCGGAGAAGTGTGCGGAGCTTGGCGCCGCGAGCTGGCGACCGGTGATCTGGCGCCGGTCGAAGAGCGTCTCGCCGCGGGGCGAGGGGATGACGTTCCAGGCGAAGGTGCGCGCGCGCATGATCGGCGCGCTCGAGCAGAGTGGAACCGCCTGGCTTCCGGCGATCTATCCCGAGGCCACGGTCGAGCGCGCGATCGCGGCCGCACCGCGCGGCGCCCATTGCCTGCTCGACGGTCGCGGTGACGCGATGCCCGCGACGGAGATGATCGCGCCGCTCTGCATCGCCGTCGGACCGGAAGGCGGGGTCGATCCGGACGAACGTGAAGTTCTGGTAAGCGCGGGGTGGTTGCCGGTGGCGATCGGACGCAGCACGTTACGTTTCGAGACGGCTGGCGTCGCCGCGCTGGCGATTGCCCGGGCTGCGCTCGACCGAACCCCGGAGCACGGTGGCTGACGCGTGTCTGTTCTGCCGCATCATCAGCGGTGAGATTCCGGCCACGCTCGTCGCCGAGAACGTGCACTGCGTTGCCTTCCGTGACATCAACCCGCAAGCGCCGACACACGTGCTGGTCATCCCGCGCACGCACGTCGCGTCGCTGAACGAGGCGACCGATCCGGCAATGATCGGCGAGCTCGCGCTGATGGCGAGGGAGATCGCGCGAGCGGAAGGAATCGCCGAGGGCGGCTATCGGACGGTCTTCAACACCAATGCCGATGCCGGGCAGACCGTGTTCCACCTGCACCTGCACCTGCTCGGCGGCCGCACGATGAAGTGGCCGCCGGGATGAGGCGCGCCGGCTGCCTAACGGCCGCACTGGTACTGCTCGGCGCGTGTCACCAGGCGTCGTCGCCGCCGATGTCGAGCTTTCCGGCGCACGCATCGCTCAACTGCTTCGTTCCCGGCCCCGACGACTACGCCGTCACGATCGTCGTACCCGACACGACGTTTCGGGACTCGGCATGGCTGCGACCGATGCTCGACGGTGTCGGCCAGAACTGGCCAGTGACGCTCCCGCTCCCGAAGCGCGCGCTCGATGTCGCGGTCACCTTCCGCCGCGACGGGAGCTCGTCACGTCCGCGGGTGGTCAAGCCGTCTGGTGCGGTGCTGTTCGATGAGCGCGCCCTGCGCGCGGTGACAGCCGCGTTCAGCGATACATCCCGCCGCATGCCGAAGCGCTATCGCGGCGACTCGCTCCCGATGCTCGTTCGCTTCGGTTCGACCAACTTCACCGGCGCGCTCGTCCAGACCTGGTACAGCGTATCGCGCCCTCCCAGGCCGAAGCGCGGCAACCCGGATCCCGACTATCCAAAGGAGAAACGGAAAGGGCAGCAGGTGATCGCCGCGTTCACCGTGGACTCGCTCGGTACGGTCGATGCGAGCTCGATCGAGATCACCGCGTCCACAGACGACGATTTCGCCAACGCGGTCGTCAACGTGCTGCCGCGGTGGAAATTCTCCCCCTCGACGATCCGCGGCTGCCGAGTTGCCCGCTCGATCCGCTGGGAGTTCGGCGAGGCACCGTAACGGCAGCCGTTAGCCATTAGCCGTTGGCCGTTAGCGAATGCCAAAACACGCGGTTAGGCAGTTTCGCCATCCCGCCTCCCTGAACACCGATGCACGCCGGGCGCGACGGACGGTAAGCGCACAAACGCTTGCCCCCAACGGGCCCCTCGATACTTTCAAGGTCATGTCGACACTCTTTACTCGGCTTCAGACCGAGCTGAATTCATCGCGCAAGGCGCAGGACAAGCCGCAGACGCTGCTCCTGTCGACCATCATCTCCGACGCGAAGAACAAGAAGATCGAGTTGATGCGCGAACTGACCGACGACGACGTCATCGACGTGCTGCGGAAGGGAATCAAGCGGCGCAGGGAATCGGTCGAGATGTACGACAAGGCCGGCCGCACCGAGCTCGCCGACAAGGAGCGCGGTGAGATCGCGGGGCTCGAGAAGTTCCTGCCCGCGGCGGTCGATCCGGCCGAACTGCGCGCGGCGGTCAAGGCGGCGATTGCCGGCGGTGCGACGACGATCGGCGCGGTGATGGGGAAGGTGATGCCGCAGTTCAAGGGGAGAGTCGAGGGAGGAGCGATCAACGCGATCGCGAAGGAGGAGCTGGCGGGTCGCTGATCGCTGATCGCCGATCGCCTCGATGCACGCTGCGCGAAGCAGCGAGTGGCGGGGTGGCGACATCGACGCTGCTTGAAGCAGCGAGAGGCGGGGTGGCGACATCGACGCTGCACGACGCAGCGAGAGGCGGCGTGGCGAAGCAGCGCGATAGGCGGTGAACGAAGCTGACCGGCCACCGCGGAACCGCAACGGCGGGGCTGGTTGCCGCGTGGCAGGGCGGTTTCGTGCAGCGGAATTTTCGCCACTCCGCCTCTCGCTGCGTCGTGTAGCGTCGATTTCGCCACGCGCCTCTCGCTGCTCTGTGCAGCGTCGATTTCGCCACCCCGCTTCTCGCTGCTTCGTGCAGCGTGCATCGATGTTTCGACGATCCTGTTCAAGAGACTCG
>JANMAM010000035.1:0-11667 GCA_031359795.1 Gemmatimonadaceae bacterium
TCGTATCCCGCCGCGCAGTGGGCTGCGGCGCGGGGCGTTGCCGACCGATTCGCCATCCCGGTGCTCGAGGTGGACACGCACGAGATGGATGATCCCCGTTATGCGGCGAACCCATCGAACCGCTGCTACTTCTGCAAGTCCGAGCTGTGGACGCTGCTGGTGCCGATCGCGAAGGCTCGCGGCATCGCGACCGTCATCGATGGAACGAACGCCGACGACCTAACCGGCCATCGGCCGGGCGCACTCGCGGCGCAGGAGCGGGCGGTGGAGTCACCGCTGGCCATCGTCGGCCTGACGAAGGCCGAGATCCGGCTGTTGTCGCAGCAGCGGGGCATCCCGACCTGGGCGCAGCCGTCATCGCCCTGCCTGTCGTCGCGCATTCCCTATGGGACGGCGGTGACGGCTGCGCGCCTGGGCGAAGTGGAGCGCGCCGAGGCGGCGCTCCGTGGCCTGGGGATCAGCGGTGACCTCCGCGTGAGGTATCACGGCGACCTCGCGCGCGTCGAGATCGCGCCTGACGAGCTGGATAGCTGGCTCGCGCCCGACGCGAGCGAGTCGGTCGCGCGGGCGGTGCGCGGCGCGGGCTTCGCTCGCGTGGCGATCGACCTTCGCGGGTTCCGTTCAGGCTCGCTCAATGTCCTTACCGGCGTGCGCGCGTCGTGAGCGCCGCGGCGCTCGAGTCGGCGCTGGCCGCGACCGGAATCACAGCTGCCGTCGAAGCGCGCGAACGGCTTGCCGTGATCGTCGCAGCCGATGACGCCAGCGCCAACGCGATCAGTGCCCAGCGCGCTCGCATCGTCGCAATCGCCGCGATGCACGGCTTCAGCCACGTTGCACTCGAGATAGCGAGCGGCCGGCCGGCCGTGATCGCGGGGCGGAGCGGTGCGGCTCTTTCTGGCGATTAACCTGCCGGTGCCGATTATCGCCGCGATCGATCAGCATGTCGCGCCGCTGCGCGAGATCGCACCAGCCATTCGCTGGATTCCCCCGGAGCGATGGCACCTCACCGTCCGCTTCATCGGTGAGCAACCCCTCGAGCGCGTGCCCGAGATTCGGTGCGCGCTCGATGCCGCGACCCGGCGCCACGGCGCCGCCCCGCTGTCACTCGGCGGACTGGGCGCATTTCCAAACTTCCGGCGGGCGCGAATCGTCTGGCTTGGCGTCGCGCCCGACCCGCGGCTCGAGATGCTTCACCACGACGTCGAATCGGCGTGCGTCGCGTTAGGCATGGAACCCGAGGGCCGACCGTTTCGTCCGCACCTGACGCTTGCCAGAGTTCCAGGCGGCACTGACGAGCCGGTGCTGCGGGCGCTCTCGCGCGCGGCGCGGACCGTGCGCTACTCTGCAGTGGTCGACGCCGGGACGGTCGATCTGATGGCGAGCGAGCTCGCGCCGGACGGGCCACGGTATCGTCTCCTCCATTCTTCGCCGCTCGGCGCGGCGCTCTGAGATCTGCCAATGCGAAAGATCGGATGCCTCGTCGTGCTGTTGCTGGGTGCGTTCGCCGGCTGGATGCTCCGCGACCGCCTGTTCCCCGGGTCGCGTCCCGCGCCGGCGGCGACGACCGCGGCGTGGGAGCGGCTTTCGCCGGCGGGGGCCGCCCGGATGCGGACGGCGCTGGCCACGCTGCAAAAGCCGACCGGGCCGGTGTTCGTTACCGTTAGGCCTGGCGATCTGGCGAGTTATGTCTTCGAACAGCTGGCGAAGCAGCTGCCTCCGTCGGCGGACAGCGTCGAAGCGGGCGCGTTCGGCGACCGCATGTACATCCGTGCTTCGGTAAAGCCCTCCGACTTCGGCGGCGGCGACGTGCTCGGGCCCCTCGCTGGATTTCTCTCTGAGCGGGAACGGATGCAGTTCGGCGGGGCGTTCCACGTGATCCGGCCCGGGCTCGCCGAATTCCGCGTGCAGGAAGTGCGATTCCGCGAATTTCCGGTGCCGAGCGGCGCAATCCCGCGGCTGCTCAAGCGCATCGAACGTGGGGCCCGTCCGCCCGGCGTATCGGACGACGGCCTGCCGCTGCTCGTGCCCCCGTACATCGGTGATGTGCGGACGGAGCCCGGCCGCATCACGCTCTACAAGAGTACTCCATGACGAGGCTGCCGCCGCCGTTCGGTGCGGGCACCGCGCGATGAATCGCAAGATCCTCATCGTCGACGATGAGCCGGGGATTCGCGCGGCGCTCTCGCAGCTGCTCGAGTACGAGGGCTACACCGTGCGCCAGGCGGGCAATGCCGTCGATGCGCTCAGCGAGTACACGAAGTTCGCCCCGGATCTCGTGTTCATGGATGTGAAGATGGCCGGCATCGACGGACTCGAGGCGCTGAAGCGGCTGCGCGAGCTCGACCCGCGCGCCATCGTCGTCATGATCAGCGGACACGGCACCATCCAGACGGCGGTCGAGTCCACCCAGCTCGGTGCCTACGACTTCCTCGAGAAGCCGCTCGATACCGACCGGATTCTCGTCACGCTGCGGAATGCGCTGCAGCATCTCGACCTGCGCGATGAAAACTTGTCGCTCAAGGCGCAGGTCCAGTCCCGGTTCGAGATCGTTGGTGGGTCGTACGCCATTCGCGCGCTCACCGATCGGATCGAGAAGGTCGCCGGCACGCCAGCGCGCGTGCTGATCACCGGCGAAAACGGGACCGGCAAGGAGCTGGTCGCCCGCGCCATCCATACCCAGAGTCCTCGCGCAAAGAAGCCGCTCGTCGAGGTGAACTGCGCGGCCATTCCGAGCGAGTTGATCGAAAGCGAATTGTTCGGTCACATGAAAGGCTCCTTTACCGGCGCGGTGAGCGACAGACCAGGAAAGTTCGAGCAGGCCGATGGCGGCACGCTCTTTCTCGACGAGATCGGGGACATGAGCCAGAGCGCACAGGCGAAGGTGCTGCGCGTGCTGCAGGACGGAGTGGTCACCCGGATCGGGAGCAGCAAGCCAGTGTCGGTCGACGTGCGCGTGCTCGCCGCGACCAACAAGAAACTCGAGGAGGAGATTGCTGGAGGGCGATTCCGCGAGGACCTGTTCTACCGGCTCAATGTCGTTCCGCTCGCGGTCCCTCCCCTGCGCGAGCGGCGCGAGGACATTCCGCTGCTCATCGCCCACTTCGTCGGGCAGCTGACGGCGCGCGAGGGGGTGACGCCGCGGGCGTTCGACGATGACGCCGTCGACGCGCTTACCCGGATGGAGTGGCCCGGGAACGTGCGCGAGCTCCGCAACACGGTCGAGCGTCTCCTCATCCTCGCCAACGGACCGAGGGTGGGCGTTCAGGACATCGAACGCCTGGTCGGGCGCGCGGCGAGCGAGCCGTCAGGGTTGGGCGCGCTCGGTTCGATCCGTACCTTTGAGGAATTCAAGGACGCGGCTGAACGCGCGTTCCTGCTCGCCAAACTGCGCGAGTTCGACTGGAACGTCAGCGAGACCGCGCGTGCGCTCGACATGCCCCGATCGAATCTCTACAAGAAGATCGAGCGTTATGCGCTCGTACGCGAAGCGTGACGCGCCACTGCGTCCAGCCGGCGCGCACCGTTCAATTCAACGCGGAGTCCGCACGATGTCTGACTGGGATCGCAAGATGGCCAACATCGACAAGCGTCTCGAGTCGATCTCCGACGATCAGATGGTCGGGCGCCCGCGCACGCCCGCGACCGCCGGCCAGGCGGCCGACATCGAGCGCGTTCGCGCGGAGACGTCGACGTTCGGCGTGTTCGCGCGGCTGCTCCTGTCCGTCGCGCTCGGCGTGGCGATCGTGTTCTGGCCCTACGGATCGCGCTGCGGTGCCGGTCTCGCCGGCTATCTCGGAGCGGTGACCGCGGTCGTCGCGAGCGGTGTCTGGAGCGCGGTCTGGACATTTCGCCACCGTGCCGGCCGCGCGCACGCGCTCTCGCTGCTGCTGATCCTGTGGGGCCTCGTCCTCGGCGCCCAGGAGGTGCTGCCGCGGGTCGGGTATGCCATTGCCACTGCGCAGCATCCGACCGCGTGGTATTGCCAGTGAAGCGGGTAGTTGCCCCTGCTTAGATTGCCTGAGGGCCCGGGCGCCGCTGGCTGCGCCGGGGCCGCTACTGCCTAACGTGCAGCACCCGCGCACCCTCGTCGGTCGCGCTACCTCACACTGCTCCAGAATGAAAACCTTCAAGAACTTCATCGGCGGCGAGTGGGTCGCCCCGTCGTCAGGCGAATATTTCGAGAACCGCAATCCCGCCGACACCGGTGACATCATCGGCAGGTTTCCGCTCTCGAACGCGGCCGACGTCGAGCGCGCGGTCGAGAGTGCGAAGCGCGGCTTTCGCGAGTGGAGCCGGATGCCTGCGCCGGCGCGCGGCGATGTCCTGCGTCGTGTCGGCGACATCATGGTCGCGCGAAAGGAAGAGATCGCGGATCTGATGACGCGCGAGATGGGAAAGCCGGTCGCCGAGACCAGGGGCGACGTCCAGGAAGGAATCGACACGGCATTCTACGCGGCAACCGAAGGCCGACGCCTGTTCGGTCACACGGTGCCGTCGGAGATGCGCAGCAAGTGGGCGATGAGCTTCCGACGCCCGATCGGTGTCGCGGGGATCATCACGCCATTCAACTTTCCCCTCGCGATCCCGACGTGGAAGATGTTTCCGGCGCTGGTCTGCGGGAACGCGTGCATCTTCAAGCCGGCGGAAGACGTCCCGCACACCGGGACCGTGTTCGTCGAAATCCTGCTCGAGGCCGGCCTTCCTCCCGAGGTCATCCAGCTCGTGCACGGGGTCGGTGAGACCTGCGGCAAGGCGATCGTCGAGCATCCTGACATTCCGTTGCTCTCGTTCACCGGGTCGACCGAAACGGGTCGGATCGTCGGCGAGACGGCCGGGCGGATGCACAAGCGTCTCTCACTCGAGATGGGCGGCAAGAACGCGCAGATCGTGCTGGACGACGCGAATCTCGATCTCGCGCTCGAGGGTTGCCTGTGGGGCGCGTTCGGTACGACGGGGCAGCGTTGCACCGCGACCAGCCGACTGATTCTGCAGAAGGGGATCCATGACCGGTTCCTCGGCATGCTGGTCGACAAGGCGCGAGCGCTCAAGCTCGGCGACGGCCGCAAGGCCGGTACCGACGTGGGGCCGATGATCAACCAGAATGCGATCGAGAAGACCGAGCGTTATGTCGACATCGGCCAGTCACAGGGGAACGACCTGTTGTGTGGTGGACGGCGCGCGACGGGCAAGGGGCTCGAGAATGGCTTCTTCTTCGAGCCGACGATCTTCGCCCGGGTCGACGCTGGACAGCGCCTCGAGCAGGAAGAGATCTTCGGCCCTGTCCTGTCGGTCATCCGCGTGAGCGACGCTGACGAGGCGTTCGCGGTGAACAACGACGTGAAGTACGGCCTGTCGTCGTCGATCTACACGAGCAGTGTCGAGGTCTCGTTCCGTGCGCTCAACGAACTGGACAACGGCATCACCTACGTGAATGCACCGACGATCGGCGCCGAGGCACACCTTCCCTTCGGTGGGGTAAAGCAGACCGGGAACGGCCACCGCGAAGGCGGTTGGGAAGTGTACGAGTTCTACTCGGAGACGAAGGTCGGGTATGTTGACTTCTCGGGTAAGCTGCAGCGCGCCCAGATCGACAACTACCTCGGGACGCCGAGCTGACGGGCAGGCCGGGGCGCCGGGAGGCTGGCGAGGCGCGGAGCACTGTTGCGCCGCCCGTTCACCGGCGTCATTTGCTGATGGGGAGTGCGCTTGATTGGTGTCGCCCTGCGGATTCTATTTCCTGATCGTGCCTTCGCGTCCTGAAGATCTTCGCCGAACGGTCGCAGACCGCGTCGCCCAGCGAGTTGCCGGGCGCGGCATCTCACGCACGACGGTTGACGCGGCCGTCGGGAGCGTGCTGTCGGCAATCGAGGCGCGTGCTGGTGGGGCGGACGGTGGCGGCGCGGCCGGAGCGGGCGCGGTCGACGCCGGGCCGGCGCTCGTGGCGGCGGTCACGGCACGCTCGGTCCCCGATCTCGCGTCCCGGCTCCGCGCCGCGCTGGCGCGGGACGGAGTCACCGTCGGTTCAATCGGGATCGCCGCGACCGGACTTCATCACGTGGCGACACTGAAGATTCCGGGTTCGGGGCGGGCCGCGCTCGAGCGCGCGGTCGACGCGTTAGGCGGGCAACTCAGCATCGTCAATGAGGACGGCGGCGGATGACGTCGCCACTGTACACCCCGCCAGGATCGCCTCGCATCAGCGCCGAGACGAAGCGCGCGGCGCTTCGACGCGTGAATCAGCGCGGCGCGCCGATCGGCCTGCTCTGGCAATGGGTGCAGACGTTCACGATCGCGGTGCTGGTCTTCCTGTTCGTGCGCGCGTTCTTCGTCGAGGCGTTCAAGATTCCGTCGGGGAGCATGGAACGCACGCTCCTGCCCGGAGACTTCCTCCTCGTCGACAAGCTCGCATACGGGGCGGAGGTGCCGTTCTCCGGCCTGCGCGTGCCGGGCTATCGAACGCCACAGCGCGGCGACATCATCGTGTTCGAGTACCCGCTCGACGCGAGCAAGACGTATGTGAAGCGACTCGTCGGGCTCCCAGGCGATACCTTGTCGATGAGGGAAGGGACGTTGCTGCGGAACGGCGTCGCCCTCCTCGAGCCGTACGTCGTTCACTCCGATCCGGACCTCGACCCTGGCAACGACCAGTTCCGGTGGCAGCGGCCCTACCTCGTCCGGACCGCGGAAGCGGCGGGGTTCGGCGACCATCCAACGCGTAACAACTGGGGACCGCTGGTCGTCCCAGCAGGGGAGTACTTCGCGCTCGGCGACAATCGTGATAATTCCGAGGACAGCCGCTATTGGGGTTTCGTCCCGGCGGGCAACGTTCGCGGTCGTCCGCTTGTCGTGTATTACAGTTACGCGCCGGATAGCGCGGACCCCGCGCCATGGCTTTCCAGCGTGCGCTGGGGACGTGTCGGCGAACGGGTGCGCTGAAGCAAAACAGTCGGAGCAGGTCCCTCATCGCACGGATTGGTCGTATGGCCGGTAGCTCGTCGAACAAGAAGTCCACGTCGGATGAAGGATCGCTCGACCAGTATCTCCGCGACATCAGCATCTATCCGCTGATCACGCGCGAAGACGAGGTCGCGCTCGCGCAGCGCATCCGGAAGGGAGACCAGGAGGCCCTCGACACCCTGGTCCGCTCGAACCTCCGGTTTGTCGTTTCGGTCGCGAAGAAATACCAGAACCAGGGCGTGTCGCTCTCCGACCTGATCAACGAGGGAAACCTCGGACTGATCCGCGCCGCCCACAAGTTCGACGAGACCAAGGGGATCAAGTTCATCTCCTACGCCGTGTGGTGGATCCGCCAGGCGATTCTCCAGGCGCTCGCGGAGCAGTCGCGGATCGTACGGGTGCCGCTCAACCGCGCGGGCACGCTGCACCGCATCGGGAAGCGCGCGAGCACGCTGCTGCAGGAGCTCGGCCGCGAGGCGACCCACGCGGAGATCGCGCACGGGATGGACATCACCGAGGAAGAGGTCGCGAAGACGATGCTGATCTCGCAGACCCACCTCTCGCTCGACGCGCCGCTCACGCCCGGCGAAGACAACCGGCTGCTCGATTATCTGGCGGACACGGTGAACGCGACGCCCGACGAAGAGATGTTCGTCAAGGCGCTCACCGAATCGATCGAGGAGGCGCTGTCGCACCTCAAGGAGCGCGAATCCCGCATCCTGCGGCTCTACTTCGGCCTGGATGGCGAGGAGCCGATGACGCTCGAGGAAATCGGGGCGCTGCTGAGCATCACCCGGGAGCGCGTTAGGCAGATCAAGGAGAAGGCACTGTCGCGCCTCCGGCACGTCAGCCGGGCGCGGGCATTGGAGTCATTCCTGGGCTGAACAAAAAGTTCCCGGAAGGGTTGAATGATCGGTCAGAAGGCCTGGCTCATGGCGTCAAAAACGCCGTTGCGCCGGGTCTTTTGCACGGTAATTTCAATTATGTGAATCGCGCGCGACGCGCGATCGGGGCCGAGAAAACGCCCAGCGCCGCCGTACCCTGACCCCGGACGAATCGTGAAGAGATCTCGTACGCCTCGGCCGCTGGTTGCGGCCTCAGCACTTGCGCTCATCGCCGCAGCCGCTTGCGGGGGTTCTGAGGGTGGTGGGACGAAGGGCGGCACCAACTCGTCGCCTTCGGCGGTTGCCATCAGCGGCGGCGACAACCAGATCGGCACCGTCGGCAACGCACTCGCCGCGCCGATCGCCGCGCGTGTCACCAACGCCCAGGGTAACCCCGTATCGGGCACGACCGTGAATTTCGCGGTTACCCGCGGAATGGGAACGGTCGCGAGCGCAACGGTGACAACCGACAACAACGGCGTCGCGCAGACGAGCTGGACCCTCGGTCCCGGCGCAGTGCGCCAGGAAGCACAGGCGACGGTTGGCTCGCTGGTGCAGACCGCGACTGCCACGGTCGATACCACGCGTGCGCTCTTTCTGCTTGCGACCAGGGATACCGTCGCGGTGGGCGACACGATCTGGATCAGCGCGATCTCCGGCACGACCGGGCTGTCGGGTGAGACGCGCGGGGTGGTGCAGGAGACGATCACGACGGCCATTCCGGCGGCGGCGATCGCACGCAGCATCATCTACACACAGGGCGAGTATCTCGAATTCTCCCAGCCGACAAGTGCAGTGCTCAACTACATCACGAGCGGGCCCCTGAACCAGGCGAGGCGCCAGCTCTACCTGCGCACCGGCTACGTCGCGCAGCAGATCGGCTCCGGCAAGAACATCCAGTTCGCACACACGGCGACGTCGTTCATCGCCGCCCGCAGCTTCAACGACCTGCTCAACCGGGTGAGTGTGGTCGGTACGTCCGTCCACATTCGCTGAGGAGCCGCGCCATGAGCCGTTTCGTGCGTTGTGCCGCGCTCTCCGCGGCGGTGGTTTCAATTGCGTCGCTGCCGTACCAGGCCGACGCGCAGGACATCGTGATGGCGGGCCGCGTCCACGGCGTCGAGCTTCCGGCTTCAGGGCGGGCGATCCTCGCGAGGGATCCGAACGCGTTCGAGTTTCGTCGGGCGATGAAGTCCAAGCTGCGCTCGGCGCAGCTTCTCCGCGGCACGCGCCGCGGGCTACTTCCGAGCTACGGGCCTAACGGCGCCGCGTCGGCGGCCAGCACGTCGGCATCGAGTGGTCCGCAGCCGGGAACCCGGATCGGCAGCGGAGCGGTCGTAAGTGGCGTCGCAAAGGTCGCGGTGCTTCCGATCCGCTACGCGAACACCGCGGCGGAGCCGTGGGCGGCGAGCAACCTGCAGGAACGCCTCTTCACGGGGCCGAGCGGCTCCGAGACGCTGACCGAACTGTATACCGAAATGTCGCGCGGCCTGCTGACGATGACCGGCACCGTCTACCCGTGGACGAACGTGGCGGGCACCGATTCGGAGTACGAGGGAGCCGCCGGGAACAACGGACTCGGTGGTGCGGGACTCTGGGCCCTGCTCAAGGCGACGCTGGATGGGGCGGACGCGAGCATCGACTTCAGCCAATACGACGACGACAACGACGGCTACGTCGATCTCGTCGCCTTCGTGCAGCCTGAAGCGGGCGGTGAGTGTGGCGGCTCGAACAACATGTGGTCACACCGCTGGGTGGTTGAGGGCGCTGCAAGCCAGGCACGGGGACCTTCCGACGTCATCGCGAACGGCTATGCGACCAACGACGGCGTGCGCATCTCGGACTATGTGCTACAGCCCGCGCTCAACTGCGGAACGCCCGGGACGCCGATCTCGATCGGCGTGTTCGCTCACGAGTTCGGCCATGCGCTTGGGCTCCCCGATCTGTATCCGACATCGAGCACCGCGTCGGGCGAAGGCATCGGCGCGTGGGGCCTGATGGGTGCGGGGAATTGGAACATCCCGACGTCGCCTGCGCACATGGAAGCGTGGTCGAAGATGCAGCTCGGGTGGGTGCCTATACAGACGATCACCTCCGACGCCACGCGGATCGTGATGGATCCCGTCGAAATGACGGGCCAGATCATCCGGCTCAACGTGCCGGGGACTTCCGAGTATTTCCTGCTCGAGAACCGGCAGAAGCTCGGCTCGGACATCGCGTTGAGAGGCACGGGGCTGCTCGTCTGGCACGTCGACAGCGCGACGGTCATCGAGAAGTGGCCGACGAACTCGATCCAGAACGTGACCACGCACAAGGGTGTCGACCTGGTCGAGGCCGACGGCCTCGCGCGTCTCGACAAGAACGGCTATCGAGGCGGGGCTGGTGACCCGTTCCCGGGGTCAGTGAGCGTCACGAGCTGGACACCGACCACGTCGCCGAGCAGCAACGGTTACGGCAGGACATCCGGCGTTTCGATCACCAACATCGTCGAGAGCAGCAACAAGCAGATCACCTTCGACATCGCCTTCGGCCCGCCGGGTGCGATCGCGGTAAAGTGGGGCGACCTGGACGGCGACGGCGTCGTCGGCAACTCGGATGTGGCGGCGATCTACGGATGCTTTGCCAACGGGACCTGTGCGTCGCTTCCGGGGATCTCTCGCGTGGACGTTGACGCGGACGGACAGGCAACGATGCGCGATGGGTTGATCATCCACAGCTACGTGGTCGGAGGGGTCGATGTCACGCGGTTTCGCGTCGGTGAGACGGTGAGCGGCCCGGCGCCGACGGTTGTTGTTTCGAAGGTTGGCGCAGGGGTGGCGACCAAGCCGACGATCGTGCCGCAGCCGGGCACGCCGTGAGAAGCAGCACCGCTGCACTGATGGCCGCCGCCGCACTCGCGACGGCAGCCTGCACTACCTCCAGGGAGCCGAGCGACGCAGACAGCGCGAATGGACCATCGGCGAGCGCCGGTGATTCCGCGTCCTCCGCCGCGGCATTGGATCCGGCGATGAACAGCGGAAGCACCGGATCGCTCGCCTCGTCGAGCGGTGCGCCGTCGAGCGGATCGACGGTGCCTAACGCGGGTTCGAGAGGTGCTGCCACTACCTCGACGCCGAGCGCGGCGGCCAAGCGTCCCGCTCCGACCGCGAGCGATCCCGCCGCATCGGGGCCAGCCAGGACGAGCCCGGCGCCCGGCGTGGCCCGGCCATCAGGCAGCACGCCCGCCCTCGTCACCTTCCGCGATTCCGTGCTGCAGTCGGACCTCGACTGGCTCAAGGGCGAGGGGTTCACCATCGCGAATGTCGATGAGGCTGCGCGCGCGGTGAGCGTCGGCGTGCCTGACGGCTACAGCGGGAACCCGACGAAGAATCCGCGGGTCCGGCGGTTCATCATCGCGATGCGCTGAGCGGATGGCCCAGAGCAGCAGCTTCGACGTCACGACTGGCGTGGATCTCCAGGAAGTCGACAACGCGATCCACCAGGCGCAGAAGGAAATCGCGCAGCGTTATGACTTCAAGGGTTCGAAGGCGGCGGTCGAATTCAAGCGGGCCGAAAATCTCCTCGAGCTCATCGCCGACGACGACTTCAAGATGCGCGCGCTGTTCGACGTCGTGCAGACGAGACTCATCAAGCGAAACGTCCCGATAAAGAATCTCGACGTCGGGGACATCAAGCAGGCCGGTGGCGACACGGTACGCCGTGAGATCAAGCTCAAGACCGCGCTCGATGGTGAGACAGCCAAGAAGGTGGCGGCAGCGATCAAGGACGCCAAGCTGAAGAAGGTCCAGGCAGCGATCCAGGGCGACCAGGTGCGCGTGACATCGCC
>JANMAM010000010.1:0-5164 GCA_031359795.1 Gemmatimonadaceae bacterium
CTGATTCGCGATACGCCGGTGCGCCGTTGCTGGTTTCGCGTGGCGCCACACCGGGAGACGGCTAGAGCAGCGGCCGTGGAGGCCGATGCCCCGTCGCTCGCTCGAACAGGCTCGCTGCTCCCCGCTGCGCGGCGATCTGCGCCAGCGCGACCACCGACCCGCTCACCAGGCTCCATCCAATCACCTTGGGCCAGCTCGTCCCCCGCGCGAGTGGATCCCGCGGCGCCTTCCTGCCACGCGCCTTTTCGTACGACCGCGCGAGCAGCATCTCCGTTCCGCGAGAGGCCGCGTATCCCGCCCCGGCCGCGATCGCCGTCCAGGCAAGCCGCCTGCCGCGGCGTGACTTGGGAGAGATTGACGACGGGCGGCGAGTTTTCTTCGGCAAAGTGAAGCTCCTATTTGTCGGCGAACCGGTAGAGCATCTCCTTCTCCCCACGCACCATGCCGAACTCCTCCCGCGCGATCCGCTCCTGCACCGCCGGATCGGTCTCGATCGCGCGCTTCTGCCGCGTGAGTGAGTCGACCGCGTGCTGCAGCGAATCGATC
This sequence comes from Gemmatimonadaceae bacterium, assembly GCA_031359795.1. Classification (GTDB taxonomy): domain Bacteria; phylum Gemmatimonadota; class Gemmatimonadetes; order Gemmatimonadales; family Gemmatimonadaceae; genus JABFXC01. Next base: position 547 of record JANMAM010000010.1, read on the forward strand.
CGCGTCAAGAGCGCCCCTCGGCGCGCCCGCTGCTTGAGGAGGTCGGTGGTCCCGTACTCGCCCCCCTGGATCGCGAAGGCGAGCGCACCGAGCACGAGCGCGAGCACGACCAGCCGCTTCAGCATCGAGCGTTAGGCCGGACGGCCTGCCACGCGCCGCGCCTCACAGCCCGTAGAGTGCGCCGCCCGGATACTCCGCCGCCGCCCCGAGCTCCTCCTCGATGCGGAGCAGCTGGTTGTACTTGGCGACACGATCGGTCCGGCTCGCGCTCCCCGTCTTGATCTGCCCCGCGCCCGTCGCCACGGCGAGGTCGGCGATGAAGGTGTCTTCGGTCTCGCCCGAACGGTGCGAGATCACGCTCAGGTAGCCCGCCGCACGCGCCATGTCGATCGCCTCGAGGGTCTCGGTGAGCGTCCCGATCTGGTTGACCTTGATCAGGATCGCGTTCGCCACCCCGGTCTCGATTCCGCGCGCGAGACGGGTCGTGTTCGTGACGAACAGGTCGTCGCCGACCAGCTGGCAGCGGTCGCCTAACGTCCTCGTCAGCTCCTCCCAGCCCTTCCAGTCGTCCTCGGCGAGGCCGTCCTCGATCGAGACGATCGGATACTCGTCGAGCCAGCGGCCGTAGAGGTCGATCATCCCCTTCGCATCCTTTGTCCCGGCGCCGCTCTTCTTGAACGTGTAGCTCCCGCCGCTAAAGAGCTCGCTCGCGGCCACGTCGAGCGCGAGGGCGACCTGCTTGCCCGGCGCGAACCCGGCGCCCTCGATCGCTTCGATGATCACCCGTAGCGCCTCTTCGTCGTCGCGCAGGTCCGGAGCGAAACCGCCCTCGTCCCCGACGTTGGTGCTGAGCTTTCGCTTGCTGAGCACCTTCTTCAGCGAGTGGAACACCTCGACCCCCATCCGCAGGCCTTCGCTGAACGACTCCGCGCCCACGGGGACGATCATGAACTCCTGGAAGTCCACGGTGTTGGCCGCGTGCGCGCCGCCGTTGATGATGTTCATCATCGGGACCGGCATCACGCGGGACAGCGGTCCGCCGAGGTAGCGATAGAGCGGAAGCCCGACTTCCGTCGCGGCGGCGCGCGCCGCCGCGAGAGACACGGCGAGGATCGCGTTCGCACCGAGTCCGGCCTTGTTGTCGGTGCCGTCGAGCTCGAGCATGGTGTGATCGATGCCGATCTGGTCGGTGATGTCGTAGCCATTCAGCGCGGGCGCGATCTTCTCCTCGATATTCTGGACCGCGTTGAGGACACCCTTCCCGCCATAGCGCGCCTTGTCGTTGTCCCGGAGCTCGATGGCCTCGTGTTCGCCGGTGCTGGCGCCGCTCGGCACCGCCGCGCGTCCCATCGTACCGGTGGTGAGGATGACCTCGGCTTCGACGGTCGGGTTGCCGCGGCTGTCGAGGATCTCTCGGGCCGTGATGTCAAGTATTGTGCTCATTGGTCCGGGTCGACACTGCGATGAAAGATGATTGACACGCCGTCGGCGCAACGGCAGCGAAGAGAACAACGCGCACGGTGAAAAGCGTTAGGCAGGAACAGCGTTGCTACAGGAACGACGTCTCCTTCTCCGGCCGATCCGATTCCTTGGCGACCGCGTACTCGCTGGTAGTGATGCCGTACTCCGCGTTCAACGCGTCGGCCATCCGGCGCCAGACGATCTCCATCAGCTCGGCGCGCTGTTCGTACGTGTAGCCCGCGGTCGGCACCGGCTCGAGAAAGTGAATGTTCACCGGACCGGAGTGGACGCTGAACGAGCCTTTCGGCTGGACGCGAATCGTGCCATGGATGATGGTCGGTACGATCGGGGCCCCTGTGCTGATCGCGAACACGAACGGTCCCTTCTTGAACGAGCGCAGGTGATAGTCGCGGCCGCGGGTCCCTTCCGGACAGACGACGACGCTGCGCCCCTCACGCACCTTTTCGGCGGCCGCCTTGTACGTGTCGAACGCGGCGCGACGGTTGCCACGCTCGATGAAGACGATACCGGCCGCGCGGCAGGCGCGGCCGAAGATGAAGAGCTTTTCCAGCTCGGCCTTCGCCACGAACGTCACGCGCGGCAACGTCGCACCGAGCGCGAAGACGTCGAACCAGCTGACGTGATTCGACACGTAGACCGCGGCGCCCGACTGGATTCGCTCCGGGTTGTGCAGCCTGATCTTCGCGCCGGCGATGCCGCAGATGATCCGCGACCAGCTGCGAATCCCCCACTGATAGACGCTGTTCGGCCCGTCGGGCATGCCGAGCAGTCCACCGATGATCACGGTGAGCCCGATCGGCGGCGTGATGAGCACGATCGCGGTGGCGACGAGAATGGTTCGCATCAACCCGAAAGGTGATCGTGTCCACCGCTCGGCGCAACGCGCTGGGCGACTCCGGTGATGTCGACGCCGTGCGCTTCCCCGGGCATTGGCGCTCGGGTCGTCGCGATTGGCGTCAGCGCGAGTCGGTGAGCTGCCGCGAAGGCGGCGACATCGAGTGCGCGACCGGCGACCACCAGCTCATATTCCTCGCCGCCATTCAGCGCCTGGTCGCGCGTCGCGCCGTCGGCGACCGGTACGGCCGCGGCGTCGACGATGATCCGCACGCGACTCGCCGCCGCAAGGTGTGCGAGCTCAGCGACCAGTCCGTCCGATACATCGATTGCGGCAGTCGCCCCGTGCGCGGCCAGCCAGCGCGCTTCGGCAAGGCGTGGGACGGGGCGCGCGAAACGACGCCGGTGTGCCTCGAGCGGCCTTTCATTGGCGAGCAGCCGGCGCAGTGCGGCCGCGCTCCCTCCGAGCTCGCCGGTCACGTAGATCGTGTCGCCGGCATGCACGCCGGATCGCGGCAACGCCGCGGCAACCGCGCCGAGCACGGTGATCGTCAGTGAGAGCTGAGCGCCGCGGGTGATGTTGCCGCCGACGATGAGCGTATGAAAACAGCCGGCCGCCTCGCCGATGCCGTCGGTGATGTCGTGGAGCGAGTCCTGCCAGTCGTTAGGCAGCGCGATCGCGCTGACGAGGCCGAGGGGGGAGGCGGCCATCGCGGCGAGATCGCTCAGCGCCGCCACCGTCGCCCGGTATCCGATTTCTTGCGGCGTGAGCCACCCCCGCTTGAAATGAACACCTTCGACGGAGCTGTCGGTGCTGACGGCGAGCTGCTGTCCCGGGGGCACGTCGATCAACGCTGCGTCGTCACCGATGCCGCCGGCGCGCGGGCCCCAGCGACGGAGCATTTCCCGGATCGCGTCGAACTCCGCGCCGGGCCCGAGGGGCGTATCGCGGAGCGTCATCGCGGCAATCCGCCGTTGTCCCGACGCACACGCACGATGCCGGCAGCGGTGCCAATCCACGCCACAGCTGGCGCCAGCGCGATCGAGCGGACCTCATGTCCACCGGCGGTCGGCAGCGTTACCGCCGACGGTTCGTCGAGCGGAACATCGATCGAGCCGCCCGATGGCAGCCCGATTGCCAGCGCGCCGTTGCTTCCGCCAATCCAGAGCGTACCCTCGCCGAATGCGAGGCTCGTCAGTCGTCCGACGCGACCGACCGCCGCGACCGGTCGCACGGCCTGCTCGACTCGTCCCGCCCCGGATAGCAGCCACACTTCACCCGGGCTCCCAACGGCGATCCCGTCGTCGGTGAGCGCAAGCGCGACGACATTGCGGGGTACCGATGGCGAGAGGCGCACCAGCTCCACCGGTCCGGGACCGACGGCCCGAAAGAGCCCGCCGAGTGTGCCAATCCAGACCGTGTCGCCTGACGACGCCAGTGCGCGCACCGGGGGCGTCGGGCCTAACGCTCGCGGTTCGGCTCCGACCTCGGCGTCGCGCGACAGCCACGGCATCACGACCGGCCCACGGTCGGTGCCGACGATGCAGCCCTGGCGGGTAGCAATCGCGACCCGCGACGGTTCGAAAACGCGGTGGTCGTTGGCGAGCGTCGCCGAGGCTGAGTTGGCGAGCGGGGAGAGGTTCGCGATCCCCGCACCGAGCTCGCCGGCGATGCAGAGCATTCCTTCACGCGCGGCGACGGCGTTCACGGCACCCAGGCCGGTGTACAGCGAGGGCCATTCCCAGCTCGACAGGTCGTCGCTCGCCGTCGTCACCAGCGAGCGATCTTGCCCAGCCCCCGCCGGATCCTCGGCAATGATGACACCCGTCGCGGTGCGCACGATCGAACGCACCGCCCCGCTACGAAGGCCGTAGGGCAGCTGGCGCGAACGGTGGAAGTCGAGATCGGCGAGGAAGACACCGCCGCCCGAGGTGCCGACCCAGCTCTCCCCCGCTCCCTCGCCGTGTGCGATCGCGGTGGGCGGCCAGACCCGCAGGGCGTCATCGCGGGTCAACAGCGGATCGTTGATCATCCGCGCCATCTGGCTCGCGCCGACGACCGTCCGCGCCTGGATTCGGTCGGCCGGCACCGTTTCTCCGGTTGACAGCGGACGCGCGGTGCCGGTGGCGCTCACCACCGCGACGGTGCCGGTGAAGAACACCCACGCATCGGCGCCACCCCGGCTCGCCGCGAGCGCGGCTACGGGTTCGCCAAGGTCGGTGGCCCAGACGGCGCTGATGGCGGGACGGACCACGGTGATGCGACGTCCGCATGCAATCCACACCGCGTCCCCGATGAGGT
>JANMAM010000012.1:0-13760 GCA_031359795.1 Gemmatimonadaceae bacterium
CGAGCGTGAGCCCGATGAGCCCAGCCCGCTCCGACATCACGCCGCCGGCGCCGGCGAACAGGTAGGGGATCGCGATGCGGAGCGTCTGCGCGAGGAAGGCGAGCGCGATCACTGGGCTCCTCCGGCGCTCGCCTTCGGCGACAGCGATCGCGTCACCGCCTTCGCGCTCGCCCTGATGCTGTGCCGCACCGACGGAACCGCCGTCGCCACGGCGAGGATGACGACCGCCTGCAGCACGTCCACCATCTGCTTTGGAACGAGCGCATTCACCGCGAGTCCGCCCTGCGACAGCGTCGCGAAGAGCAGTGCCGCGAAGACGATGCCTAACGGGTTGTTCCGCCCGACCAGCGCGACCGCGATTCCGAGGAACCCCGCGCCGGTCGCGAATCCCTCCTCGTAATAGTGCTTGTAGCCGAGCACGAAGTTGATCCCGCCCATGCCCGCCAGCGCGCCCGACAGCGCGAGCGCGCGCCAGCGTACACCGGCAACGTCGACGCCGCCGTATTCCGCAGCGTCCGGCTGCAGGCCGACCGCGCGCAACTCGAAGCCGCGCCGGGTCCTGAACAGGTACCAGCTCACCGCCGCCGCTGCCGCCAGCGCGGCCAGCAGCGTCAGGTTCGCCGCCGACCCGTGAAAGACGGGCATGATGTCCGACAGGCGCATCACGCTCCCCGCGTGAATCTCCGGGGTGTGCAGCGACTCGGGCACGTGGATCTTCGCCGAGACGATCCAGCCGAGCAGCGCGAGCACGACGAAGTTGAGCATGATCGTCGTGATCACCTCGTGCGCGCCGAACCGGGCGCGCAGATAGCCCGGCACCGCACCGACGAGTCCACCGCCCGCTGCCGCACCGATCGTGCAGAGCAGCACCGCGAGAATCGCCGGCGTCGCCGCCGGTACGGCCAGGCCGATCAGCGCCGCGACGAATCCGCCGGCGGCGAGCTGACCTTCGCCGCCGATGTTGAACAGCCCGGCGCGGATGCCTAACGCGACGGCGAGCCCGGTGAAGGTGAGCGTCGTCGCCTTGTAGAGGACCTGCCCGATGCCGTACGCATTCCCCCACGTTCCGTCGAGCAGCAGCCGGTAGACCGCGGCCGGCGACTGCCCGAAGGTGAGGATGAGAAGATCGCCGACCACGATCGCGATGAGCAGTGCGACGACCGGCGGGAGCAGCGCCTCCATCGTCGACGCCCGGCGGCTCTCGATCTGAGCCTCCATCACGCGACCCTCGCCGGCGACCCGTGGGCGCCGGTCATGAACGGCCCTAACGTTTCGGCACTCGCTTCGCTTCTCGGCAGCACCGCCACGATCCGCCCACCGTACATCACCGCCACCCGGTCGGAGAGCGCCAGCACCTCGGCCAGGTCGGCCGAGACGAGCAGCACCGCTTTCCCCTCACCGCGTGCGCGCCGGAGGCGGTCGTGAATGAACTCGATCGCGCCGACGTCCACGCCGCGCGTCGGCTGCGCGGCGAGGAGAACGGTGAAGTCCCGCCCCATCTCCCGGGCGATCACGATCTTCTGCTGGTTCCCGCCCGAGAGCGACCGTGCCGGCAGCAGCGGATTCGCCGGCCTGATGTCGAACTCGGCGATCCGCTGCCGCGCATGCTCGGCGATTCGCGCACTGTCGAGCCGCGCGGCCCGGGTGAAGTGGTGCTGCTGACCGAGTATCAGGTTGTCGGCGAGGCTGTAGTCGAGCACGAGCCCTCGGCGATGCCGGTCTTCCGGGACGTGCGACAGGCCGGCATCACCCCGGCCGCGCACGGTCAGCGTGCTCGCGTCCTGGCCGGCGATGCGGATCTCTCCGCCGGCGAGCGCGGTCAGACCGGCGATCGCCTCGATCAGCTCCGTCTGCCCATTGCCCTCGACACCGGCAATGCCGACGATCTCGCCCGCCGCGACCGTCAGGCTGACGTCGTCCACGACTCGCGCCCGGCGCGGCGAATCGACGCGCACGTTCCGCAGCTCGAGCAGCGGTGCGCCGTTAGGCGTTCCCGGCGCGCGACCGCTCGTGCCGGCTGCATCCACTGCCAGCGCGACATCGCGCCCGACCATCGCCCGCGCGATGTCGCGCGGCGTGGTGTCGCTCGTGCGCAGGCGAGTGACCGTTTGCCCGCCCCGCATCACCGTGATCGCGTCGGAGACGTCCATCACTTCGTCGAGCTTGTGGGTGATCAGGACGATCGTGCCGCCGTCAGCGCGCAGCTTTCGCAGCACGTCCCAGAGCTGCCGGACTTCCGGCGGTGACAGCACCGCGGTCGGCTCGTCGAGAATGAGAATTTTCGCGCCGCGATACAGCGCCTTGAGGATCTCGACGCGCTGTGCTTCCCCAACCGACAGGTCGGCGACCTTCGCCCCGGGTGGCACGACCAGTCCGCTCCGCGCCGACAGGTCGGTCACCGATTGTTCGGCGCTCCGCCTGTCCACCTGCAGCCCGCGCTTCGGCTCGCGGCCGAGGACGACATTCTCGGCGACAGTCAACGGAGGAACCAGCATGAAATGCTGGTGCACCATTCCGACGCCGGCGTCGATCGCGGCCGCGGTCTGCCATCCGGTCACGTCGCGAAGCTGGCCGTCGCTCGCCGCTACCTCGACGGTGCCCGCATCGGGCGCGTACATGCCGCTGAGAATACGCATCAGCGTCGACTTGCCCGCACCATTCTCGCCGACGAGCGCGTGAATTTCCCCGCGCCGTACCTCGAGCGTCGCGCCGCGGTTGGCGATGGTCTCGCCAAACGTCTTGACGATTCCGTCGAGGCGGACCGCGACCGCTCCGGCCGTCGCGTCAGGCAGGCGAGGCTCCGTCATCGGGAGCTCGGCACGACGATTTTGCCGGCGATGATCCGTTCGCGCAGGTCCTCGAGCCGTGCCCGGACCGAATCGGGAATCAACTTCCGGTTGTTGTCGTCGAAGATGTAGCCGACACCCTCCTCGGCGAGCCCGAACTGGTAGATGCCGCCCTTGAACGCCCTGTCCTTCACCCGCTTGATCGCGTCGAACACCGACGCGTCAACACCCTTCACCATCGAGGTGAGAATGAACCCCGGCGCTTCGGCGTACTGGTCGGCGTCGACGCCGACTGCCAGCTTGCCCGTCTGGCGTGCTGCTTCGAACACGCCGAGTCCAGTCGAGCCGGATGCGTGGAAGATCACGTTGACGCCGCTCTGGTACTGCGCGAGCGCGAGCTCCTTGCCGCGCCCCGGGTTGCGGAACGCTTCCGGCGTGACGCCGGCATACTGCGCGACGACGGTGCAGTCGGGGCAGACCTGCCTGACGCCGGCGCGATAGCCCGCCTCGAACTTGTGAATGAGCGGGATGTCCATCCCGCCGACGAAACCGACGCGCTTCGACTTTCCAACGAGAGCCGCGAGCGCGCCGACGAGAAAGGAGCCCTGCTCCTCCCGGAACTTGAGTGCCGCCAGATTCGGCGGCGGCGGAATCACCGCTCCTGTCGAGTCGGTGGAAAGCGCGTAGTCGACTCCGGCGAAATTGACATTCGGGTATTCCTTCGCCAGTGCGGTCAGGTCATCGGTGAAGATGAAGCCGACGCCAATGACGAGATCCATCTCTTCGGCCGCCAACAGCCGGAGCCCCGCTTCCCGGTCGGACCCCTCGCCCGGCTCGATGAAACGAACACGGGCACCGAGCTCTTTCTCGGCGCGTTCACCTCCGAGAAACGCGCCGTCGTTGAACGACTTGTCGCCCCGGCCGCCGACATCGAACACGACGCCGACGTCGAGTCCTTCGCTTGTTGGGGGTTGGGCAGCGCCGCTCGGATGAATGAAGAGCAGCGCGAGGTGGGCGAGCAGCAGCACGCCAGCGAGAATCAGCGGTTTTCGCACGGGAGAAAGCTCGCAGTCGTGTTAGCGCCGGGCAAGGCGCGCACGGTCGGTCGTGATGTCAGTCTTCATCCCGGTATTCCTGTCGGGGTTCCTTCCACTTTCGCGGCCCGGGTCAGGGCCCTTGATTTGGGTCACATGCCCGAACGCATCCGAACCAGGTTCCTCGTCGTCGGCAGTGGTGTCGCCGGACTGCACACCGCGTGGCGCGCCGCCGAGCATGCCGACGTCCTGGTGACGACGAAGCTCTCGCTCTTCGACAGCGCAACCGCCTATGCGCAGGGGGGAATCGCCGCCGCGCTCGGCGCCGGCGACTCACCCGAGCTGCATCGCCGCGACACGCTCGCCGCCGGCGCGGCGCTCGCTGATGCGGCCGCGGTCACCGTGCTCGTCACCGAGGGACCGGCACGCGTTCGCGAGCTGCACACCGCGGGCGCCGACTTCGATCTCGATCCGCGTGGTGAATTCAAGCTGGGACGCGAGGCCGCGCACTCGACGAACCGGATCGTCCATGCGCACGGCGACCAGACCGGGGCAGAGGTTGCGCGTACGCTGATCGCGAAGGTGCAGCAGAGCGAGCGCGTTCGCGTTCTCGAGCGGACGCGCGTGCTCGACCTGATCATCCATGAAGGACGTTGTGTCGGCGCACGGGCGAGCGTGAAGGGTCGCGCCACCGAGATCATCGCCGACGCGACGGTGCTCGCGACCGGGGGTTGCGGGCAGCTGTTTCTTCATACGACCAACCCGGTGGTCGCGACCGGCGACGGCTTCGCGATCGCGCATCGCGCCGACGCGACGCTCACCGACATGGAGTTCGTGCAGTTCCACCCGACCGCGCTCGATACGCCCGAGAATCCGCTCGCGCTCATCTCCGAGGCGGTGCGGGGAGAGGGCGCGATCCTCGTCAACGAAGCGGGCGAGCGTTTCATGGTGAAGAAGCACAAGCTCGCCGAGCTCGCGCCGCGCGACGTCGTGGCTCGGGCAATCTTCGCCGAGCGGAAGGGCGGGAAGAAGGTATTTCTCGACGCGCGGAAGATTCGCGGCTTCGCGAAGCGATTTCCCGGCATCCTCGCGCTCTGCGCGGGTCGCGGCATCGATCCGCGGAAGGATCTGATTCCGGTGACCCCGGCCGCGCATTACATGATGGGTGGCATCGTCACCGACCTGGCCGGCCGCTCGAACGTGCCACGGCTGTACGCGTGCGGTGAAGTCGCGCGCACCGGCGTGCATGGCGCGAATCGTCTCGCGTCCAATTCGCTGCTCGAGGGGTTGGTGTTCGCGGAGCGCGTTGCCCGCGACATGCAGGCGATCGGGCCGCTGCCGGGCGATCCTCCGCGCGGCGACTGGCGCGTGCCGGTGCTGAGCGATCGTGGCGCCGCGCAGGTCGCCGCCGGCCAGATTCGGACCGTGATGTGGGAGCACGCCGGCATCTCGCGCACCGCGCGCGGCCTCCGCCAGTGCATCGTCCGGCTCGACGAGATCGAGGACCGGCTGCCCGAGGGCGCGACCGAGGAGCGGAACATGGTCCAGACGGCCCGCCTCGTCGCCGAGGGTGCGCTCTTGCGAAAGGAGTCGCGCGGCGGCCATTTCCGGAGTGACTTCCCGCGCGCGCGCAGTGCCTGGCGGGGGAAGCACATCGAATGGTGACCAGTCATGGGCATCGTCAGGCCTAACGTCGGTTCAGGCTTTACTCACGGCTTGCTGGTCGCCGGCTGCGTGCTCTCGCTCGCCGCGGCCTGCGTGGGCAGTGAGGGTCGCAACGAGGCTCACTCCGATACCGCGGTCGCCGCAAGACCGGCGAACGTGCCCTCGGCTTTCGTCACCGAGGTCCCGGCCTGGCCCGCCGACACGACGACCTTCGCCACCGACCGCTCCGGCGCGCTGCCGGCGCGCCTTCGCGCGAAGCTCCCGAGCTGCGGCGCGACGACTCCGATCGTCACTGGCGATTCGATCGGTGCGTTCTATCCGGGACAACCGCTCGCGAATCTGTTTGGCGCCTGTGCCCGGCCGCTTCAGCTGTGGGCGTGGGACGATGGCCGGTACGTTCCGGCGGTCGCGCTCACGGTCGGTGATGCGGTGCTTCTGCTCGAGGCGAGTGGCGTGATTCCCGAGGCCGTCGTCACGCGTGTCACCGCGCTCGAGGGGGCACGCACCGCCGAAGGGATCGGGCCGGGCTCGCTCCTTCCCGATGTCGGGCGCGCGTACGGAACGCCGATCTGGGAGCGCGACCAGTGCTCGGTGAGCGCCACGTTCGCATCGCGATCCGGACTGATTGTGAACGTTGCGATCCCCGAAGGCCACAGTGACGCGTGGACGTGCCAGGAGATTCGTCGCTTCGGCGCCGGCACAAACTTCAGCCGGTTCCCCCAAGGCTCGACCGTCGGCTCGGTCGGTGCGGACCTCGGGTCGGGCTAGCTCCGCGGGCTTTCACCTCTGTGCACAGGGGTCACAGAGCAAAGCTCACGAGGCAGAAGCTGCGCGCCGAACCAGAAAAGACTTGGGGCAAGCGGGGGAGGACCATCTCACCCACTTGCCCCAAAGCTGTTTGGCTTCATTCATGTCGCCGTTAGGCAACGATCAGAATATGTACCGCAGCCCCGCCTGTACCTGACGCGGGTCGCCGAAGCCGCTCCGGATCGTGCCGTCGAAGTTGAACAGCGGCGACACGGCCGACGGGTCGCGGAAGTTGTCGCGGTTCAGGACATTGAAGATCTCGACGATCGCCTCGAGCTGGCTGCGGTTGCTCACCCGGAACGGATGCGACACTCTCAGATCCCAGGAGAGGAATGCATTATCGCGGCGAATCGTGTTCCGCCTGATGATTGTCCCGTTGGCGCAGGTGCGCGGCTCGGTGAATGTCGGCGGCCGGCCGGTCGGCTGGTTGCTCGCACACCCCTCTGACGTCGGTTGAGCCGACGATGCGCTGATGCGGTTGTTGAGGAAGATCTCCCCGGGAATCCTGGCCAGCAGCCAACCGTTGAAGCGGTGCCGCTGGTCGCGATCGCTCCAGTTGTACTCGCGATCGAGGCGATCGGGCCGAACGTAGCGGAAGGAGAAGGGATCGCGCTCGTTGTCGTCGTCGCCCTTGTCGTACGACAGCGTGTAATTCGCCTGGAACTGCAGCGGGCTTCGCACGACGACTCGCTTGAGGCCTAACGTCACGCCGGTGTACCGTGACTTCGCGCTCGCTTCGACGACCGTCAGGACGCCGACGCCGTTCCCCCCGGCGAGCGCGTTGCTGAATGGGCTGCCGAAGACCGGATCATTCCGATTGACGAAGCGCGTCAGGAAATCGGTCTTCGCGTAGGTCGCGCTGACTTCGCCGACCAAGCCGGTTACCCCGTCGCCGCCAAGCGCACGCTCGATACCGACCGTCGAGCTCCACGTCCGCGGATTACGGAAATTCTTGTCGAAGACGAAGACGTCGGGGCGGAAGGGAACGCCCGCCGGCGCGGGGAGCAGCTGCCCGTAGGCCGGCACCGGACCGAGAATGCCGGTCAGCGCGCTGTTGCGGAAGATCGTCTGGCCGATCGAGCCGTTGGTGCTCCGCGCGCTCGCCAGATTCAGTCCGGGAATGCGCGCGTAGTAGAGACCCGAGCTCGCCCGCACGACGGTCCGGCCGCTGCCGCCGACGTCCCACGCCATGCCTAACCGCGGCTGAAACATCTTCTTGTCGGACGGAATCAGGCCGTTCGATGGGAAGGTGAACGACCCCTGCGCGTTCGTGATCGTCCGCCCGATGAGATCCTTGAAGAACACCTGACCTGGCGGCGTGATCGGATCGGGCTGGATCTGCGCCTCCCAGCGCAACCCGTAATCGACGGTCAGCGTTGGCGTCGCTTTCCAGCTGTCCTGGATGAAGAGCGCGAGGTCCTTCTGGTCGATCGTCTGCGTGCCGGCATCTTCGACCGACCGCCCGCCGACACCCGCCTGCTGCAGGTACAGCAGCACCGGCCCGGTAATCGACGTTCCAACCGGGCACGCACCGGTGGTGTTGCTCGTGCCGTTCGAGCACTCGACGTAGAGGCTGCCGAACTGCCGGAACCGCTCGAAGCCGCGCACCGAGTCAAAGATGTAGCGTCCGTTCGCGAAGCCCACGAACGTCTGCTTCGTCTGCGTCTTGTTCACTTCCCCGCCCACCTTGAACAGGTGGTTGCCCTGAACGAACGACACGTTGTCGAGCACCTGGATCCGCGTGTCGTAGTCCTTGACCGGGATGAAGAAGGGCATCCCGAAACGGAAGCCGTACTGGAAATCCATTCCCGTATCGGGGAATGGCCGGCCCGTCGCCGGGTTGATCGGGCCGTTGTAGGGGCGCGGACGATCCTCGCGCGCGAACTGGAAGCGGAGCTCATTGGAGAGCACCGACGACAACTGCGACGACAGGCTGCCATTCACCGCGTTCGAGAAATCCTTCTCGAGCGCGTTCGAGCTCCGTCCCCACGTGTCGACGTCGAACGTTCCGTTCTGCTGCTTCGAGTTCGTGTAGTTGTACTTGAGCGAAAAACGGTTGGTCTCGTTCAGCTGCCAGTCGAACTTGGCCAGCAGGGCATTCGCGTCGTTGGTACGCGTGATCGGGCCGAACTCCCCGCGTAGCGCGCCACTGAATGCCGTGTCGGTGTACGACACCAGTTCCGAGAGAAGAGCACCGCCGGGACGGGTCGTCTGTTTCGTCTCGGTGAAGGTCTGCTGGTCGTACGCGACGAAGAAGAACGCCTTGTCCTTGACGATCGGCCCACCAAGGGTGAACCCGAACTGGTTCTGGTTGAAATCCGGCGCGTAGCTCGTCGCGCCGTGCTTCGGATCGGAGGCCAGCGCATCGTACTTGCCGTAATAGTGGAGCGACCCCTTCAGCTGGTTCGTCCCCGACTTCGTGATGACGTTGACGAAGCCGCCCCCCGAGCGGCCGAACTCCGCGCTCGCTCCCTGCGACACGACCACCACTTCCTGGACCGCATCGAGGTTGAAAGTGAACGCGGGGCGCTGCCCGCCACGCTGCTCACCGAAGAAGGGATTGTTGAAGTCGGCTCCGTCCACCGAGACGTTGTTGTGGATACCGCGCTGCCCACCGATGCTCAACTCGTCCCCGTCCGGCCCCTGCGTCAGCGCAACGTTAGGCGTGAGCAACGTGAGGTTCAGGTAGTTGCGGCCGTTGTTCGGAAGTCCGCTCACCGCTTCCTCAGGAATGCGCGTCGACGCTTCGACGCGACCGGCATCGATCTGTGGAGCCTGCCCGGTCACCGCGACCGTGGCCAGTTCGTTCACCTGGCGCGCCAGTACGATCGGCACCTCGAGCGACTGTCCGACCCTGAGCGTCACCCCGCGCCGCGTCGCCGGCCGGAACCCGATCCGCCGCGCGCTCACCTCGTAGGTCCCAAGCGGAAGCAGCGGCGCGACGTAGATCCCACGATCGCTCGCGTTCAACGTCCGCTGGAAATTCGTCTCGATGTTGCGAAGCGTGACGGTCGCGAGTGAGACCGGCTCACCCGCGGAATCCACGACCACTCCCCTGATGACACCCGTCGTTGCCTGGGACTGGGCGGTGAGGGAGATCGGGTACGACAGAGCAATGCCAAAAACCAGGGCGCAGACGACGACGCACGACAGGCGAGCGCGGTGCATATCACTCCGTGAATCGGGGGGACGCAGCAATAGCGAACCGTACGGTGCCCGAATCATGGCCAGTCCCAGTCGCACGGGCAAGCGACGGCGGATATTGTTACGCATGCCCGTCCAGCCAGAGCCGCAATTCGCCGAGCTGCACGAGGAGATTCGCCGCCTCGCGCACGAGCGCAACGCCGTCATCCTCGCCCACAACTACGAGCGTCCCGAGGTCCAGGACGTCGCCGACTACGTGGGCGACTCGCTCGGCCTCTCCCGCGAGGCCGCGAAAACAGATGCGGAAGTCATCGTCTTCTGCGGCGTGCACTTCATGGCCGAGACGGCCGCGATCCTCTCGCCGCAGAAACGCGTTCTCCTTCCCGACATGGCCGCCGGCTGCTCGCTCGCCTCCACCATCGACGCCGACCAGCTCCGCGAATGGAAGGCCGAGCACCCCGGCGCGGTGGTGGTCTCATACGTGAACACCACCGCTGAGGTAAAAGCGGAGACGGACTACTGCTGCACCTCGGGAAATGCGGTCGAGATCGTGAACGCGATCCCCGCCGACAAGGAGATTCTCTTCTGCCCCGACATGTTCCTCGGCGCACACGTCAGGCGCGCGACCGGGCGGGATAACATCCGCGTCTGGATGGGCGAGTGCCATGTGCACGCGGGCATCGATCCCGAGCACATCAACCTTCAGCGGAAAAACCATCCCGGCGCAGAGTTCCTGATCCACCCTGAGTGCGGCTGCTCGACGAGCGTGCTCGAGGCCGTCTCCTCAGGCAGCGTCGATGCCGAGGGGGTGAAGATCCTGTCCACGGAAGGAATGATCCGCCGCCCGGCCGAGTCGCCTGCAAACGAGTTCATCGTTGCTACGGAGGTCGGAATCCTCCACCGCTTGCGCCGCGAGAATCCGGCGAAGACGTTCTTTGCAGCGAACGAGCGGGCCGTCTGTGCATACATGAAGGTGACGACGCTGCCCAAGGTGCTGCGTTCGCTCGAGACTCTGGAGCACCGCATCACGGTCCCCGCCAACGTCGCCGCGCGCGCGCGGCGCGCCATCGAGCGGATGATCGCGATCGGAGGGAAGGGCGGACCGCCGCTCTCGCCCGTTCCGGAGACGTTCGACCCCGGAGAGTGAGGAGACATGACCACCCCGCACGAGTCCGAAGAGACCCCGCGCCACGTCGTCACGCCGCGCTCGATTCGCGGAGTGGGGCACGAAGAGGGGCTGCTCTTCCCGCTGTCGAGTGAAGAGACGCGCGTGCTCGTCCGCGCCGCACTGGACGAGGACGGCGCGTTCAACGATGTGACCACGATCGCCACGGTTCGCTCCGATCGCCGCACGCATGCGACACTGGTCGCCCGCCAGAAGGGCGTGATCGCCGGCGCCGCGCTCGCGATCGAAGCGTTTCGCCAGATGGACGAGTCGGTGACCGTGCGCGTCGACGCCGAGGACGGCGGCCGCGTCGGCGAAGCGACACCGGTGTTCTTCCTCACCGGCAAGGCGCGCGCGCTGCTCAGCGCCGAGCGCGTCGCGCTGAACTTCATGCAGCGGCTGTCGGGCATCGCGTCGCTGACCCGTCTCTACGTCGACGCGATCGCCGGTACGCGCGCAAAGATTCTCGATACGCGGAAGACGACGCCAGGCTGGCGCCGCCTCGAGAAGTACGCGGTGCGGGCCGGTGGCGGGAAGAATCACCGCATGAATCTCGCGAGCTCCGTCCTGATCAAGGACAACCACCTCGCAGCCGTGGACGGCGACGTCGCCCTCGCCATAACGCGCGCGCGAGAGCTCGCGCCGCCGAGCTCGCGCGTCGAAGTCGAATGCGATCGTCTCGAGCAGGTCGAGCGCGCCGTAGCCGCCGGCGCGGACATCATCATGCTCGACAACATGACGCTCGACGAGATGCGCGCCTGCGTGAAGGCCGTGAACCGCAAGGCGACCGTCGAAGCGTCAGGCGGGGTGACCCGCGACCGCGTTCGCGCGATCGCCGAGACCGGCGTGGACTGGATTTCGGTCGGCGCGCTGACGCACTCGGCGCCGGCACTGGACCTGGCGCTGGACTTTGAGGGGACGTGAACTGAAGCCGTTAGCCATTAGCAGTGAGGAACCGCGGTTACCGCAGTCGCTCAAACCCTAACGGCTAATGGTAACGGCTAAAGCCTCGTTCGGCGCCGGCCGGCATCGACGCTCGGGGAATGTCATCGGGTGGTGTCTTATCAGTGAACCCGAGACGCGAGTTGCCGATGACCCGAGAGCGATCTTTCCCGACCAGTGACGAGCACGGCTGGCTGATCACCCCGCGAGCGCTGACCAGCGTCGCGACGATCGTTGGCCTCGTCTACACCCTCCATGCGCCCGTTCGCTACATCCTTCACGTGGGGGCGACAGTGGACGCGCTCACCGCGCGAGTCGCCACCCTCGAGACGGAAATAGATCGGCACCGCGGCACCATCGCCGCGGCCGAGCTGGCGATCCTGAATCGAGCGAGCGTGCCCCTCCGGAGGAGCGCGCAACCTGGTCCGAGAACCGCGGACGCGGGTGTCGCTCCCGACAAGCTGCGCCCGTAGGAGAGGCCCTTTTTTTTTCGCTCTTGTATTCGGTCTTTGTTCGGTATACTATGAACCCCCGCTTCCGGCTGCCGCTGATGAATACTCGACCCACGCTCGCCCTCCGTTTCACCGGCGTCCTGCACGCGCTTCGCTGCCGGGAGTGGGCGTGAGCGCGTTCCGGATCGAACGCGACGACAGTCCGGCGACGAGTGCCCGTGCCCTCGGCGACAGCGCGCTGATCGATGCGATGCGGCGCGGGGAAACCGGCGCACTGCGCGAGTTTCTGCTGCGCTTCGAGCCGCTGCTCGAGCACCACGCCCATCGGCTCGGCGTGAGCGGCGGCGAACGCGACGATCTCGTCGGCGAGACTCTCGAGGACGCCGCGCTCGCCCTGGTCCTGCCTAACGCGCTGACGCCGCGGTCGCTGCCGGCATACCTGGTCACCTCGCTCCGCAACCGGCTCCTGAACGCGCGCCGATCCGCGGGAACCGTGCGCCGCGTACGCGAGGCCTCGCTTCGTGACGGACCCACCGCCGACGACGCGCTCTGTTCCGAGGCGTCGCGTCGGGCGAGCGCGGGCCCGGCGTGGGAGCCGCCCCGCCCCTCACGGGCGGTGGCGTCGCTCGCCGGCGTGCTTCTCGCCGAACTGAATGACGATGAGGGGCTCCTCCTCGTGTGGGTGAGTCATCACGTGCCCTATCGGGAGATCGCTGCCTGGCTCGGGATCGGATACGCAGCCGTCGGAAAGCGCGTCGAGCGGCTGCGCGCCCGGCTTCGCGCGCGGGCCGACATTCACATCGCTTCCTCGAGCGACGCGGAGCGTCGCGTGCTCGAGACGCTGTTCACCCGCGCCGGCCCGCTCGCCGTGCGCATGCCGCCCTCTGTGCCGCCTCGGGCGGCCCGCGTCTCCTCGGCCGCGGCGGCCACCGAGGGTCCTTCTCAGGAACGGCCCCATGATTGATCACGCCCCATCGTCCACGTCCCGCTCTTCGCGCGATGACGCGCGGGAGCACGAGACCGACACTCTCGTCGCCCTCACCGCCGCACTCGCCGAGCGAAGTGTCGATCCCGATCCGCGCTTTCTCGAATGGCAGGCCGCCGAGCTCCGCGCTCGCCGACGTCCGACCGTCGCAGCCGAGCTCCGCGCCGACGCGCGCGTTCGCCGGCTCGCCGGCGCATCGTTAGGCGCGCGTTTCGGCGTGCGCTGCCTCACGGCCATGCCCGGGGTGCAGCAACCGCTGATATCCGGCCAGCTCTCGCGCGTGCTCGCCCCGGCCGCCGACGCCGGCTTCGCGCCGCGGCTCGAGCTCGGCATCGCCGCCGGCAATGGACGCGCCCTCTGGGACGAGCCATGCGACAGCTGGATCGCCATCCCTGACGACCTGCCGCGCGGCCGCTACGTCGCGCTGACCGTGAAAGGCGACAGCATGCTGCCGCTGCTTCACTCGGAGGATGTCGTCCTCGTGCGCATCGGGTCGGAGGTCGCTCGTGACTCGATCATCGTCGCCCGCCGCCCCGACGACGGCTACGTCGTGAAGCGTGTCGGGCGGGTCAGCCCCGCGTCGATCGAGCTGCTCTCGCTCAACCCGGACTTCGAGCCGACGCTCATCGAGCGCAGCGAGGGCAATGTCGCCGGGACCGTCGTCCTGCGCTGGTGCGGACATGGCGGATGAGGGATCGAGCGAAGTCCGGCGGCCGCGCGCCGTCCATGGCGACACCGTTAGGCGCCCGCTCCCCCACCTCGCCGCCGCGGCCCCGGTGG
>JANMAM010000109.1:0-36258 GCA_031359795.1 Gemmatimonadaceae bacterium
CCACGCGGACCCCGGCGGGGGCTCCCGCGCGGGCGCTTGATTGGTGTGTGGGGGGCGAGACTCCACCCCCCCCCCTCCTCTTCGTCTGCCAGCCGAGCGTTCGCCGTGACGGTCAGTCGATCGTTCCCCGCCCGTGATAGCCCTTCATGACGATCCGGTCATAGCCGTTCGCGGGGTCCAGGCCCATACCGAGGGCGGCGTCCACCGCACGGGGGCCGCGGTTGTACACGAGAAGCGCGATCTTGAGGTTGCCCTTGTACTCACGGATGAGCGTCCGCAGGTACCGGAATCCGACGCGCAGGTTGGTCTCGCGGTCGTAGAGCGTCTCACGCGTGGCGCCCTTGACGAAATACTGCGCCGTGGCCGGCATGACCTGGGTCAGGCCGATCGCGCCTACCGGGCTGGTTGCGCGCTCGTTGAACTCGCTCTCGAGGCGGACAAGGCGGAACCCGAGATCCGGCTCGATGCCCTCCGCCATGGCGACGTCATAAATCGAGCTGGCCAGGTCAGCGGCAATCTTGTACTTCGTCGAATAGGCGATGATCTTGTTCGCCCGATCCAATTGGTTCCTGGTCAGCTCGAGCTCGCCCTTGGCCTCACCGAGTTCGTCACTCAGCTGGCGCGAATCCGCGGTCAGGGCGAAGCCGAAGCTCGAAGCCGCGCGCGCCTCTCCAACCCCGCTACGGCTGCGCGCCAGAAGCGCGACAGCCAGCACAAAGCCAAGGCCCAGGAGCGCGTTCTTGATGCGCGTCCTGCGTCGGGCGGCATCACCACGATGCGCGTAAGTGCGACGGATGGGTTTCATAAGTTTAAGCTATATAGTGACTTACGATCCACTCGGAAGAGTGTGATCAGTCTCTCATACGGGTAAAGGGCAACGGCTGTGCCAGCTCACCCCGCCCGCCAGGTCCCTGAGCGCCCGCCACTCTTCTCGACTACTCGGACGTCCGTCAAAACGAGCCCCTTATCTACCGCCTTGACCATGTCGAAGACTGTGATCAGGGTCACACATACTGCTGAGATCGCTTCTATTTCTACCCCGGTCCGGCCGAAACAGCGCACCGTCGCCTGAACCCGGAGCCCAGGCAGCCCAGCGTCGGGGGTGATATCGATCTGGACATCAGTCAGGGCGAGTGGATGGCAGAGAGGGATGAGCTCTGCGGTGCGCTTTGCCGCCATTACTCCGGCTACCCGCGACACGGCGATGACATCGCCTTTTTTCAAGCTGTTCGACTGGATCGCGTCGAGGGTGGCCGGCGCCATCCGGATGGATCCAATCGCGCGAGCGAGGCGCGCCGTCTCCGGCTTTGCGGTGACGTCCACCATCTGCGCCGCGCCATCCTGGTCGACGTGGCTGAGCGGCTGGTCGCGGGAGGTCACTGGCGACCCGCGAGTGTGCGAAAGAGCTCCGCCGTGACGAGGTTCGGGCTGACGTTGCCGCCCGCCAGCTCGCGAGCACGTTCGACCGCGTCGATCGCGCCGGCGCTCCCGGCGGCCGCCGCTTCGTCGCCATGCCCTGCGTGCTCCCTCGTGCGATCGTGAAGCAGCACTGCGAGGGCATCGAGGGTGTCCGTGAAACGCCCACGCGCGCCGGACGCGCCCTGTGCGAACGCGACCCGCAATGCGGCGGCCCGATCGCCGGATTCCGCCGCATCGAGGATCTGCTTCGCGCCGTTCCTGGCGGCGTCGCGCTCGGGACCGCCCAGCAGCTCGCCGGGCGCTCCGCCGGCAATCGCGAGGCGGTGCTCCGCGTCCTTCGGCAGCGGTTCGCCGTCCAGCGCCCTGGCAACCACCGGGTCGCCGAGGAATCTTCGCATGTCGCTTGGAGCGAGCGGGGAAACCCGGAGCGAGACTACGCGCGAGCGGATTGTCGGAAGGAGCGCACCGGGCTCGCTCGAGGTGACGATCAGCGTCGTGTCTGCGGGCGGCTCCTCGAGGAGCTTCAGGAAGGCATTGGCCGCGAACTCAGAGCCCTCCTGCGGTACCATGCGCTCTCCGTCGCCCACCACGAACACTTTGCGTCGCGCCATCGCCGGGGACATGACGGCACGATGGACGATCGAGCGGACGGCGGCGACGAAGATTCCTTCGGATCCGGAGGGGCGCGCGTACAGGCCGCTGGCCGCGACGCGCTCGGCGACCGCCTCGGCATAGTCCGCCCGCACGTCGTCATGCGAAGCGTCCGCGTCCTTCAGCCGCGGCCGAGGAAAGATCCAATGGAGATCCGGGTGCGCGAGCTCTGCGCAGTACCGGCAGGACTGGCAGGCCCCGCAGGGGCGGGAGGCGGACTCGCACAGCAGCGCGCTTCCCAACCAGAGGGCGAGCCGCTGCTTCCCGACGCCGGCTGGCCCGTGCAGCAGCAGGCTGGCCGGCAGGCGGCCAGCGGCAAGGGCGGCAAGCAGGCGCTCGCGAAGCGCGCCGTGACCGTAGAGCGGAACGATGGGCACGCCGGAATATGATTGCTCCGGCGGCAAGTGGCGAGTCTTGCGAATCGATGCGGGCCGCCCCCGCGCTCAACGTTTCGGCAGCTTCTCCGACGGATTCCGGGCGACCGCGCCGACCAGGGAAAAATTTCGGCCGTCGAACCAGAAGATCGCCAGTTGGCCGAAGCGCCGCGCGAGCATCACGGCCTGCTCGCGCGGGAGGACGACGGCGACACCCTGCTCGCGGTAGTCACCGTCGGCGGCGACACCGTCGCAGGGCTGAAACTCGACGCCGGATTTCCGGAGCTGAGCCTCCAGTTCGGCGCGACGAGCGTCGTTCCGGCCATCCGACGCCGCCTGCTGCGCCGTGGTCGGCTTGTCCACCGCGTTCTCGCCCATCGGATTCTCGGCCGTGAGCACGGCGAACGGCCGATCGAGCCCGAGGGAGCCGAGGATGGCGCGCTCGGGCGCGCCTAACGGCCGGCGAAGATCGATGCGCAGGCGCTCAGGCGCGGCGAACTCGAGGACCGTGCAGGGATACTGCGCCCACTTTTCGCCGGTAATGGTCTCGTCGTCAGGCATGTGGTGCGGTGGGACCGGCCGCCCGGAATAGTCCGGAGGCGGCACTGATCTGTTCGTGTGTGCCGAGGAGGAGGCAGAGATCCTCGGCGTCGATCGCCGTGTCCGGGGGGGGATTGAACACCATCGTCCCGTCTGCCCGATGAATAGCAAGAATCGACGCGCCGCTGCCGTCGCGCACCCCGGATTCGGCGAGTGCGCGACCGGCGACGTCGCTGCCCGCCTCGACACGGTACACCTCGAAGGCGAGACCGGTGAGGAAGCGCTGGAGCCCGAGTGCCGGCCCGTGGGCGGCGGAGATGGTCCGGAACATCTCGTAGCCGCTGCGCCGGATGTCGCGGATCTGGCGCTCGATCTCATCGCGCGGGACGAGGTAGCGGTGGAGGACGCGCGAGAAAATCTCGACGGACGTCTCGAACTCTTCGGGGATGACCTCGTCGGTTCCGAGCGTGAAGAGCGGATCCATTTCGTGCACATAGCGGCTGCGCACGATCAGGTGGACGTGCGGGTTGAGCCGGCGTGCGACATCGACCGCGCCGCGGGTGCCGGCCGCGTCGGAGATGGCGACCACGACCACGCGGGCGGTGTGGATCGCGGCGTGCTCGAGCACCTCCGGGCGGGAGGCGTCGCCGTAGATGATCGAACGACCGCGTTCGCGCTCGCTGCGAACGACCTGTGGGTTCAACTCGATGACGATGAATGGAATGCCGACGCGCCCGAGCACGCGGGCGAGGTTTCGTCCATTGACGCCATAGCCGACGATGATGACGTGGTCGGTGAGCGGTGCCCCGGTGTGAAGCGCGAGCGGCGCCGCGCGTCCCGACGCAAAGCGCTTCGGGGCCACTCCCTCGAGGGCGGCGGCGATCCGTGGCGCGATCGCGAGCATCACGGGGGTGAGGGTCATCGTGCCGACCGCCACCGCGAGGAACAGCTGGTAGTGCGATTCGTTGAGGAGGCCCGCCGACAGGCCGACCTTGCTGAGCACGAATGAGAACTCGCCGATTTGCGCGAGTGCGAGTCCGGCGAGGACAGCGATACGGAGCGATTGACCGAGCGCGATGCTCGCGCCAGTCGTGATGAGCGCCTTGACGACGATCACGATGAAGATCGCGCCGAACACCACCACCGGTGCGCCGACGACGGTCCGCACGTCGAAGAGCATGCCGATGGAGATGAAGAACAGCGAATTGAACACTTCGCGCAGCGGGAGAATCTCGCCGAGAGCCTGATGGCTGTACTCCGACTCCGAGATCACGAGGCCGGCGATGAACGCGCCTAACGCGAGCGAGAGTCCAACCCGCGCGGACGCCCAGGCGGTGCCGAGGCAGAGCAGGATGATGGCGAGGAGGAACACTTCGCGGCGGCGCGTGGCGACGACGTAGTGCAGCAGGCGCGGCACCACCCAACGCGCCGCGACGACCGCGCCGCCGATGAAGAGGACGGCCTTGACGACGACCGCGATCGCGTCGCCAGGCCCCGCACCAGCGCCGGTGAGGAACGGTGTGAAGAGCACCATCGGGACGACGCAGAGGTCCTGGAAGATCAGGATCCCGAGCACCGCCTGGCCTGCGGGCCCATCGAGCTCGCCGCGATCCGCGAGGAGCCGGAGCACGATGGCGGTGCTGCTCAGGGCAACGAGCATCCCAAGGAAGAGCGCGACCTTCGTGCCCTCACCGGCGAGCCGCGACACGACGTAGATCGTGCCGATCGTGATGCCGACCTGCAGCCCGCCTCCGATGAGGAGGAAGTTACGAATCCGGGTGAGCTGCTTGAGGGAGAATTCGATCCCGACGGTAAAGAGGAGGAGCACGACGCCCATCTCGGCGATCGACTCGACTTCCTGCGGGTCGCCAATCAGCCTGAATCCGTAGGGCCCGCAGAGCACACCGGTGATCAGGAAGCCGACGATCGGCGGCACCTTCGCGCGATGGAAGAGGAGCACCACCGCGACGCCGAGGCCGAAGAGGATCAACAGGTCGTGCAGGAAGCCAGGTTCGTTCATGTACCGGCGGGTCGGTCTTGTATCGAGGGGCCGTGCGCGCACGCGGCCGTTGCATGGTTCGCTCCTCGCCGGAGTTCATCGGCATGGTTCGTGACGTGTCGTGCGCGCGAGCACACGGGCGGGACGTCAGCGACTGCAGCGAATTGGAGGCGGCGATGGAGCAGGGGCTCAAGGGGAAAAAGGTAGCGATTCTCGCGACCGATGGCGTGGAGCAGGTCGAATTGCTCGAGCCGAAGGCCGCGCTCGAGAGCGCGGGCGCGACCACCGAAGTGATCTCGCTCGAGGCAGGAACCATCCAGGGAATGAAACACGACGAGAAGGGGGACAGGATTCCCGTGGACCGCGTGCTCGCTGAGGTGAGTCCCGCGGACTACGACGCGCTGCTGCTTCCGGGCGGGGTCGCGAATCCCGATCGTCTGCGCACCGACCGGCGCGCGGTGAACTTCGTCCGGGATTTCTTCGAACGTGACAAGCCGGTCGCGGCGATCTGTCACGCGCCCTGGTTGCTCATCGAGGCCGGAGTTCTCGAGGGGCGGACGGTGACGTCGTGGCCGAGCCTGCGCACGGACATCGAGAACGCCGGCGGGAGCTGGGTGGACAGCGCGGTGCAGACCGACCAGAAGCTGGTGACGAGCCGGAAGCCGGACGACATCCCGCAGTTCAACGCGAAGATGGTGCAGACGTTCGCGCGGGGAATTTCCGAGCGTCAGGTGGACGCGGTGGTCGAGCAGAGCTTTCCGGCGAGTGATCCTCCGCCTGGTCCGATCTCCGCGGGGGCGTAGCCGGGCGCGGTCGAGTTTGCGTTACAAAGTACTTGACGGATCGTCCAACCGGTGGTAGGCTGCACGCGGCAGACAGTCGCCACGCCAAGCCCTGAGCCCAGCCAAGATGCCGGTCCCGATCCACGCCAAAGCCGAAGACAATCTCCGCTTCATCCGCGAGACGATGGAGCGGGCGGGTTCGTTCACGGCCGTTTCCGGATGGGGGCAGGTGACGATCGGCGGAACGGCGCTGCTCGCGGCGTGGCTCGCCGCGGCTGCCGGGACGAGTGACCGGTGGCTTGCGCTCTGGCTTGGCGAGGCGGCGGTCGCGGTCGCAATCGCGATGGCGACCACGACCTGGAAGACGCGCGACCACAAGGTGCCTATCGTTTCGGGTCCGGCGCGGAAGTTCGCGCTCAGCTTCGTGCCGCCGATGGTCGCGGGGGCGCTGTTGACGCTCGTGCTCGTGTCCCGCGGTGAATTCGCGCTGCTCCCGGGGACCTGGATGGTTCTCTACGGAGCGGCGGTCGTCAGCGCGGGAACGTTTTCGGTGCGCATCGTTCCGTTCATGGGCGCATGCTTCATGATCTGCGGGGCGGTCGTGCTGCTCCTCCCGCAGCTCGGAAACATCATGATGGCAGTCGCGTTCGGTGGATTGCACCTGGCATTCGGCGCGGCGATCGCGAGGAGGCACGGTGGCTAGACCCTCTCCGGCTGGAGGCAAGCGGGCTCGCGGCGAGCGTGAACCCCTTCGCGAGCTGAAGGGAAAGTCCGAGGCCTCGCACGTGCCTGACCTCGACAAGCTGATTCACGAGCGGATGCGCCTCGCGATTGTCAGCGCGCTCGCCGCGACCGACACGCTTGGCTTCAATGAGCTGAAGGACCTCATCGGGGCCACCGATGGCAACCTCAGCGTCCACGCCCGGAAGCTCGAGGATGCCGGCTATGTCGTCTGCGCGAAGCGGTTCGAAGGGCGCGTGCCGAAGACGGAATTCCGCCTGACGTCGGCGGGGCGGCGCGCGCTCGAACGGTACGTGGACCACATGGAAGCGCTCATTCGCGCCGTCCGCGATCGCTGATGACGCCGCGCGTTTTTATTTTCCACGGAGCTTTGTAATGCAAAGTACTCGGCATCAGTTCGAGGACGCCCCGCTCCACGTCGCGGTCGTCATGGACGGCAACGGACGCTGGGCGACGGCGCGAGGGATGTCCCGGCGGAGGGGACACGAAGCGGGCGCGCGCACGGTCCGCACGATCGTGGAAGCAGCGCCCACGCTCGGGGTCGGGCTGCTGACGCTTTACGCATTCTCGTCCGACAACTGGAAGCGCCCATCCCGCGAGGTCGGCGCGCTGCTCGCGCTTTTCCGTCGCTATCTCGACGCCGAGCGGGAGCGGCTGCGCGACGCCGGGGTCCGGCTCTCGATCATCGGCCGTCGCGATCGGCTGCCGCCATCCCTGCGCGATGCAATCGAGACCGCCGAGCGGGACACCGCGAGTGGGCGCGAGATGCACCTTCGCATTGCGATCGACTACTCGGGGCGCGACGCGATACTGATGGCAGCCCGCCTGGCGGACGGCGACGTGACGCGAGAACGGTTCGCGGAGCTGCTCGGCGCCACGCAGCATGGCGGAGCGGCCCGTGACGTCGATCTGTTCATCCGGACGGGAGGCGAGCGACGCCTGAGCGATTTCATGCTCTGGGAGGCGGCGTACGCCGAGTTGTGGTTCACACCCCGGGCCTGGCCCGACTTCACCGCCGAGCTGCTGGCGTCCGCACTGGCCGACTTTCGCGGACGCGAGCGCCGATTCGGCGCGCTGCCGGCTGTCGCCGCCGCCGGTTGAACGTCAGGCACGCCGCACACCAAACCTGCAATCACTTCAGCGGAGACAATGATGGAGCGAATCGCCGACCCGGACACATCGCTGCCTAACGTCGGAGCACCGGGCCAGCCGCCGCCGCTGAGCGGGCCGCGCGTGCAGCGCGCGGCGACGGGGGCGATCCTGGCCGCCGTGATGCTCGGCATGATGGGCGACTGGTTGTTCCGCGCACCGGGCATGGGCCTCAACCTGTTACTCTGGGCGATCGCCGCAATCGGAGCGACTGCGTGGGTCGCGAGGCTCCGAGGTCGTTCGATCACGTCCGACCACTGGGCGCTGGCGCTGCCTGTCGTGTTCTTTGCCGGAGCGTTTGCCTGGCGGGCAGCTGGTGGCCTGCTCGCGCTGAACATGCTGGCGATGCTGTCCGCGTTCGGACTGTTTGCGCTCGCGCTGGGAGGCTGGCCTGCCAGCGTCTTCCGCGCGTCGGTTGGCGAGCTTCTCGTCGGCGGCGCGAGCCTCGGATTCTCCGGCGCATTCGGCACCCCGGTTCTGATCGCCAGCGACCGGGCGCTCTCGGATGGGGGCGCGCGCCCGCGCTGGCAGCTGGCGATCGCAATCGCGCGCGGTGCGCTGATCGCGTTGCCGGTGCTGCTGATCTTCGGAGCCCTCCTGTCCTCGGCCGACCCGCGGTTCGAACGAATCATCCAGACATTCATCGATATTGATTTCGCCGAGACGATCGGACACATCGCGTTCGCCGGCTTCGTCGCCTGGGTAGCGGCGGGATACATGCGCGCGGCCGCGATCGCCGACCGTCCGCTCGGGTTGAGCGGCGTGTGGCGCGCGCCACGGATGTCGTTAGGCATCGCCGAGCTGGCGACGGTACTCGGTCTGGTGGACGCGCTGTTCGCGCTCTACGTCGCCCTTCAGATTCCACATCTGTTCGGCGGGGCAGGGCGGGTGCAGACCGTCGCCGGCCTGACGGTCGCCGAGTACGCACGCGGCGGCTTCTTCGAACTGGTGACGGTGGGCGCACTGGTGCTTCCACTGCTCCTCGCCGCCGCGGCGCTGGTGCGCGCGGACGACCAGCGTGCATGGCGCATCTTCCGCGGGCTGGCGACCGGAACGCTGGTGCTGGTGGGGGTGATGATCGTCTCGGCGCTCCAGCGCCTGACGCTCTATGTGGCGACGTTTGGCTTGAGCGAGGATCGCGTCTACGCGACCGCGGGCGTGGTGTGGCTGGCGATCGTCTTCGCGGCGTTCGCCGCGACGGTCCTGCGCCGCCGGGACGCTGGCTTCGCGTTCGCGGCAATCGTCAGCGGATGGCTGGTGCTGGCCGGCGTCGACGTGCTCAACCCGCAGGCACTGGTGGTCCGTACGAATGCGGCGCGCGCCGCGCGCGGCGCATCGTTCGACTGGGCGTATGCCGCGCGCCTCGATGCCGACGCGGTTCCCTCGTTGGCGAGCGCGCTGGCGACCCTCGATGCCGACGCCAGGTGCGGCGTCGCGCGACGGCTCGAGGATGTCGCGCGCAACGCGGGGTCCGACGTTCTTGGTGACTGGCGGAGCTGGAACGCGTCGCGCGCGCGCGCGGTCGCCGCGGCCCGGGCGGCAGATCCCAGACACGTTCTCGCGACCTGCCCGGCAAAGGCGAAGGTGGCTCAATAAAACAGATGGTTGCGCGGGGGGGGCTGGCGCTCGCATCTTGGCGGCACCCTCCCGATGCCTTCACCCGCCCCGCGACTCCCATCTTCGCCGCTGGTTGGCCGCAGCGATGAGCTTTCCTTGCTATCGAGCGCGCTCGATCGGGCGCGGTCGGGGCGGGGGCGGATCGTCTTCGTCGCGGGCGAGGGCGGAGTCGGGAAAACCCGGCTGATCACGACCGCTGCGGAGCACGCCTCTTCGAGTGGCTTCACCGTGGCGGTCGGGCGGGGATACCCTGTCGAGACGGGCGTGCCGTACGCGCTGTTCGCTGATGCACTGATTCCGGTGCTGCGAACGATGGATCCTCAGGCGCTGGCGTCGGCCACGCGGGGCGTGAGCGCGGAGCTTGGGCGGCTGTTTCCGGCGCTGTCGCAGGACTCGGCCGCGTACCGCGGTGATGCGGCGCGTGGCGATCCCGCGGATGCGAAAGCCCGGCTGTTCTGGAGCTTCAGTCAGCTGCTGGCTCGGATCGGGACCAGATCGCCGGTGTTGCTCGTTCTCGAGAACCTTCAATGGGCAGACGAGGCGTCGCTCGAGCTGCTGCATTTCGTCGCGCGGCAACTCTCGCGGGAACGGGTGCTTGTTCTGGCGAGCTACAACTCGGCCCAGCGTGAGTCGCACCGGACGCTCGGCGAGACGGAGCGATCGCTGGTCGCGTTAGGCGCGGCAGACCTGGTACAGGTCAGCCCGTTGACGATGGCCGAGGTCGACGAACTGCTCCAGCGCACCTTCAACGCCTCGCCGGGAGTCACGAGAGATTTCGCGCGCAGGCTTCACGGCTGGACGCGCGGCAACGCGTTCTTCGTCGAGGAGACGCTCAAGGCGCTGGTTGCCGAGGGGTCGCTCCACGAGGAGCGCGGCCGATGGGCGGGCTGGGAGCGGGACACGTTCACGCTACCCCCGTCGATCGGCGACGCGCTCGCGGCGCGGCTCGCGCGCCTCTCGCCGCCGGCGCTCGCCGTCGCCGAGCTGGTCGCCGTGCTCGGAACAGGCGTCTCGCTCGAGACGCTCGACGCGGTGAGCAAGGTCGGGCGGGCGGAGCTCGCCGCAGCGTTAGGCGAGCTGCGTGCCGAACGGGTGCTCGACGAGCGCGTCGACGGCGACGCGGCGCAGTACGACGTCACGCACCCGTTGCTCCGTGAGACGCTGCTCGCGAAACTGGGCATCGCCGGGACCCGGGTGCTGCACGAGCGGATCGCGATGGCTCTCGAGGATCACTACGGGGCGACCTCCGACCGTCACGCCGACGAGCTCGCGGCCCACTTCGCCCGCGCCGCATCGCCAATGCTGGCGGCGCGCGCGGCACGCTACCTCGCGGTCGCGGGGCGAAATGCGTTGGCAAGCCATGCCGATCGCGAGGCAGTCAACTACTTGTCGGCGGCGCTTGCCGAGGGGAAGCGCGCCGCGTCGGGGCGCGACGAGAATGAATCGCGCACGTTGACGGCCGACCTGGCGCGGGCGCGCCAGCGGATCGGTGACCACGAAGGCGCGCTCGCCCTCTGGCTGCAGCTCCGGGACGAGGTGCGTGCCGCGGGTGACATGGGGCGTGTCGCCGCGGTCGAGCGCCGCCTCGGACTGCTCGCCTACTGGAACGGGCGCTTCGCGGAAGCCGTCACGCATCTCGACGCGGCGATCGACGCGGCCAATGACGCGAAGGACTCCGACCTCGGGCTCCGGGCGTCGCTCGCGAAGGGCGTATGCCTCGTCGAGATGGGGCGGCGGAGTGAAGCCGAGGCGGTTCTGACGAGCGCACTCGAGACAGCGGAAAAGACCGGGTCATCGCAGGCGCTTGCCCGGGTGCATCGTGCGCTGCTGCTTCTCTACTCCTGGACCGGCCCCGCTGATCGGGCGCGAAGCCATGGTCGCGAGGCACTGCGGCATGCGCAGGCTGCGGGGAATCGGGTCGTCGAGGCGACCGTCCATTGGGCGCTGGCGATGCTCGGGGGGCTGACGGGCCAGTCGCGCGAGGTCGCCGAACATCTGGCCGAGTCGATCCGCCTTGCCGATGAATTGAACTCGCCCATCCTCCGGGTGTGGGCGGGCCAGATCGAGATCGAGTTCGCCGCGGGAACGGGGGACTGGGATGCGGCCATCGCGATCGGCGACCGCACGATCGGGCTGGCGCGGGCGATGGGGCAACGGTCACTGCTGCCGCGGGTGCTGGTCTGGAGCGCCCTCGTGCACCTCGGTCGCGGCGACGTCGCGCGCGCGACCGCGCTGGTCACGGAAGCGGAGTCGATCGGTGCCGCGAGCGCGGGTGCTGCCCGCCTGACGGATCTCCAACTGCAGATTCCGGCGATGGTGGGCCGAGTGGCACTGGCGCTGGCGCGCCGCGATTTTCCCGCGGCTCTCCACATCGGCGAGAAGGCGCTCGCGATGATCGAGCGCACGGGGTACGTCGTGTGGGCAATCCACCGTCTGTTGCCGATGGTCGCCGAGGCCGCGCTCTGGGCGAGCGCGCTCGGCCGCGCCCGCGCGTTAGGCGCGCGCCTCCGCGCCGACTCGGAGCAGGTCGGCCACGAGCTCGGACTGGCGTGGGCGGACGCGTGTGACGCGATGGTGAATCTGCTCGAGGGAAACGCCGATCGGTCGGTCGAGCTGTTGCGGGCGGCGACCGAGCGCCTCGAAGCGATCCCGTTCGTGCCGGACGCGGCGCGACTGCGGCGACAGCTCGCCCGCGCGCTCGCCGAGACCGGCGACCGCGAGGGGGCGGCGCGCGAGCTGCGGCGCGCTCACGACGTCTTCGCCAAGCTCGGTGCACAACCGGAGCTCGACGCGACGCGCGAGCAGCTCCGCGCGCTCGGCGCCCGTCCGCCGGCGCTGGTCGCGGCCCGCGGCGCCGAGGGGCTGACCGGTCGCGAGATCGAGATCATCCAGCTGGTGGTGGCGCGGCGGTCCAACAAGGAGATCGGAATCGCCCTCAAGATCTCGCCGCGGACGGTCAGCACCCACTTGTCGAACATCTTCGAAAAGATGGGCGTGGCCTCGCGCGGCGAACTGGCCGACCTGGCCCGCGAGCAGCTCATCCCCACCCGCTAGGGCGCGGGCAGCGGAACACGGCGCCAATTCCGCTGCCCGCTCGCGGGTCGACTGCCTAACGGGTAATCACACCGCAGGCGATGCGCGATCCCGACGCACCCGACGGATCGGTCTGATAGTCGTCGGCAAGCGCGTGGATCACGATCGACGCTCCGTCGGCGTCGAGCAGCGTCCCGTTGCCGGGGCCCAGCCGAACGTTAGGCGTGAGCTGCTCGACGCGCAGCGCGCCGCCTTCGGGGATGCTGACGTTCGTGAGGTCGCCGGCGTGTGGCCCGGCGGGATTCCGCGCGCCATGCATCTTGTTATCGGGATTGTGGTGCGACCCGGCGCTGGCGAAGTCCGGAGCGGCGCACTGCCCGACGGAGTGAAAGTGCATCCCGTGCGTCCCCGCGGGCAGCCCGCTCAGGTCGGCCGTCAGGAGCACGCCCGACCCGGTCTGCTGGAGCGATCCGCGCCCGACCTCCCGGCCGTCGGCGGTGCGCAGCGTGAACGCCGCTGAGGTGGCAGCCGAGGGCGCAGGCTTCTCGGTCTTGCCGTGACAGGCGGCCAACAAAAGGACAAAAGGAACGAAACGTCGCATGACAACTCTCCGGGATGTTTGGGCGAGCGACAGATTGTGCAGCGTGGTCAGGTGCCGCCGACTGTCCACTCGGTGGCACCCGCGTCATCAGCAAGCGCGTTTCGTGCCGCAACCACCCGCTGGACCGCGAGGGCCGGGGTTTCCGCCGTCGCCGCGATGTGCCCCATCTTCCGCCCGGGGCGGGGGTTGCGCTTTCCGTAGAGGTGGAGCCGGGTCATCGGTGTCGCGAGCAGCCCGGTGAAGTCGGGCGCGGATTCGGCGGGCCAGAGCTCCCCGAGAAGGTTTGCGATTGCCGCCGGGCGGAGCGACCGCGTGTCGCCTAACGGCAGGTCGCAGATCGCGCGGACCGCCTGCTCGAACTGGCTGGTCGCGCACCCTTCGACGCTCTCGTGGTAGCTGTTGTGCGGCCGCGGCGCCAACTCGTTGACGATGAGGGCGCCGGACGCGGAGAGGAACATCTCGGCGCAGAGCAGCCCCTCGACCCGGAGCGCGTCGGCGATGGATTCAGCGAGCTCGCGGGCGCGAGTCGCGAGTCCGTGATCGGCGACTCCGGGAATCACTGACCAGGCGAGGATTCCGTCGACGTGATGATTCGCCGCGGGAGGATACGACGCAATTGCCCCCGAGGGCGTTCGCGCCACCATGACCGACAGCTCCATCGCGATCTCGACACCCTGCTCGGCCACGACCTCGCGCCGTCCGAGCAAGTCCCACGCGGAACGCACGCCAGCGGGCGTGTCCGTCCGCACCTGGCCACGTCCGTCGTACCCACCGGTCACCGCTTTCACGTAGCAACGGCCGGTGAGGGAGGCCGCGGCGCGCTCGCAGTCCGCATCGTTGCGGATCAACTGGAATGGCGTGAGTGGAAACCCCTGCGTTGCGAGCCATTGTTTCTGCCGCCCGCGGTCCTGGATCACGCCCAGCACGTCGCCACCCGGTCGCACCGGCGCGTGGGCGATCGCGCGCGCCATGCCATCGGCGGAGATGGTCTCGATCTCCGGCATCAGCACGGCGCAGCCCTCGGCCAGCCTGACGATCGCGTCGGCGTCGTCGAACTGTGCCTCGATGAATCGCGTCGCGACGGCGCGCGCTGGCGCGCTCGAATCCGGATCGAGTACGTGCACCTCGTAGCCCATCGATCGCGCGGCGAAGGCGGTCATCCGCCCGAGCTGCCCACCGCCGAGAAAGCCGATGGTCGATCCAGGAAGAATAGCCGGCACTATGGCAGTCGCTGGCTCAGCGCATCGTCAGTGCGAGCGGCGCGCCAGCCACGAATCCGTTCGCGGAGCGCTGCATCGCCGTTGGCGACGATCATCGCCGCGAGCAGGCCGGCGTTCGCGGCGCCAGGCTTGCCGATCGCGAGCGTCCCAACCGGGATGCCGCGCGGCATCTGCACGATCGAAAGCAGTGCGTCGACGCCGTTGAGCGCGGTCGCGGGCATCGGCACACCGAGCACGGGAAGGAGCGTCTTCGCGGCGACCATTCCCGGAAGGTGCGCGGCGCCGCCGGCAGCGGCGATGATCACCAGCAGGCCTCGCGACTCGGCGCTCGAGGCGTACTCGAACATCAGGTCGGGGGTGCGATGTGCGGAGACGACGCGCACTTCGTGCGGCACCTGGAGCTCGGTGAGAATCTCGATCGCGGGCGCGAGCGTCTCGTGATCGCTCCGGCTCCCCATGATCACTCCAACCAGCGGTGCGGCTGCTGCTGCGCTCATCGCGGACGATGCTCCTGGTGCGGACACCCGAAGTTAGTCGCGCGCCGCGCGCGGGAAAGCGTCGCAGGAGAAAGCCCCCTTCGCCGCGGACGACGAAGGGGGCTCGAGACAGGCTCCCCGGACAGGACTCGAACCTGTGACATTTCGATTAACAGTCGAATGCTCTACCAACTGAGCTACCGGGGAATGAACGCAGCGCCGATAGCCTGACGACCAGGACAACTCGCGCTTAGTCAGCTGAATTTAGGCGGGCCGCGCTTCGCGGTCAACGTCCTTGCGCCGCGATTTCGCGGCAGGTCTCGCCGCTGGATTGCCGGGAAGCACGGTTCTCAGCCAGACGCCGGTGTGCGAGCGGTCGATCGCCGCCACTTCCTCGGGGCGGCCCATCGCGACGACCTCGCCGCCCCGCACGCCGGCCTCCGGCCCGAGGTCGATCACCCAGTCGGCCAGCTTGATGACATCGAGGTTGTGCTCGATCAGAACGAGCGTGTGGCCCGCGTCGACGAGCCGATCGAACACTTTCGCGAGGTTGCGGATATCCTCGAGGTGAAGGCCCGTCGTGGGCTCGTCCATGATGTAGAGCTTTTTTCCCGACTTCTTGGTCGCCAGCGCGAGCTCGCGCGCGATCTTGAGTCGTTGCGCCTCGCCGCCGCTCAGCGTCGTGGCGGGCTGGCCGAGGGTGAGGTACCCGAGCCCGACCTGTTGCAACTGCCAGAGGGCCTGGCCGAGTTTTTCCTCGCGCGGGAAGAAGCGGATTGCCTGGTCGACGGTGAGCGCCAGCACCTCATGGACGTTCTTGCCGCTTACGCGGACGTCGAGCACATCGGCCCGGAAGCGCTTCCCGCCGCAATCGTCGCATGGCACGTAGACGTCGGCCATGAATACCATCTCGACCTCGAGATAGCCGGCGCCCTCGCAATTCTCGCAGCGCCCTCCCTTCACGTTGAAGCTGAACGTCCCGGCGCTGAACCCGCGCTGGCGGGCCAGCGGCGCGTCCGCGAAGATGCGACGGATCTCGTCGAATGCCTTCACGTACGTCACCGGATTCGACCGCGGCGAGCGTCCGATCGGCTCCTGGTCGATGAGCACGACATCCTCGATGCCGTCGGCGCCAGTCAGCTCGCGATAGGCGCCGACGCGCTCGCCGAGATGGCGCTTGGCGGAGTGCTCACCATGGAGCCGGTGCTCGAGCGCGCGATAGAGCACGTCGTGCACGAGGGTACTCTTGCCGGATCCCGAGACGCCGGTCACCGCGGTGACAACGCCTAACGGTATGCGGATGTCGACGTCCTTGAGGTTGTGCTCGCGGGCGCCACTGAGCGTGAGCCAGCGCGGACCCAGCTTCCTCCGCAGAGCGGGAATCGGGATCGTGCGCTCACCGGTGAGGTATTTCCCAGTGAGGGGACTTTCCGAGACTCGCGAGATCGGGCCGGCGAAGACGAGGTGTCCGCCCTGTTCACCAGCGCCCGGCCCCAGTTCCACCATGTAGTCGGCGGCGCGGATCGCGTCGATGTCGTGCTCGACGACGAGCACCGTGTTTCCGCCGCTGCGCAGCCGCTGCAGCAGCTTGAGCAGCCGGTCCATGTCGCGCGAGTGCAGGCCGATCGACGGCTCATCCAGAACGTAGAGCGTATCGACGAGGTGGGCGCCTAACGAGTTCGCGAGACCGATCCGCTGCGCCTCGCCCCCGGAAAGAGTGCGGGCGGCCCGGTCGAGCGAGAGGTAGCCGAGGCCGACATCACAGAGGAACTGGACGCGGTCGCGGGCTTCGCCGAGCACATGCGAGGCGACGCCGTGCTCGAACTCGGAGAGCGCGACGTTGGTGAGCCACGGCAACAGCTCCTCGACGGCGAGCGCAGACACCGACGCGATGTCGCGACCGCCGACCTTCACGTTCAGCGACTCGGGCTTGAGCTTCGTGCCGTTGCAGGTGCGGCACTCGTTCGCCGTCTGGTACTGGCGCAGGAAGACGCGGATGTACTGCTTGTATCGCTTCTCCTCGAGTGCCTCGAGGAAGGGCAGGATCCCGACGAACGGCCGTCCCTTCGAGCGGAGCAACTTCTCGCGCGCGGCGGCGGGCAGCGTGCTCCATGCGTCGTCCATCGAGATCCGCTCGCGCTTCGCAAATTCGGCGAGCGCGCGGCGCTTTCCCTCATAGCGCGGCATCGTCCACGGCGCAATCGCGCCCTCGCGCAGCGAGCGTTCGGGGTAGGGGACGACCAGTGCCTCGTCGTATTCCAGCACGGCGCCAAAGCCGTTGCACGTTTCGCAGGCGCCGCGTGGATTGTTGAACGAGAAGAGCTGCGGCGTGGGGGCAGGCGCGGTGGTGCCATCGTACGGACACTCGAACCGTTCGGTGAAGCGAACCCGCTGCGCAGCGGCGTCAGCGACCAGTGCGACCGCGTCGCCATAGCCCTCGCGGAACGCCGTGCCTAACGCGTCGGCGGTGCGGCCGGCGAACTCCGGGCTCGCCGCGAGGCGGTCGACGACGACCAGCAGTTCCTTCGCGAAGGTCACGTCGACTGGTTCGGTCGCGAGCTCGTCGAGGTGCTTGGTGACGCCATCGAGCACGACCCGCAGGAAACCCTGCGCCCGCAGGTTCTCGACAACGACTTCGTGCGTCACCGCGTCCGAGAGCCGAAGCGGGAACGTGACCAGGAAGCGCACGCCGGCGGGGAGCTTGAGCAGCATGTCGGTCGCGCTCTGAACCGTGTCCGGCTTCATCTCGCGTCCGCATTTCGGACAGACCGTATGACCCACACGCGCCCAGAGAAGCCGCATGTAGTCGTAGATCTCGGTGGCGGTGCCGACCGTCGAGCGCGACGTCTTGGTCGGATTCGTCTGCTCGATCGCCACCGCGGGCGCGAGACCCTCGATGGAATCGACGGCCGGCTTCTCCATTCGCTCGAGAAACTGCCGCGCGTACGCGGAGAGCGACTCGACGTAGCGGCGTTGTCCCTCGGCGTAGAGCGTGTCGAAGGCGAGCGACGATTTTCCCGAGCCGGACGGACCGGTGACCACGGTAAACGAACGCCGAGGGATCTCGACGTCGAAGCCTTTGAGGTTGTGTTGGCGGGCGCCGCGAACGACGATCGATTTCATCGTCTGCGAAAGATAAAGCGGCGCGCGCGCGTTTGCGGGATTCCTTCGGGTCCGCGGCGGAGGCTATCTAGCGCTTGCCGCCGCGGCGCACCAGCCGTCCAATCGCGAGCAGGATGACGGCGCCAAAGGTGGCGATGCCGATCGAGCGGAGGTCGAGCGTCCCGACCGTCAGCTGGCCCCAACCGAGGCGAGTGCCGACCCATCCTCCGACCACCGCCCCGACGACGCCGAGGAGAATGGTGAAGATGCAGCCCGCCGGGTCGCGACCCGGCATGAGGAATTTCGCGAGCGCGCCGGCAACCAATCCGAGCGCGATCCAATAGAGAATCAGTGGCACCGAGGACCCCAAAAAACAGAGCGCGCCGCGTTTCCGCGGCGCGCACAACCAGAAATCACACCCTGGTCGAACCGCCGCGCGTCGTCATGCGATAGATCCAGAGGAGAAGCATGGCGCCGACGATCGAAAGAATGATGCTCCACAGATTGAGCCCGCTGACTCCGCTACCCGTGATCATGTTGCCGAGGAAGCCGCCGATGAAGGCGCCGACGATGCCAATGAGGATCGTCACGATGACGCCGCCCGGATCCCGGCCCGGCATGATCGCCTTGGCGATCGCACCAGCGATCAAACCGAGGACGATCCAAGCAATGAATCCCATGTTGCCTCCAAGAGGGTTGGGGGTGCGCCCGCTCATATCGCAACCCGGGTGCCATCGTCGTAAACAGCGCGCTCTGGTCGAGTCCGGATCAACACTTTATCCGGCCCGCGATCCGTGTGGACGCGCGTTGACCGTGCGCCGGGCACACGGCTAGCATTCGCGACAGATGACCGAATCAGCGGGCAGCATTCACGAGGAGGACGTACTCGGCAAGGCATACGACGGCCGCCTGATGCGCCGCCTGCTCACGTACGTTCGGCCGTATCGCCCACTCGTCGCGGGGGCCCTCGCCCTGCTGTTCACCGAAGGCGCGCTGCAGCTGGTCGGACCGCTGCTCACCAAACGCGTGATCGATGTCGCCGTCCCTGCGCACGACGTCGGACTGGTGAAGACGTCAGTGCTGCTCCTCGCGGCAGCGCTGGTTGCCCAATTCGCTTGCTCGTATGGCGAGACGATTCTGACGGCGCTGCTCGGCCAGCGTGTCATGCACGACCTGCGCGGCGAATTGTTTGCGCACCTGCAGCGCCTCCCGATTCCGTTCTATGACCGGAACCCGGTCGGACGGCTCATCACGCGCGTGACGACGGATGTCGAGTCACTCAATGAGCTCTTCACCGCGGGAGTGGTGGCGGGGTTGGGCGACCTGTTCACGCTCGTTGCCATAAGCATCGCGATGATCTGGGTGGACTGGCGCCTCGCGCTCGCCGGCTTCGCGACGATTCCATTCGTGCTCCTCGTTTCGCACCTGTTCCGCAAGTCGGTGCGCGATTCGTATCGCGAGGTACGCACGCGCATCGCGCGAATCAACGCGTTCCTGCAGGAGCGAATAACCGGGATGCGCGTCGTCCAGCTGTTCGGTCGCGAAGCGGACGAAGCGAAGCGATTCGACCGGCTCAACCGTGATCACCTCGATGCAAATCTCGCGTCAATCACCGTCTATGCGCTCTATTTCCCGGCGATCGAGCTGCTGACGACAATCGCCTTGGCGATTCTCGTCGTTGACGGAGCGCACCGCGTCGGGATTGGTGCGTTGACAGTCGGCACCGTCGCCGCGTTCCTGCAGCTGCTGCGCCGATTCTTCCAGCCGCTTCAGGACTTGTCGGAGAAGTACAACATCCTTCAGCAGGCGATGGCCGCGTCCGAGCGAATCTTCACGCTGCTCGACACGCCGGCCGCGCTCGGGACCGCGACGACGCGCGGCGCCGCGGCCGCGATTGCGCCCGTTTCCACCTTCACCCCCGCAGACGCGAAACGCGGCGTGGACGTTCGCTTCGAGGATGTGTGGTTCGCGTACCAGGAGCCGGAGTGGGTGCTCAAAGGCGTGAGCTTCCACGTCGCGCGGGGTGAGACGTTGGCGATCGTCGGCCATACCGGCGCAGGAAAGACGACGATCGTCAGCCTGCTGCTGCGATTCTACGAGCCGCAGCGGGGGCGGATCACGGTGGATGGTGTCGATATCCGCCAGATGCCGCTCGACAGGCTGCGCGAGCTGGTCGGCTACGTCCAGCAGGACATTTTCCTCTTTGCGGGCGACGTCGCAACCAACATTCGCCTCAGCGCGCCGCTCACGGACGACGAGGTCGTTGCGGCGGCGACCCGCGTCGGCGCCGATCGCGTCGTCCAGCGGCTGCCCGGCGCCTACGCGTACGAACTCGGCGAACGCGGCGCGTCGGTCAGTGTCGGCGAGCGCCAGCTGCTGTCGTTCGCGCGCGCCATCGCCTCCGACCCCGCGCTGCTGCTGCTCGATGAAGCGACGAGCGCGGTAGACAGCGAGATCGAGGCGCAGATCCAGCGCGCGTTGACGGAGTTGATGCGCGGCAGGACGACGATCGCGATCGCGCATCGGTTGAGCACGATCGTCGGGTCCGATCGGATTCTCGTCCTCCATCTGGGGGAGGTGCGCGAGCAGGGAACGCATGCCCAGCTGCTCGAGAAGCGCGGACTCTACGAGCGGCTCTATCGACTGCAAGCGGGACTCGCCTGACGCGTCCAATGCCTCGCTCAACGTGCGCTCCGTCGCCGATCGTGCTTGCTCGGGGTACGGGAGGCGGATAACTTCGGATCGTTCCCGCGGGTCCGGTCGGCGTTCACTCACCGCATGCCCTACATTCAGCTGAGCGACAAGCAGTACCCGTTGAAGGTCGGTGAGACGACTGTCGGTACCTCGGGTGCCGACATCGCAGTTTCCGGCCCCGCCGCGCTCGGCGTCCAGGCAAAGCTGCAGGCGGGGTCCGATAACAGCGTCATCATCCGGCGCGCTTCGAGTGAGGCGGTGGTGCGGGTGAATGGCGTGCAGCTCGGGGTCGACCCGACACCGCTCATTCACGGCGACAAGATCGAGATCGGCCAGGTCGAACTCCTGTACGGGGACGATCGCAAGGCCGGGCAGACGCAAGCGCTCGCGGGCCTCCGGGTGGACGACGTCTACCAGCCGCGAACGTCAGGCGGGAAGGCGACGGCCGCGACGGGTGGCCGTCTCGTTTCGCTGGTCGATGGTCGCGAATACATCGTGAGCCCCACCGGAATTTCGATTGGGCGCGACGCGGGATGCGATGTGGTCGTGCCCTCGCCCGAGGTATCGCGCAAGCACGCCGAGCTGATGGCCAGTCCGACCGGATACACGGTGACGGATCTCAGCACGAATGGAGTGTTCGTGAACGGCGAGCGAGTGGTGCGCGTGCGCACCCTCGCGAGAGGAGACGTGCTTCGTCTCGGCACGGAAGAGTTCCGCTTCTACGCGGACGTGCTGGCGACGCCCGCCCCGATGCCGGCCGCGGTGCCGACTCCTGGTGTTGCTCCCGGGCCGGGTGCCGGGGCGTCCGGCGCGCAGCACGCGCCAACGCCGGTGTTGTCCCCGGCGGTCGCTGAGACCGCGACGCCCACCCCGGCGCAGGCCGAGCCGAAGGCGGACGCTCGCTCGGTGCTGGCGACGCTCGAGATCATGACCGAAGGCGCGCTCAAAGGAAAGCGCTTCGAGATTCGCGCGCCATTGACTCACGTCGGGCGCGGCGCGCACAATGACATCGTGCTGACCGACGACACCGTCTCCGATTCACACGCGAAGATCCAGAAGCGCGAGGCTGGCTGGTTTCTGGTGGACATGGGATCGAGCAACGGGACGTACGCGGGTGGACAGCGGATCAACGGTGAGGTCCCGCTCACCGGGCAGGCGTCGGTGCGGTTCGGCGCGATCCGCGGCGCGTTCGCGCCTGCGGCTGAGTCCCGCGACGACTCCAGCGGCACGCGCGTCATCGCCGGGTTGAGCAAGGAGCAGGCGCGGAAGATGTCGCGCGAAGTCGCATCCCAGGCGGAGGCGGCCGCTCCGGCGAGTGGCGGTATTCCGGCGTGGGTTTGGGTCCTGGTGGTAGTGCTCGTCGCAGCGGGCGCGTTCTTCATTCTCAAGGTGCGCTAGTGGAGCTCGTCGTCGCGGCACGCTCGGACGTCGGAATGATCCGCGCCGGAAACGAAGACAATTTTCATACGAAAACCGACGACACCGGCGGGATCTTCATCGTCGCCGACGGGATGGGCGGTCACGCGGCCGGCGAGGTCGCGTCCGAGATGGCCGTCGAGATCCTGCGCGATCAGCTATCGGCGCTCCGCGACCTGCACGATCGCAACGCGGCCGACAAGGTGATGAACGCCCTCCGCGGGGCCAACCTCGCGATCTACAACCGCACCGTCACCGAAACGGACAAGCAGGGAATGGGGACGACGGCATCAGTGCTGATAATCTCCGGACGCCGCTATCTCATCGGACAGGTTGGCGATTCGCGGATCTATCTCCTACGCGACGGCGTGCTTCGCCAGCTCACGAAGGACCATTCGTACGTGCAGGAGCAGGTGGACGCGGGGTTCCTCACGCCGGAGCAGGCGCGCTACCACCCCTACAGCAACGTCATAACGCGTTGCGTCGGGGCGAGCGACGACGTCGAGCCGGACTCCTTCGCCGGCGAGACGCGGGACGGCGACCTGTTCCTCGTCGCAAGTGACGGATTGACCGGCATGGTCGACGACAGGCGGCTACAGCAGCTGCTGCTCTCCCGCGCCGAGCCGCAGCGGATCGTCGATTCGCTGATTGCGGAAGCGAACGGACGGGGTGGACTCGACAACATCACGGCGGTCCTCGTCGTCGTCCGCGGGACCGGGGAGGCGATCGATTCCGCGCGCACGATCGAAGCACCGGCCTGGCGCCCCAAGCAGGGCTGACGATGGCCGCTGACGAGACGGTCGGGTCGCTGTCGGAACTCTACCTCGGCAACATTCTGTACGCGATCGAGCTGGCGGCGATCTCGCTCGACGCGCAGCAAAAGCCGGGCGACGCGGCATTCTATCGGGGCATCGCCCGGAAGCTGGCCGAGGCGCATGGTCGGGCGAAAAAGGCTGCGGCGCCGGCCTGACCTCG
This sequence comes from Gemmatimonadaceae bacterium, assembly GCA_031359795.1. Classification (GTDB taxonomy): domain Bacteria; phylum Gemmatimonadota; class Gemmatimonadetes; order Gemmatimonadales; family Gemmatimonadaceae; genus JABFXC01. The sequence continues at coordinate 22,790 of JANMAM010000109.1, forward strand.
CACGGGCCGGTTGCAAACCGGACCTCGACGCTGCATATCACATTCAGTCGTAGCTCGCGCCGGCGCTGGCGCTTCGCATCCGTGGACCCTGAGCGGACCCCAACATGCGTCGTCGCGCCGTAGCACGCCCGTCGCCGAGGGCGCAGGCAACACGCCTAACGCTGGTGCTGGTTCTCCTCGCTGGCGCGGGCTGCACCTCTCCCGCCGCCGTCAAGCGCTACTCGGTCGCGGCCGCCCTCGTGACGGCGAGACTACCCGATGCGAGTGCGGCGCTCGGAGCAAGCTGTCGGCGGACCCAGTCGTACCGCCTCCGCCGAGCGAGCACTGCATGGTACAGTGGAGACAGCGTCGTGGCTGCCTGTGCCGGGCGGGACAGCGCGCTGCGTGACGTCGGGCGCGCGAATCGCGCGCTCGCTGCGTACTTCGCGGCGCTTGGCAGGCTCGCCGGCGCCAAGGCTGGCGAGATGGATGCAACGCTCTCCGCGCTCGGCGACGCGGCCGCGGAAGCGGGACACTTCGGCAAGCCGCAAGGCAATGCCGTGACCGCACTCGCGACGTTTGCAGCGGCGCGCGCCGCGCACGGGTATCGACGAGCGAAACTCCGTGAGGCGGTCGGGGAACAGAACGCCAACGTGCAGATCGTGATCTCGGTGCTTCACGACATTCTCGACCGGGACTTCGCTCGCTACCTCCGCGACGACGAGACCGCACTGACCGCGTTCTATCGTGCGGCGCTCGCCGAGAGCGGAACGCGCGAACCACTTGCCGCAATACTCGTTCGTGACAGCTACGACGAACGCCAGGAAGAGCTGACCCGCCGCGTCGAAGCGGTTGGCGCGCTCGACCGCGCGCTGCTCGTTGCAGGAAGAGGGCACCAGCGCCTGTACGACGCGCGCGACCAGCTAGGCGCGAAGGAGCTGCTCGGGTCGATCGTCAGCACCGCACGCGAGCTCGACATCGCGATCGCGAAAATCGACAAGGCTTTCTGAGGATCGGACGATGACGACACTGAGCGCCGAGCAATCGCGGGCCATCGCGAAGCTGTATTCAGATCTCGCCAGGACGCTGAGCGATTACCGATTCGCCCATTGGGCGGAGCTTTCCAGGCGGCAACGCGGCGAAATCGAGTCGCATGAGTGGACGCTGCTGACGTACTCGTCGAACATGACCACGCATGCGATCAGGCTCGGGGTCGCGGACGCCGGGAATGCGCTCGCCGGCATCACGAGGGCGACGAAGAAGCTGACGGCTGCCGCGCGGAAGCTCGCCAACGTGCGGCGGGCCGTTGCCGTAGCCACCGCCGCAGTGGCACTGGGCGCCGCGATCGCGAGCGGGCATGCGCTGGCGATCGGCGAAGCAGTGAGCAAGGCGATGAGCGTTGCCGACGGTTAGGCAGGCTGGTCATCAGCGGGGGAACGCTGCGGACCGAAAGCGAGATCGCTCAGCGTGTCCCGAGAAGCGGCTGATCGCTGCGCAACATCGCCGAGACGTCGATCGCGCTCATCTCGGCGAGCGCCGTCACGGCGTGCCGCGACAGGTCGACCGGCGTCGCGACGAAGACGCGGAGCCAGCGCGCCGAGGAATACAGTTGCTGGCTGAGCGCGGGAAGGTGCATCGCGCCCTCGAGCCCTTCAGATGTAAGCCGAACGACCGCGCCGCTGCGCCGAACCACCGGCAGATCCAGTCCCAGCATCTGCGTCTTGGCCGGGTAGTCGAGCAGAATCGAGCCGGGTGGGAGCCTGTGCTCGGCGGCGAGGCGATTCTCGACTGCGACGACCAGCGCGTGATCGCTCGCGATCCACTCGCCGGCCCCCGCCGGGAGCTCGGCCGCGGGGGATTGCATCGCGCGCTTGTGGAGTCGTCGCGCCGAGAGCGCATCGAGCCACGGCGACGGTGCGCGCTGCTTGAGCTCCGAGAGCAGGCCTTCGTCTCCGAACGTCGAGAGCTCGTCAGGTCGCAGCGCGCCGCCGCTGAGCGCGTCGCTCACGACGCGCTTGTAGATGGCGGTCGCGCTCCGCACCGTGTGGTGCCAGTACACGTTCCGATACATCTGGTACTTCGCGAACAGCAGCGACTCGAGCGCAGACAGCGCCTTCTCGGCGACGCCGATCGTGAGCTTGCCGGTGTCGGGGTCGGGCACCACGGCGATCGCGTTGAGGAGCCGGTCGACATCGATCTCCCCGTACGGCACCCCGCACATGAAGGCGTCGCGGCGAAGGTAGTCGAGCTTGTCGAGGTCGAGTGATCCCGAGATGAGGCCCTGCAGCGGCGATGTGCTCCGGCCGCGGACGAGCGCAATGATGCGCTCGGGCGCATCGCCGCCGAGCGCGGAACGAAGTATCTCGCTGATTGCGCCGCCGGTGATCAGGGGGCGCGCGACTTCCTCGTGATGCGGCGCACCGATCTCCTCGAGCGCATGCGAAAAGGGATAGTGCCCGAGATCGTGGAGCAGCGCCGCCGCCCGGACGATATCGACCTCGCCGGGATCGACGTCCCGCAGCGCCTCGCGATCGGCGAGGAGCGTGGTCGCCAGGCTGGCGAGGTGGTAGGCGCCTAACGCGTGCTCGAATCGGGTATGAGTCGCTCCCGGGTAGACGAGGTGTGCGAGCCCGAGCTGGCGGACGTACCGCAGCCGCTGGAAGGGCGGGGAGTCGACCAGCCGGCGCGCCGTCTCATCGAGGCGGACGTTCTTCCAGAGCGGGTCGCGGACGATTGTCGGGGGCATTGCGGAGAAAGCTATCCCCGGGGGTCACGGGCGGGTCAGCCCTTCGGACCGGCCTGCCGGATCGTGTCAGGCACGTTGCTCCCGAACTTCTCGAAGTTCCGGCGAAACATCTCGGCAAGCTTCCGGGCCTGCGCGTCGTATGCCGCCCCATTCGCCCAGGTGTTGCGTGGATCCATGACCGTCGCCGGAACGTTAGGCGATGCCGACGGGATGGCGAGGCCGAAGATCGGATCGGTGGCGTAGCGGACGTTGTCGAGCTCACCGGCGAGTGCGGCCCGCACCATCGCGCGGGTGTGCTTGAGCTTCATTCGGTGCCCGGTCCCATACGCGCCACCGGTCCAGCCCGTGTTGACCAGCCAGACGCGCGACTTGTGCCTGGCGATCAGCTCTCCGAGCATCTCGGCGTACTTCGTCGGATGCCAGACGAGGAAGACGGCGCCGAAGCAGGCGCTGAACGTCGCCTGTGGCTCGGTGACGCCGCGCTCGGTGCCCGCGACCTTGGCCGTGTACCCGGACAGGAAGTAGTACATCGCCTGCTCGGGGGTCAATCTTGCGATCGGCGGCAGCACGCCGAACGCGTCGGCCGTGAGGAGGACGATGTTCCTCGGATGGCCTCCGCGACCGCCGGGCACGTAGTTGCGGATGTAGTGCAGTGGATACGACGCGCGAGTGTTCTCGGTGATCGACTGGTCGTCGAACCGCACCCTCCGGGTCATCGGGTCGAGCACGACGTTCTCGAGGACGGTGCCGAACATCTGCGTCGTGGCGTAGATGTCCGGCTCGCCTTCGGGGCTGAGATTGATGACCTTCGCGTAGCAGCCGCCTTCGAAGTTGAAGACGCCTTCGCTCGACCAGCCATGCTCGTCGTCGCCGACGAGTCCGCGCTCGGGATCGGCCGAGAGCGTCGTCTTCCCGGTGCCCGACAGCCCGAAGAAGAGCGCTGTGTCGCCGGCTCGCCCGATGTTCGCCGAGCAGTGCATCGACAGCACGCCGGCCTTCGGCATGAAGTAGTTCATGACGGTGAAGATCGCCTTCTTCAACTCACCGGCGTAGCGAGTCCCGCCGATCAGGATCATGCGCTTGGCAAAGTTGAGCACGATGAACGTGCCGGTGCGGGTGCCATGCTTCGCCGGATCGGCCTGGAATTCCGGCGCATGCAGGACGCTGAAATTAGGCTCGAAGGTCGGCAGGTCGCTGAAGTCGGGGCGAATGAACATGTTGCGGACGAACAGCCCATGCCACGCGTTAGGCGTCACGTAGCGGACCTTGAGCCGGTGGGCGGGGTCGGCACCGGCGTAGAGGTCCTCGACGAACAGCTCGCCGAGGCCGTTCAGGTGGGTCTTCACGTCGGCGAGCAGCAGGTCGAACTTCTCCCCTGCAAACGCGACGTTGACCTTCCCCCAATCGATGTCGTTTTCGGAGCTCGACTCTCGCACCGTGAACTTGTCGTTTGGCGAGCGGCCGGTGTGCGGCGACGTCACTCCGACGAAGGGACCCATGTCCGCGAGCGTCCCCTCGCCACGGCGGATCGCATGCTGCACGAGCTCGGGCGCGACGAGATTCCAGTGCACCTGTCCCTTCGGCGCGAGCCCCTGTGTCTCGAGTCCCTTCCTGCTCTGCCGTTCGATCACTTCCGCGTTAGGCCTCGTCTGCGTCGCCATCGGGAATTTTATAGTTTCGAGAAATGCGGGGCAGGCGGAGCGGCCTCGTAGGGCCAGCTCGCCGCCGGTTGGGTGCGTTCCTGTGCGTCGACGACCGCGACCGCGGCCATGTTGACGATGTCCTGCACGTCCGCGCCCCGCTCGAGCACGTGCACCGGGCGCCGCATGCCGACGAGAATCGGCCCGATCGCGGTCGCGCCGCCGAGGTGCATGAGCAGCTTGTAGGCGATGTTCCCGGCGGCGAGGTTGGGGAAGATCAGTACGTTCGCTTCATCGTGCAGCGCGCTGTGCGGGTAGTCGCTGCGCAGCATGTCCGGATTGAGCGCGGTGTCGGCCTGCATCTCTCCATCAACCTCGAGCGACGGGTCGCGCTCGCGAAGCAGCTGGGCCGCGAGTGCCATCTTCTCCGTTTCCGGCCGGCGCACAGAGCCGAAGTTCGAGAACGAGAGCATCGCGATGCGCGGCACGATGCCGAAGGTCTTCACGATCCGGGTTGCCGCGTAGGCAATCTGTGCGACCTGCTCGGCGGTCGGATCGATGTTGACGGTGGTGTCGGCGCAGAACACGACTTTCTTGTCGAAGACGAGCATGTACATGCCGCTCACCGTCTTCGCGTTGGGATGGGCGCCGATTACCTCGAGCGCCGGGCGGATCGTCTCCGGGTAGTGCATCCCGACCCCTGACACGAGCGCGTCGGCGTCGCCGCAAGCGACCATGCAGCTGCCGAAATAATTGCCGTTGAGCACCTGCTGATGTGCCGCGCTGAGGCTCAGCCCTTTGCGCTGCCGCTGTTCCCAGAGGTACCGAGCATAGATCTCGCGGCGCGACGACGTGGCAGGGTCCTCGATCGTGATGTCCTCGAGCGAGATCGCCTGCTGCTCGGCGATGCCCTCGATCGTGCTCCGTTTTCCGAGCAGGATCGGCCTGGCGAGCCCTTCGTCGACGCAGATCTGCGCAGCGCGCATGATCCGCGGATCCTCGCCCTCGGGGAAAACAACCGAGCGCGGATCCGCGACCGCACGGTTGATCAGCCCGCGCATGATCCCGCGAGCGCGGCCGAGCCGCGCTTCGAGCTCCTCGCGATACTGATCGAGGTCGATGAAATTGCGCGCCACATCGGTCGCGACCGCGGCCCAGGCAACGGCCGGCGCAACCCAGAGCAGCACGCGCGGGTCGAAGGGGAAGGGAATCAGGTACTCCGGACCGAACTTCACCGAGCGCATTCCGTACAGCGCCGACACCGAATCGGGCACGTCCTGCCTGGCGAGCAGGGCGAGGGCCCGGGTCGCCGCCATCTTCATCTCTTCGTTCACCGTCGTCGCGCGTACGTCGAGCGCGCCGCGGAAGATGAACGGGAAGCCGAGAACGTTGTTGACCTGATTCGGGTAGTCGCTGCGTCCGGTCGCGATGATCGCGTCGTCGCGGTAGCGGCGGACTTCGTCAGGCAGGATCTCCGGAACCGGGTTGGCGAGCGCGAAGATGATCGGCGCCTTCGCCATCTTCGCGATCATTTCGCCCGTCACCGCCCCGGCGACCGACAGACCGACGAAGACGTCCGCGCCGACCAGCGCATCGGCGATGTCGCGCGCATCGGTCTCGTTGGCGAAGCGCGCCTTGTAGGGATCCATCTCGCCAGGGCGTCCCCGATAGATCACTCCAGCGCGATCGCACATCAGGATGTTCTCGCGTTGGACGCCGAGGCGGATGTAGTGCTCGCCGGTGGCGATTGCCGCCGCTCCCGCACCGGAGAACACGACGCGAATCTGCGTGATGTCCTTGCCCGTGATCTCGATCGCGTTGAGGAGCGCCGCACCGGAAATGATCGCGGTGCCGTGCTGGTCATCGTGGAAGACGGGAATCTTCATCGTCCTCCGGAGCGTCTCCTCGATGTAGAAGCAATCGGGGGACTTGATGTCCTCGAGGTTGATTCCGCCGACAGTGGGCTCGAGGAGCTGGCAGAACTTGATGACGTCGTCCGGATTCTCCGAGCCGACCTCGAGATCGAACACGTCGAGATCGGCGAACTGCTTGAAGAGATTTCCCTTCCCTTCCATCACCGGCTTTCCGGCGGCAGCGCCGATGTTGCCGAGGCCGAGCACCGCCGTGCCGTTAGTCACGACGGCGACGAGGTTGCCCTTCGCCGTGTACTTGTAGACGTCGTCGGGGTTGGCTTTGATCTCGAGGCACGGCTCGGCGACGCCGGGCGAGTAGGCCAGCGAGAGGTCGCGCTGATTGGTGAGCGGCTTCGTCGGGACGACGGCGATCTTGCCGGGGCGTCCGCGCGAGTGATAGTCGAGGGCGTCTTCGCGTTTCATCTATGTCGGAAAATGCGATGCCGGCTCCGAAAGCTGCAGTCCCCCTGAGCATCGATGGGAACAGCGCGGCTTCGGCGCCGGCTCGACGTGGCGCGTCCGCTGCCCCGGAGGCAGCGCTGCGCCGTGCAACTGTGTGTCGGCCCTAAGGTTAGCCGCGCTTGTCGAGCGCGTCAATCTTCTCGACACGCTTCGCGTGACGCCCGGTCGCGGACGGGGTCGCGAGAAACGTGTCGACGATGGCGAGTGCCAGTCTCATGCCGAGCAGTCCGCCGCCGAGGGTGAGCATGTTCGCTCCATTGTGCTCACGCGCATTCGAGGCGGTCGTGACGTCATAGCACATCGCGGCGCGCACGCCGGGCACCTTGTTCGCCGCCATGCAGCTGCCGATGCCCGCGCCATCGATCATGATGCCGATGCCTGCCGTCTTCGACGCGACCTCGCGGGCAACGGCAATGGCGAAGTCGGGATAATCGACGGGATCAGCAGAGTTTGTCCCAAGGTCATTGACCGTGAAGCCGTTGGTCCGGAGGTGCGCGGCGACGGCGGTTTTCATCACGACGCCACCATGATCGGCGCCGATCGCGATCAACGGCTTGGAGCCGGTGGCTGGCGGCGGGGCGCCCGCAGGCGCGGGGGATTGGTTGGAGGGGGCGGGGCGGGCGCGAGTAGATTCTGCTTTGGGGGGGGCCCCCCGGCGCTCGGGGGCCTTCCCCCGCCCGCTCCGTGCATCACCGACGAGCGCCACGCCTAACGTTCCCGCCAGGTCCCGCGCCGCGGGGGTGACGACCGACCCGGCAACGTCCATGGTCTTCCTGCCCTCGCGGGCCGCCGCGCGCACCTCCCGCTCGGTCACCAGCGCCTTCGCCATCAGTCGAGCCCCGCGCGCGAGTGCCTGCCGAGGATGACGGTACCGCGCACCACGACCCGATCGCGCGCGGCGCGATCCTCCGGCGTCATCGTGAGCAACGCTCTCGCTGATGGAGCACGCCGCTGCCAGCTCGCCGTCAGCCGTGTCCCCGTGAACGGGATGATCCCCAGATATCCGCCGAACCACGCGTCGTTCAATCCGCCAACGTCGGGGTTCTGCAGCCACTCGGTCCGCGCACCTGCGGCAAGCCCGCGGGGGAGTCTCACCCCGGCATCGAGATAGCCGCCGTCGTACGTCCCATTCACCCCGCTGTAAAACGGGGCAAACCGCGGATTCGTGAACACGGGCAGGTCGGTCGCGCCGACCACCATTCGCATCCACTCGCCACTGATGACGATGATGCTGTCGGCCCAGGCCGCGCTCGCGTCCACGCCGAGCACCGTCAGGCGCGTGTTGGCCGCGTTGACCGCCTCGGGGCAGGGAACCGGCCCGACGGTTCCCTCGTAAACGCAGCCGATCGGCTGTTCGCGCTTCCCGCTGATCGACGACGCCCCCAGTACGAAACGCGACCCGATCGCACCGAACTGAACGCCGAGTCGCCCACCCGCGGCGACGCCCGCCAGTGACTGGTCGACCGGTTCACCTGGGCGGAGCGAGTCGACGCGCGCGCCAAACCGGTCGGTCACCGCGACCTCGACGCTCAGCAACGTCGGGCCTAACGCGCGAATCGTCCGGAGCTGGATTCCGGTGCCGCGAAGGCCGCCGGCCCCGAGCAGCACACGAACGGGGAGCGGCTGGTCGGGCAGGACCAGTGCGTGCCGATGAAGCTGCGCGCTGCGGCCGAACGGGAACGCGGTCGCTCCAACGATCAGGTCGGCGTCGGTGAGGGTGGTTGGCAGCCTGACGATGACGGCCGCGTCGGTCGCCGTGAGCGCGCGCGAAGATCCGTCGTCGGTGAGGGTGAGCGTGAGCAGTCCGGTCACGCGGGGGCCGTAGGTCGCTTCGATCGCGCCCTCGACGTCGCGGAGGCGGATGCGGCTCCCGTCGTCGCGCGCCGCCGCGCGCGGCGAAAGGTCGGCGATCATGTCGCCCGAGATGGCCGACCCGGTGATCCGCAACTCCTTCGCAATCGTCTCCCGGTCATCGACGACGGGCGAGGTCGCCGCCACCGTCGGACCGGCCGACGCCCGCGGCTCACCCCTGATCCGCGCGAGCTCGCTCCGCCGGACCGAGTCGGCACGAGCCGCCTCGACGCGTGCCACACTGTCGCGCACGAGGCTGTCGCGTACCGCAGCGCTGTCCGGCTGCTGGCCGCCCGCGATCGCGGGGACTGCAATGGCGAGGGCACCGGCGGCGACGAGACGTGCGCTGTGCGTCAGAACGTTAGGCATGCAGGCGGCTCTGGGTGAACGCCGCTCCGGCGGGGCGGCGCTGCGGCACGTTAGCGAGCGTCCGCACCGGCCGCCAGATACCCGCGCAGCCGCTCGAGCATCCGGCGGTCAGTCGTCTCCGGATCGTCCAGCTTCGGTGTCTCGATCACTTTCGGGATGAGCGCGAGTCGTTCGTCCGTCATGATCCGCTGGAACGGCGACGCGCCGAGCGACCCCTCGGCGATGAGCTCGTGCCGGTCGCGGTGCGAGCCGAACGGCGTCTTCGAATCGTTGAGATGCATCACCCTGAGGGCGTCCCGCCCGATGGTCTCGTCGAATCGCTGCCAGACGCCGTCATAGTCCCCGACGAGATCGTAGCCAGCGGAGTAGATGTGGCAGGTGTCGACGCACACCCCCATCCGGTGGCGGACCGAGGGCGCAACGCGGAGCAGCAGTGCTGCCAGCTCCTCGAATGTTCCGCCGATCGACGTGCCCGACCCGACTGTCGTCTCCATGCAGACGATCACGTTGCCCGGCGCGCGCTCGAGCGCTTCGCTGATCGCATCGGCGTTGCGGCCGATCCCGGCGTCCCGGTCATCCATGAAGTTTCCGGGATGCGACACGAGGTATTGGAGACCGAGTGCCTCGCATCGACGCAGCTCCGATACGAACGAATCGATCGACCGTGCGCGCAACAACGCATCGGGCGACGCGAGATTGATCAAGTAGCTGTCGTGCGCGATTGTCGCCCCGACGGATGTCTCGGTGAGCGCGACGCGAAACTTCATGCATTCGTCGTCGAGGCATTCCCGCTCGGCCCAGCGGTTGGCCATCTTGCTGAAGATCTGCATCGACGATGCGGCGATCATTCGCGCGCGGAGCGGTGCCTCGTACGTACCACCAGCGCTCGAGACATGAGCGCCGAGCAGGTCGTTAGGCGGAATGGGGAATGGACCCTGCGGCGGGCCCTGGTCGCGCGGGACTCGTTTCGCGAGCGGCCGCGATTTTACCGCGGCTGCGGCACGCTTCGGCGGCGACGGCTTCTTCCGTGCGCCGGGCTTCTGCTTCTTCGGCTTACCCCGTGAACTCGTCGCTGCGCCCGCGGAGCGCGCGGCCGCAGCGGGGACAGTAGAGGTCGGCGTCTTCCGACTCTTCGAGCGTGAAGTCGAAGGCGCGGCCGCAGGAGCACTCTGCGTCGAGCGAGTCGCTCCCGCAGACGATGCAGAAGACGTCTTCCGCTTCGTACGGCCGGAACCGGCCGCAGATCGAGCATCTTTTCGCGACATGATCCTGGCTCACGGCCGCGCCCTGAGGTAGTCGAGCGGATCGACCGCACGCCCCTCGGGGCGGAATTCGAAATGCAGGTGCGACGGCAGTTCGGGGTCGGCGCTGCCGACTGTGCCGATGACCTGGCCCCGGCTCACGATGTTGCCCTTTTTCACCGCGACCGAGCCAAGTGATCCGTACACGGCATAGTCGCCGCCGCCCTGCTGGACGATAACCGTCAGGCCATAGGTTCCGAAGGTCTCGGCAACCATGATCTGTCCGGCGCCGATGGTGCGCACCGCCATCCCGGCCGCCGCGCCGATCCCGATCCCGTTCCACCTGGTCGTCGTGTTGTTCGGGTTCACGACCCTGCCGAAGCGGTAGAGAAGCGTTCCTTCGACAGGCCAGTCGAGGTTGGCGGCGGGGCGAACCGTCGGAACGGCGGGACGGGCGGTTCCACGGCTGCGCGCGGCATCCTCCGCCCGGCGCCGGGCAACCTCGAGCGCGGCAATCAAGCCCGTGACGCGGGTCTCGTCGCGTTCGATTCGCTTGATGCGGGCCTGTGTCTGCCGCGCACTGCGCTTGGCCTGGGTGAGGCTCAGCTGTCGCTGTTGCTCGAGGGTGCGGAGCCGCTGCTCCTCCCGCGATCGCTCGCTCCGACTCGCCTCGACGTCGTTCCGCAACCGGACGAGCAAGCCGCGCTGCCGGCCGGTCTGGTTCCGGAGCTCTTCGACGCGCCGTACCAGCGCGCGATCGCGGAGCGCCAGCAGGTGGAGATACTTGTATCGCGCAACGAGCTCGGCGAAAGTCTGTGCCGAGAGCAACGCCTCGTACGAGTAGAGCGGTCCGCGCTTGTAGATGTCGGCGAGCCGGCGCCGCAGCACTGCGCGCTTGATCGCGAGTTCGTCCTCGGCGCGAACGAGGTCGCTCGTCGCCTGCGAGACTTCATCGCCGATGGCGGTGACCTGCACGTCGAGCGTGCGGACCGCGCGCGCCGTCGCCGCGGCCTGGCTCTCGATGTTGGTGACCTCCTCGGCGAGGTCGTGAACGGTGCCCTGCAGCTGGCTCATCTTCTCCTCGAGCTGCGCGCGCTCGCGGCGGATCCGCTCCAGCTCATCGCGCTGGGCGCGCACCTTCGCCTCCGCGTTAGGCGGGGCGGGCTTCTGCTGTGCCTCGAGCCGGTCGGCCGTCGCGGCCATACCCAACGCGACGACGAACCACGCACCGACCAGCCGGGGCGACGGGGACCCGCGGCCGATCATATCCGTCGCAGGTGCCGGCCGACCGAGACTCCGCTGCCAAGCAGGCCGATGACCGCGCCGGCGAGGACGCCGACGACCGCCATCTCCATCGAGAAGAACGCCGCCTTGACGATGTACCGGTCGATCAGGACGCTGGCGAGCCAGGTGAGGAGCAGGGCAGCGCCGCCGCCGAGGATTCCCTTGACGAAGCCCTCGATCAGGAACGGACGCCGGATGAACCCGTCGGTCGCACCGACGAGGCGCATGATCGAGATCTCGCGGCTGCGCGCGAGCACCGCCATCCGGATGGTCGTGCCGATGATGATGACCGCGACCGTCGCGAACGCCAGGCCTAACGCGATGCCGGCGATTCCGGCGATGTTCCGGATGCGCGCGAGCTTCTCGACCCATTCCTGCCCGTAGCGGACGTCGTCGATGAACTGGTAAGTCGCGATCCGCGCCGCGACCGCCTTGACGCGGTCGGGCGATCGAAAGCCCGGCCTGAGCCGGACCTCGATCGAGGCCGGCAGGAACCCGGCGTCGAATACGTCGCGGAACTCACCGAGCTCGCTGCGCGCGCGCTTGAGCGCATCCTCCTGCGAGACGTAGGCGACACGCGCCACCTCCGGAAAGCTGCCGATGTCGCCGATCGCCGCGCCGGTCGCTTCCGCCGAGGTGCCTTCGGCGATGAATGCACGGATTTCGACCCGCTCCTCGACACTTGCGATCGTGTCCTTGATGTTCACGGCAACGAGGCCGAACAGGCCAACCGCGAAGAGCGAAAACGCGATGGTGACGATGCCGAGCACGCTGAGGAGCGGCGCGCGGCGGAAGGCGAGCAACGCTTCGCTGAACGACCGCATCAGACCAGCTCCTCGGATGCAGGTGCCTTGTTCTCGCCGGAATCGAATACGATCGCGCCGCGGTTGATCTCGACCGTGCGATAGTCGGAGCGGCGGATCAGTTCAAGGTTGTGCGTCGCCATGACCACTGCCGTTCCCGACGCATTGATCTCGCGCAGGAGCTGGAAGATTCCCCGCGTCGCGCGATCGTCGAGGTTGCCGGTCGGCTCGTCCGCGATGAGAACGTACGGCTCGTTGACGAGCGCGCGGGCGATCGCGACGCGCTGCTGCTCGCCACCCGACAGCTCACGCGGATACGCGGGTGCCTTCGACGCCAAGCCGACCTGAGTGAGGAGCCGGCTGACGCGCGACGGAATGTTCGCTCGCGGTGCGCCGGTGACTTCGAGGGCGAACGACACATTCGCCTCGATGGTACGGTCCTCGAGGAGGCGAAAATCCTGGAAGACGATCCCGAGCTTGCGACGCAGCTTGGCGATCTCGCCGCGCCTGACGTCGGTCGTGCTCAACCCGCTCACGCGCACCTCGCCCGCGGTCGGCAGCTCCTCCATGTAGATGAGCTTGAGGATCGTGCTCTTTCCGCTTCCGCTCGGCCCCGTCAGGAACAGGAACTCACCCTTCCCGACGTGGAGATTGACATCGGTCAGTGCCACGCCCGTTCGCGGATATTCCTTGGTGACGTCGGTAAAGCGGATCATGCTCCCGCCCGCGCGACGAGGTCGTCCGCGTCACCTTCGTCGAGCACACGCCATCCCGCGCCCGCTGACACCGTGTCGATGATTGCCTTCAGCATCCCGATGAGAATTGGTCCAATGAGGATGCCGGCGAGCCCGAACGTGTACACCCCGGTCACGAGCGCGACGAGCATCCAGTAGAAGTTCAGCACGCGCGAACGGTCCGCGGCGAGTTTTGGTCGGAGATACATCGAGACGAACAGGGTGTTCCCGATGAATCCGACCAGTACCATGACGATCGCCGGAACCGTCGCGCCACGGAACACGAGCAGCCAGAGTGCGATCGGGACGTACACGCTCCATGACCCGACGATCGGGAAAAACCCGATGATGAATGCAATGATCGCCAGCACGGCGGCGAGCGGCACGCCAAAGATCAGGTTCAGCGTGAGAATCACGAGCGACTTGATGGTCTGGGTGACCAGCGTC
>JANMAM010000146.1:0-7804 GCA_031359795.1 Gemmatimonadaceae bacterium
GTGATCGAGAGCCGCGACGTTCCGACGATCTATGAGATTCCGCTCTCGTTCGCCGAGCAGGGACTCGACAACTGGATCGTCGAGCGGCTGCGGCTTGGCGGAAAGCCCGCCGACATCACGAACTGGAAGTCGATGGTGCAGCGGATCGTCCAGCCACGCGACCGCGTGCGGATAGCGATCGTCGGCAAATACACGGATTACGCCGACAGCTACAAGAGCGTGCAGGAAGCGCTCATCCACGGCGGAATCGCGAATGATGTCGGCGTCGACATCTCCTGGGTCTCGAGCGACCTGTTCACGAGCGACGCGCGCGCCACCGAGATTCTCTCGCAGTACCACGGGCTGCTTGTGCCCGGCGGATTCGGCGTGCGCGGCGTCGAAGGAATGGTCGAGGCGATTCGCTCGGCACGTGAGCGCGGGCTGCCGTTCTTCGGGATCTGCCTCGGCATGCAGGTCGCGATCATCGAGTTCGCGCGGAACGTCCTCGGCATCCAGGACAGCAACTCGTCCGAGTTCGCGCCCGAGTGTGGCAACGCGGTCATCTCCCTGATGGAGACCCAGCAGCACATCACCGACATGGGCGGCACGATGCGCCTTGGCGCCTACGCGTGTCGCCTCGCACGCGGGTCGAAGGCCGCCGAGATGTATGGCGTGCCCGAGATCAGCGAGCGGCACCGCCACCGTTATGAAGTCTCGAACGCCTTCCGCGATCGGTTCGTGGCCGGCGGGTTGAAGCTCAGCGGCCTCTCGCCCGACGGATCGCTCGTCGAGATCGTCGAGCTCGCGGCGCACCCGTGGTTCGTCGGGTGTCAGTTCCATCCCGAGCTCAAGTCGCGCCCGACGCGTCCGCATCCGCTGTTCGCCGGTTTTGTCGCTGCCGCCGCAAAGGCGAAGCGCACGCGGATCGATGACCGGCGCACCCTCGTCGCCGAGGCAAGTCGCTGACGATGGCGCGCACCGCTCCCTCGCCGGCCGCCATCGCAACGGCGGCCTTTCCGCGCCATGCGTTCTTCATGATCGCCGGGCCATGCCAGCTCGAGGACGACGCGCTGAACCTGCGCGTCGCCGAGCACCTCGCGCGTCTGGCCGAGCGCGTGCCCGGCGGGATCATCTTCAAGGCGAGCTTCGACAAGGCGAACCGCTCGAATCCCGGAGCCACGCGTGGCCCCGGACTCGATGCAGGGCTCGCCGCATTGCATCGGGTGAAGGCGGCGACAGGGCTCCGCGTCCTCACTGACGTGCATCTTCCGGAGCAGTGCGCGCCCGCCGCCGAAGTGGTCGACGTTCTCCAGATTCCCGCTTTTCTCTGCCGCCAGACCGACCTGCTCGAAGCGGCCGGTGCGACGGGAAGGCCGGTGAATGTGAAGAAGGGGCAGTGGATGCACCCGGAGGGGATGCGCGGCGCGGTCAAAAAGGTTCGCGGCGCGACATCGAGTGACATCGAGGTCGCTGTTACGGAACGCGGAAGCTTCTTCGGCTACGGCGACCTTGTCGTGGACATGCGGGGATTCATTCGCATGCGCGCGGCCTGCGACGCGGCCGTCATCTTCGATGGGACGCATAGCGTGCAGCAGCCCGGCAGGGGCGAAGGCGGGGCGAGCGGGGGTGCACGGGAGTTCATCCCGCCGCTGACCCTCGCCGCGATCGCCGCTGGCGCCGACGGAATCTTTCTCGAGACGCACCCCGACCCGGCCCACGCTCCAAGCGACGGACCGAACATGATTCCGCTCGACAAGCTGAACGACCTGGTCGATCGGGCGATCGACGTCTGGAACCTGGTTGGCCGCAGGGACGCGACACGATGATCGACGCCGCACTCGCCCGCCGGATCAGGTTGGTCGGCCTCGACGTCGATGGGGTGCTCACCGATGGAGGCATCTACCTCGGCGACTCGGACGGCGCGCGGGTCGAGTTCAAGCGTTATGACATTCAGGACGGGCTCGGCATCAAGTTCCTCCGCGATGCGGGCATCAAGGTCGTGATCGTGACGGGGCGCGTCTCCGAGAGCGTCAGGCACCGTGCGCTTGAGCTCGAAGTGGACGGCGTGTTCCAGGATCCGCTTGCGCAGAAGCTTCCCGCCTTTCGTACGCTGCTCGCCGAGCACGGGACGAAGGCGTCCGAGGCCGCATTCGTCGGCGACGATTTTCCGGATGTCAGCGTGCTGCGCGAGGTTGCGCTTCCAGTCGCTGTCGGGAACGCGGTTCCGGAAATTCGCGCGATCTGCAAGTTGCAGCTCACGAAGCGTGGCGGGGACGGCGCAGTCCGCGAGTTCGCCGAGCTCCTGCTCAAGGCGCGCGGCCAGTGGGAGGAAGTCACCGAGCGCTACGTCCGCGAGCGGTCTCACCCCGTGGCCAAGGTCGGCGCATGAGCCGCACCGACATCGCCGAACGCGGCCGCCGCGTCGTCCGGATGGAGCGTGAGGCGCTCAGCGAGGTCGAGAACCGCATTGGACCGGCGTTCGTGTGCGCGGTGGAGTTGATCGCCAAGTCGCACGGCCGCGTCATCGTCGCCGGTGTCGGCAAGTCGGGGCTGATCGGTCGCAAGATCGCCGCGACGCTCACGTCCACCGGCACCCCCGCGACGTTCCTGCACCCGGTCGAGAGCGTGCACGGCGATCTCGGCATCGTCGGCCGCGAGGATGTCGCGATTCTCATCTCGAAGAGTGGCGAATCCGATGAGATGCTACCGCTCGTCGAGCAGCTGAAGCGCTTCGGTGTTGGAACGATCGCGATCACCGGCAACGATGACTCCTCGCTCGCGCGAGCCTGTGATGTGTCGCTCGATGCGTGGGTGAAGGAAGAAGCGTGTCCGCACGATCTCGCGCCAACGACCAGCACGACGGCTGCGCTGGCGCTTGGCGATGCGCTCGCGGTCGCGCTGCTCGAGGAGAAAGGGTTTCGGCGCGAGGACTTTGCCCGCCTCCACCCCGGTGGGTCACTTGGCCGCCAGCTCACGACGCCGATCAGCGACGTCATGGTCGACGACGATCTCCCGCTGCTGTCGGCGAACGACACGATGCGTCAGGCAGTCGTGCTGCTCGCCGAGAAGCGGGGAATCGCCATTGTCATCGATGACGCTCGGCACGTCCTCGGCGTGGTCACCGCCGGAGATTTGACGCGATTGATGGAACGGGAACAGGATGTCTTCGCCGTCCGGGCGGCCGACGTTATGACACGCAAACCAAAGGTCGCACGGATCGGCGAGCTGGCGAGCGCCGTTGTTTATCGAATGGAGACGCACGGAATCATGGCCATGCCGGTAGTGGACGAAGCAGAACGCGTTGTGGGCGTCGCCCATCTGCACGACCTGCTCCGCGCGAGGGTCGCGTGACCGCGCGTCCGTGGATCAGCGCCGCGGTGCTGCTGCTCATCGCGCTCAGCGGCGCCTGCAAGCGCACACAGGAGCCGGCGACGGCGCCGTCGTCGCCGATGGCCGACAGCGCCGATCAGGTGATGTTCGGCGCGCGCGCGATCCTTACCGACAAGGGGCTGATGCGCGCCGAATTGTTCGGCGACACGGCGTTCTTCTTCGATGACAACACCCGCATCGAGATGCGCGTCGTCAAGACCAACTTCTTCACGACCGAAGGCGCGCAGAACGCGGTGCTCACCTCGAAGGAGGGGACTTATCGGACGCAGGGAAGCATGGAGGCGCGCGGTGACGTCGTCGTCGTGTCCACCGACGGACGCCGCCTGACGACGCCGCAGCTGCGCTTCGACCAGATCCGCAACGAGATCTCGAGCGATAGCGCCTTCGTGCTCACGGAACCGGGCCGCCGGGTCGCCGGCATCGGATTCGTTTCCGATCCGAACATGAACAACGTTCGCATCCTCAGGACGACGAGCGGTTCCACCGGCCGCGTCACCATTCCCGGCCAATGAGTCCTCGTCGATTCGCGACCGTCGCATTCGTGCTCGGAACAGCGGTTGCGTGCGCTTCGCGGGCCGCCGTCGGCCAGGCCGTCCCCGCTCCACAGCGGTGCGTGCTGCAGTTCGAGTCGTCGGAGAAATCGGGAGCCCGGTCGACACTCAACAAGCTTCCGAGCGGGCAGTACAACGCCTATCAGGGCGGGGGAGTGACCTACTCCTGCATCGGACAGAACAACACGCTCAAGGCCGACAGTGCCGAGTACTACGGCGACCTCGGGGTGCTGTACCTGATTGGCAACGTGCACTACACCGAGCCGCGCGCGAAGGTCGACTCGCGACGTATGACGTACTGGAAGAATGAGGAGCGCCTGCTCGCCGAGGGGGACGTCGTCTCGACGCTGCCGAGCGGGACCACGCTTCGCGGCCCTCGCGCCGAGTATTATCGCGCGATTCCTAACGTTCGGCCGCGGACGAGGTTGATCGCTGACGGCCGCCCAACGATCAGTCTTGTCCAGGCCGACTCGAGCGGGAAGAAGCAGCCGCCGGTGGACGTCAGGGCGGACCGGGTGACCATGGAGGCCGACAGTCTCGTCTATGCCGGCGGAAGCGTCGACATTTCGCGGCCCGACCTGCACGCGACCGGGGATTCCGCCTTCATGGACAGCGGCACCGAGCTCGCGAGGCTCATGCGCGGTCCCGTGATCAAGGGGAAGTCCGAGCGGCCGTTCACCCTGTCCGGCACCACGATCGACGTCCACTCGAGGGCACGCCAGCTCGAGCGGGTCGTCGCGTTAGGCAACGGCAACGCGGTCAGCCAGGATCTCGACCTTCGCGCCGACACGATCGACCTCCGGGTGGCGGCGAACAAGCTCGAGCGCGCTTTTGCCTGGGGCGCGAACGGGGCACGCGCTATCTCACCGACGCAATTGATCACCGCGGACTCGCTCGACGTCAGGCTGCCCGGACAGCGCATTCGCCAGGTTTTCGCGGTCCGGAATGCCTGGGCGCAGGGCGATCCCGACTCGACGAAGATCCGCTCGAAGGAGCGCGACTGGCTCCGCGGCGACACGATCGTCGCCACCTTCGATTCCGTCTTCGCGCCCGGCGATACCTCGTCGCGGCCGCAGCTCGTGCAGCTCGTTGCGCATGGATCGGCGCAGTCCTTCTACCAGATCGCGGTGGCGGGCGCCCCGATCGACAAGCCGGCGATCAACTATGTCCGCGGCAAGGCGATCACCGTCGCGATCGCAAACCGGCAGGTGCAGCGGGTCAGAGTCATCGAGCAGGCCAGCGGCGTGTACGTCGAGCCGATCATTGCCCGCGTCGCGACACCGCCGGCCAGCGACAGCGCGGCCGTGAGGAAAACACCATGACCAATCCGAAGCTTCCGGCGCGCGTCCAGGCGCTACTCGATCAATATGCATCGGCCGACCGGTCTATCGTGCTCGCGCTGCACGCATTGTTCGGCGCGACTCGCGAGGACGGCACGACCGACCTCGATAGCCTGGCATTCAAGTATCGCGACGACCATCTCGCGGCAATGCGGGACGAAGGCCGCGATGCCGAGCGCGAAGCAGGGCGGCTGTCTCTCGACGAAGTGCGCCACCATCTCGTGATGTCGGTGCTTCCGCGCCTGCTCAGCGATGGTGTCATCAAGCTGCCCGGCGAGGGGCTCGTGCAACCGGGCGCCCGCATCGCCATTGCGCCCGCCCTCTGGGCCGAGCTCGCGCCGCAGCGGGGCGCGGTGTCCGAGGTGATCCGCCAGACCGGCGAGCACCACACGCCGCTCCGCGGGACGCCCGTCATCGACAGCCCCGCAACCGGCACTGCGAGTGTCCTCGAGGCACAGGGACTCGTCAAGATGTATAGACGGCGCCGCGTCGTGAACGATGTGGCTCTGCGGCTGCAACAGGGGGAGATCGTCGGGCTGCTCGGGCCGAACGGGGCCGGCAAGACGACCACCTTCTACATGATCGTCGGGCTCATTCAGCCGCAGAGCGGACGCATACTGCTCGACGGCGCGGACATCACGAACATGCCGATGTACCAGCGCGCGCGGCGCGGCATCGGCTACCTGTCACAGGAACCATCGATTTTTCGAAAGCTGTCAGTCGAAGACAACATCCTCTCGATTCTCGAGACGCTTCCGATATCCGCGGACGAGAGGCGACTGCGCCTTGAAAACCTTCTCGACGAGTTGAGCATCAAGCACCTCCGACACAGCAAGGCCTACGCGCTCTCCGGCGGTGAACGACGGCGACTCGAAATCACGCGCGCGCTTGTCACCAAGCCGAACTTCATGATGCTCGATGAGCCATTCGCCGGCGTCGACCCGATCGCCGTGCATGACATTCAGACCATCGTCGCCGGACTGCGCCATCGCGGCATCGGGGTGCTGATCAGCGATCATAACGTGGAGCAGACCCTGGACATCGTCGACCGCGCCTACATCATGTTCGATGGGCAAGTGAAGGTCTCCGGTACCGTTCGAGAGCTCGTCTTCGACGATACCGTTGCCGACATCTACCTCGGCCCGACGCTCGCCGCCCGACTCCGCTCGCGGTTTACCGCTGAGCCGGACGCCGGCGCCGGCCCGGGCGCCGCCGCCGGAGGTGCCGCATGAGACCAGGACTCGGCCAGCACACCCAGCTCAAGCAGGAGCTGAAGATAAATCCGCGCCTCTACCAGGCGATGGATCTGCTCTACATGCCATTGCTCGACCTGCAGCAGCACCTCAAGCAGGAGCTGTTGAACAACCCCTTCCTCGAAATGGTCGAGGACGAAGAGGAAGAGGAGACCGACGAATCCGCCGGGGAAGAGACGCCGGCGGAAGCGGAAAAGAAGGACAAGGAGGAGATCGATTGGGAGGAGATCCTCCTCGATGGATTCGACACCGCGGGCCGGCGCGAGGAGCACGAGGAGCGCGAGTACTACGAGCCGGTCACGGTCAGCTCGCGCGATCTCGGTGATCACCTCCGCGATCAGGTCTCGCTGCTCGAGTTGAGTCCGCGCCAGAGCCTTCTCGCCGACGAGTTCATCGGCAACGTCGCAGACGATGGCTACCTCGCGTGCCCGCTCGAGGAGATTCTCACCGGCGTCAATGAGGTCATTCAGAAGGCGGCCGAGGAGTCGGAGCGCGAGATGGGCGATGTACCGGTGTACACGATGCCGGAAGCGGAGGAGATGCTCGGCGTCATTCAGAGCCTCGACCCGCCGGGCGTTGGTGCACGGGACCTCCGCGAATGCCTGATGCTCCAGCTCCGTGAAGCGGGGCTCGAGCAGTCCGTCCCCTTCCGCCTCGTCCGCGACTGCTACGATGAGCTGATCAACCATCGCTGGAGCGAGATCTCCAAGCGCTTCGGCATCAGCCCGTCCGACGTGCAGCGCGCCGCCGACGAGATCGCGAAGCTCGATCCGAAGCCGGGATTGATCTACAGCGACCGCAGCGACAACTACATCATCCCGGACCTGATCGTTGACAAGATCGACGGGAAGTACCACATCTTCCTCAACGACGTGAACTTTCCGCGGCTGAAGCTGAGCCGCACTTATCAGGAGATCGCGCGCGACAAGAAGAAGTTCGAGGGCGAGAACAAGGAATTCATCTCGAACAAGCTGAACTCGGCCAACTGGATGATCCAGGCGATCGAGCAGCGCCGTCAGACGATGCTGAAGGTGATGAACTACATCGTCGAGCGGCAGCGCGAGTTCTTCGAGAAGGGCGTGCAGTACCTCAAGCCCCTCACGCTGCGCGAAGTCGCCGAAGTCATCAGCATGCACGAGTCGACGGTCAGCCGGGTCACGAACGAGAAGTTCGTGCAGACTCCGCGCGGAGTTCTTCCGCTCAAGTTCTTCTTCTCGTCCGGCCTGTCGACGACCGACGGCGAAGACGTATCGGCGCGCGGCATCAAGGCGCAAATCGAGAAGCTCGTCGC
>JANMAM010000216.1:0-17816 GCA_031359795.1 Gemmatimonadaceae bacterium
TCGACGACATTGCTGACGACGCCCGGCGGCAGCGCGAACATCACCCGCTCGAACTCGGGCACCATCGCCCCGCGACGATTCCAACCCAGGTCGCCACCCTGGTCCTTGCTCGGATCCATCGACTCGCGCTTTGCGATCTGCTCGAAATCGCCGCCGCGCCTGATTTCGGCGAGCAGTGATTCGGCCTTCACGCGCGCGATCTCGCGTGCCTTCGCCGACGGCTTGGTCGCGATCACGATCTGGCGGAAGGTGACCGTCGCCGGGCGCTTCGGAAGATCTGCCTTACGCTCGTCGTACGTCTTCGAGACGTCGGCCTCGGACACGCCGACCTGCACGAGCTTCCCGTCGGTCTTCAGCTTCTGGATCAGCTGCGATTGCATCGCCTGACGGCGCGCATCCTCGGTGAGGCTGCGCCGATATTCCTCCGGCGTTCCGAAACCGGCCTTGACGAGCTCAGCGCGATACTCGGGTTCGGTCTGAAAATTCCCGCGAACGCGCTTGATCTGCGCTTCGACCGTCGCCGCGACATCGTTGTCGGCGACGACGACCTTCTCTTCCTTCGCCTTCTGAACGAGCACCTCTTCGTCGATGAGGTCGTTCAGTACCGTGCGCATCACCTTCTCCTGACCGAGGGAGTCGGTCGGGAGCGTGAGCCCCTGAGCGCGCCGGACGTTGACCGCCTCGATGACGTTCGAGTACAGGATCGGATGGTTCCCGACCACGGCGACGACGCGATCGATCGCGACCTCACCCTGCGCAATGGAGGTGGCAGCGGGTACGATCGGGTTCTGAGCGGGCAGCGCGCGCGTGAACAGCGCGGCAGTCGCGAGCGCGACGACTAGGGAGTGCTTGCGTGGCATGACTGGAAGATACCCGCGGCGGCGCGCCGGGGTCCGGCGCATGGGAAAGCTGGCTGCTTCACTGCAAGACCGCGCAGGGCGGGCCGAAGGTCCGGCCCACCCTGCGCGGTGAAGAATTACGGCTTCGTCGCGGGAGCAGGGGCCCCGGCGGGGGGAAGCTGCGGCAGCGGAACGTTCGATTGCGGCTGCGTCGCGCGAGTCGCCGAATCCGCGGTGGCGCGCGTCTTCTGCGCGCGCTCGAATGCGCGGTCGATCCCCTGCTGCACGATCTTCGACTCGTACTTCGAGCGAAGGATGCTCGCGATTTCGTCGGGAACCGGAACGAACTGCTTGCGGCCCGCGATGAGATCGTCGAGGTACGCGTTCACTCGATCGCCGACAAGCTTCTCCCGATCGGCGACGGTCTTTCCAGCCTGCGCGAGCGCAGCCGGATCGATGTTCAACGCCTGCCAGAGCTGAACGACGGCGCCCTTGAGACCGTTGTACATCTGGGCTTTTTCCGACGAATCGACGTCGATGTGCAGGCTGTCGGCGCGCCGGAGCATCAGCTCGTTGCGGGCCATCGCCTTGACAAGATCGGGGAGGAGCGAGTCCGGCGCCTGCAGGATCTGGGGACGGACCTGCGCGGGCAGTGTCGCGGCCCAGCGGACGAACTTCGCGCCGGTAAAATCGCCGACGCTCGTGGTCGCGAGGACGGTCTTGTCGTCCCGGAACGCGTCCGGATCACGCATGATCGCCTTCACCTTCGCCGGCGCATCCTTCTTCACCTGGATCTTTCCGGACTCCTCGAGCTTCGCAACGTAGGTGCTCTCCGCGCCACGGCTCGACTGGGTCGCGAACTTCTTCGAGAACGCATCGCGCGCTTCAGCGTAAGGCAGCCGCTCGATGATGTGGTAGCCGAACTGCGAGCGCACGACCGGGGAGATCTGGCCCGGCTTGAGCTCGCGGGTTGCGACCTCGAACTCGGGAACCATCTCGCCCGGCGCGAACGGCGGCAGCAGTCCACCGGCGACGGCAGACCCGCGGTCCTGGCTCACACGCTTGGCGACGCTCGCGAAATTCGCCGGCGTCAGCTGCGCGCGCACCGCATCGGCGGCGCGGTGGATCGAGTCGATCTGCTGCTGCGTGTACGGCTGACCGCCGTCCTGGCGCTGGGTGAGGAGAAGAATATGCCGTGCGACGAGGAGCGCGCCCTCGTTGTACTTCTGCTCGGTCGCCGAGTCATGGGGCAACGACGCCGAGACCTGCTGATAGAATTTCTGCAGCTTCGCCTGCGACACGGCCGGCCACATCGCCTCGTCGATCGCTTTCTTGTCGGTCAGCGAATCGTTGTGCGCCGCAGCATGTCCGAGGAGCTGGTAGGACACCCAGACGCGGGTGAAATCCTCGAAGATCGGCTTCTGCAGGGGCAGCTTCGTGCTGCCGATGATCTGGGCGAGCCGCTCCGAGGAGAGCTCCTGCGTGCCGGCGCGCGCGGCGACATCGACGTGGGCGGACATCGCTTCCTTGAATCCTTCACACGCGGCGACGGTCGCGGCCGCGGCGATCACGAGCAATCCTTTCCAGCGAATCATGCGAGGGGGAGCGAGCGTTGATTGTCGAGCGAGGCCGGCACGGCGCGCACCAATCAGGTGAGCAGTGACCGCAGCGCACGCACCAGACCGTCGAGGATCGGCGCGCCACCGAGCCGGGTGAGCTTGAGCGACAATGGATGCGCGCGTCTCACATCGGCCTGGAACTGGACCTCATGGAACGCGGCCGACAGCCCCTTCATCCGGGGCACCGCGTCCGCACGGAAGGTAATACGGGCTTCCGTACCGCGCACCAGGATTCCTTCGACGCGGAGGAGTCCCCCGACGATCCGCAGCATTGCCTGGGAGAGCAGCGCGTCGGCCTGGGGGGGCAGAGGGCCAAAGCGGTCGCGGAGCTCGACCCGGAGCGCTTCCACCTCGGACGGTTGCGTGAACCGCGTCAGCCGCCGGTAGACGTCGAGCTTCGCATCCTGGGAATCGATGTAGTCGTCGGGCAGGTAGGTCGGCAGATCCATCGAGACGTCGGCGGGCACCATTGCCGGGGCGCCCTCGGCGCGGGTCACGCGCGTGACCTGCTCCTCGAGCAGCCGAAGATAGAGATCGAAGCCGACGGCGTGGACGAAGCCCGACTGCTCGGGACCGAGGAGGTTCCCCGCCCCCCGGAGCTCCATGTCCTTCAGTGCAACGCGATACCCCGAACCGAGCTCGGTGTGGTGCTCGAGCACCTGGAGGCGCCGCTCCGCTTCCGGGTCCACCTGATCGGGAACGAGCAGGTAGCAGTAGGCGCGCCGGTGCGAGCGGCCGACACGCCCGCGCAACTGATAGAGCTGGGCGAGGCCGAGGTGGTCGGCGCGGTTGACGAACATCGTGTTCGCGTTAGGCACGTCGAGGCCGCTCTCGACGATCAGCGTCGAGACGAGCACGTCGATCTCGCCATTGACGAACCGGCGCATGACGTCCTCGAGCTGGCGTTCCTTCATCTGGCCGTGTCCGACGGCGACGCGGGCGCGGGGGACGATCCGCTTGATGTGGTCGGCGATCGCTTCGATCGTCTCGATGCGGTTGTGGACGAAGAAGACCTGGCCGCCGCGGTCGAGCTCGCGCGAGACGCCCTCGTCGATCAGGCCGTCGTCCGAGGGCTCGACGAAGGTGAGCACCGGCGAACGATCGCGCGGCGGCGTCTGCATCAAGGTCATGTCGCGAAGGCCGGCGAGCGACTGGTGGAGCGTTCGCGGAATCGGCGTCGCCGTCAGCGTCAGGACATCGGTCTCGAGCCGGAGCTGCTTCAACCGCTCCTTGTGCTTCACGCCAAACCGGTGCTCCTCGTCGATCACGATCAGGCCTAACGCGGCGAAGGTGACGTCTTCGCTGAGCAGCCGGTGGGTGCCGATGATGACGTCGATCTTGTGCTCGGCGAGCTCGGTGAGCGTCTTCGCCTGTTCCTTCGCGGTCTGGAAGCGGCTCAGGACCCCGACGCGAATCGGGAAGTCGGCGAGCCGGTCACCGAAGGTCCGGACGTGCTGGTCGGCGAGAATGGTCGTCGGGACGAGCACCGCGACCTGCCGCCCCGACTGCACCGCCTTGAACGCGGCGCGCACCGCGATCTCGGTTTTGCCATAGCCGACGTCCCCGACGAGGAGGCGGTCCATCGGCCGTACGCTTTCCATATCGTGCTTGACGTCGGTCGTCGCCTTGCGCTGGTCGGGGGTATCCTCGAAAAGAAAGGACGACTCGAGCTGCCGCTGCCAGTCGGTGTCGGGCACATGCGCGGGGCGGGTCGCGACGTGGCGCCGGGCGTAGAGGTCGAGCAGCTCGACGGTCATCTCCTGGATCGCGGCCCGTGTCCGGTCGCGCTGCTGGCCCCAGCGCTTCCCGCCTAACGTGTGGAGCCGCGGCGGGGGCGCGTCGCTGTCGACATCCCCGGCCGCTCGATAGCGCTCGATCTGGTCGAGCCGGTAGAGCGGGACGTTGAGCCGGTCGCCCCCTTCGTACTCGATGACCGCGACCTCGATCGCGCTCTCCTGCACGAACGTCGTCACGATGCCGCGGTAGATCCCGATGCCGTGCTCGAGATGGACGACGTAGTCACCGGGGGTCAGCGCGCTGGCGATGTCGAGCGCCGCGCCCGCGTGGTAGCGGCGGGCCCGGCGGAGCCGGCGTTCCCGCCGGAAAATCTCGTGATCGGTGAGGATCCGGAGGCCGGGGTCCGCACCGTTAGGCGGGATGACGAACCCGCCGTGGAGCACACCGACCGTCAGGGCCGCCGGCGACGGCCCGTATTCTCCCTCGCTGAGCAATTCGTCGAGGCGTTCGCACTGGCCGGCGTTGTCGCAGAGGATGACCGTCGGCGTCGGACTCCGCACCAGCTGACGGAGTCGCTTGATGTCGCGATCGATCTGATCGGGAGCGTTCAGCGGGAAGACGATCGCGCGCTCGTCCGCGGTCGCGCGGTCGACGATACGCACCGTGCCGAGCGCGCGAAGCGTGTCGATGACGCTCGCGGGCAGGTCGAACAACTCGGCCCGGTTCGGCGTGTCCTCCCCGCGGCGTCGGGCGAGGTCGATGTGGTGCGCGGCTTCCTGCCAGGTCCGGTCGAGCTCCGGCGCGAGGTCGGTGCCCTGCGGGAGCACGAGCAGCGTATCCGGGGGGAAAAGCGATCCAATCGAGACGCGCTCGACGCTCTCCGCGTCGTCGCCCGCCGAGGTCTCGACCGGCAGCACGAGCGCCAGCTCGGCGGCGCGGGTCGAGCGCTGCGAGTTGAGGTCGAAGTGCCTGAGCTCGGCCACCTCGTCTCCCCATAACTCGGCGCGCACCGGGTCGGTCATGCCGAATCCGTACACGTCGAGAATTCCACCGCGCACGCTGAACTGCGCAACGTCCTCGACCATCGAGACACGCTCGTACCCGACTGACTCGAGGTGCGCGACGAGATCGCCAAGCCGCCAGCGATCGCCGCGACGAAGCTCGAGGCGCGACATCGCGACAGCGCGCGGAAGCCGCGTCCGCTCGAGGAGTGCGCGGGCCGTCGTCAGAAGCACCCGGACCGCGCCGCGCGACATGCGCTCGAGCGTTTCCACCCGCTCGCCCGCGACCTCGGCGTGCGGTTCCGCCTCGCCCAGTCCTTCACGCGGCGGATAGAGCGCGACCACACCCGGATCGTCGACGAGTGCGCCGAGGTCGGCGAGCCACCGTTCGGACTCCGGCACGCTGTCGGTCGTGACCACGATGAACCGCCCCGGATGTGCGCGGGCGATCGCCGCGACGATGACCGCATCGCTCGACCCGTGCAGGCCAGCGACGGCCGTGGTCGCACGCGGTGCGGGAAGCGTCTTGTCGAGGCGAGTGAACGCGCCAAGGCGCTCGACCGCGTCCAGAATCGAGGGCAGCGCCATCAGCCCTGTCCGCCGCTCGCCGCCGCTGTCCGTTTGCGCGCCGCGGCTGGCGCCGCGGCGACGAGTGTCTCGACGACGAGGACGGCGAGCACCCCAGCGAGCAGCACGCTCCCTAACGGCCGCCGTGACGCGGCGCGATAGGCGGCCTGCACCGCGGTCGGCGCGTCGTGCACGATCGCCGCCGGCAGCCGGCGTCGAAGCTCATCATCTCCCATCCGCTCCAGCACCGACTCCTCCACTTCCCCGTTCACCGTCACCGCGCCGACCCTGGCACCATCCCGCGTCCAAAAATACACTCCCGCGCGCGGTGGACGGACCAGTGAATCGGTGATCGCGCGCTTTTCGCCGCCAGGCAGCTCGGTCCCATCGACACCGGACGGCGCGGCAACCGCTTCACTCGCGGTCATGTTTGTCGCTGGACGGCCAGTGCCGGCAAGGCGCTCGCTGAGCATGCGCGCCAGCCAGGGAACGAACTCCGCGGTCGCGGGAAGCGTCGTAGCGGCGGTGTCGAGCGCGGACGCGACGAGCACGTATCCATCGCCCGCAACGATCCATGGCTCCCCACTCACCGTCGCGAGCGTGTCCGCGGGCGCTGAGCTGGTGGCGGACAGTGCATAGCGGCGGCGAACGTCGGCCCCGGTGAGACCCGCGCCGCGCGCTCGCGCGGTCTCGCGGCGTTCCGCGCCGAGCCGCCAGGGGATTCGCGCGCGATCGAGCGCCCGGTTGGCCGCGCCGATCCGCGACGGGTCGATCGGTGCGGTGACCAGCACCGGTTTGCGGGAAATCGCGTCGGCCGGCGCGACGTCGACGTCGCTCCCGAGGGCGACGACCCCCGCTGATGCGAGCGCCTGGACCGCGCGATCGGTGAACGTTCCGGCGCGCGACGCAACGCGCGGCGGCGGCGCGTTCCATGTCGCGAACCAGCGCTCGTCGTCGGCGGTGAGCTCGTCGGGAGCGAGCACCGCGCGACCGGCCGCCCATCCCGATGGTGGATCCGCGACCGGGATGTCGGCCTCGCCGATGCCGCGCGCGTTAGGCAGGGCGACACCCCGCCCGAGCGTTCGCCCGGCGACCTCGATGCGGATCGCGAGCGAATCGCCGGCCGTCCCGCCCCGGGTGGTGACGTGCACGACACCACCCCCTGACCAGCGCGCGGGTCGCGGCTCGGCGTCGATCACAGCGCGATTCGACGGCGGTGCGGCGGTCGGCGTCCAGATCACGGTGGGCGGCGGCGCCGCGACTGCCCGCCACGTCGTCGCCTGTCCGTCAGTCAGAGCGACCACCACCGGCGTGGCTCCGGCCACGCTCCGCGCTCGCTCGAATGCGGTGCGCAGCGCCGCGGTGACATTGCCACTCGTCGCGAGCGGCCCAATGGTGTCGAGCGCCGCGCCGAGCGACGAGGCGTCGCCACTTGTCGCGCGTCCGTCGGCGGTGACGAGCCACAGGCGGTCGTCTGCATTCGCGGTCGCGAGCACCGCACGCGCGACGTCCTTTTCCTCATCGAGCACGCGACGGCCGCCAACCACGGCGCTCGTGCTCAGCGAGTTGTCGAGGAGCAGGGCAACGGCGGCCCGGCCGTGGCCGGTGCCGATCTGCGCGAGCGGTCGCGCCGCCGCCAGGGCAAGCAGCAGCACGAGCAGCATGCGAAGCAACGCGAGCAACGAGTTTCGCGCGCGCAGCGAGCGCTCGTGATCGCGGGTCGCGCGGGCGAGATAACGCGCCGCCGGAAATTCCACGATACGCCCGTGGGGTCGGCGTCGCAGGTGCAGCAGCAGCGGGACCAGGGCGGCAACCGAAAGCGCGAGCCAGAGCGGAGAGAGGAACAGCATCAGGCGCGGTGGCCGCCGTCAGGCAGCGGACTGCCGCGCCGCGAACGCGGCACGCAGCGGAATGCCGAACGGCGCATCCGTCATCACGGTCGCGTAGCCCGCGCCGGCGCCGGCGAGCGCGCTTCGCCACTCTTCGATCGCCGCGGCGACCGTGGCCGCGTAGGCATCGCGCATTTCCGCTGGCGCGGCTTCCACTTCAATGCCCGTTTCCGGATCGCGAAAGCGGGCATCCGCGCCCGGCTCGAGCGCCCGCTCGGCGGGATCCATCACATGCAGCACGACGACCTGATGCCCGCTCGCTCGCAACGCGCGCGTGGCACGCACGGTCTCGTCCACGTCGACGAGGAGGTCGGAGATCAGGACGATCAATCCGCGCCGGCCGACGACATGCGCGGCTCGCGCCAGCGCCGCCGCGCCGGCCGACGCGCCTCCCCCGTCGCTGGCGGAGAGGCCGGCGACGATTCGCCGCCAATGCCCCTCGCGTGCTCGCGGCGGGATCGCCGTTCGGATGACATCGTCGAATCGCAGCAGACCGACGGCGTCACGCTGGCGGATGAAGAGGAGCGCGATGGCCGCCGTTAGGCGCTCCGCGTAATCCGCCTTTTCGAGCCGCGCTTCGCTCCCCCGCCAGCGCATCGACCGGCTGACGTCGAGCGCGATGGTCGCCCGCAGGTTGGTCTCTTCCTCGAAGCGCTTGACGACGAGGCGGTCGGATCGCGCGGCGACCTTCCAGTCGAGGTAGCGAAGCTCATCGCCCGAATGATAGGCGCGATGCTCCGCGAACTCCGCTGCCCCGCCCTTTCGGGGAGAGCGATGCAGCCCACTCATGAAGCCGTCCACGATCCAGCGCGCTGTGAGTTCGATATGACCGAGCGATGCGATCAGGGCTGGGTCGAGGAGGTCGGGGCGGGCCATCGTGCAAGGTATCTCGCGTCACCGAACCACGGGATTTGTCCTGTGTCAGCTGTCACCGGGGAAGGACGGGATCGCCTGTTTTCGATGGGCGAGACGGTTCAAACACCTATCATATAAGGAGTTAGGTTATGTCGCGCCCGGGCACACGCCCTGCCCCCTGTGGTATCGAGCACCCTTCCAAGGGGACACCGATGCGTACCAAGACTTCAACCTTCCTGCTTGCGCTGATCACCACCGCCGTCGGCTGCGCGACGACGGTCCACCGGGCGGAATCCGCGTCGATTCCTCCCATTTCGCCATCGCGGAATCTCGAGCCGCAGGTCGAGCTCTGGACGACGGGCGGCGACGTCGTCCGGCGGGGGGACGACGTCGGTGTGCGCTTCCGAACGTCCGATGACGGCTTCGTCGTCGTCGGACGCATCGACACGGATGGGCGCATCGACATCCTCTATCCGCGGCGTCCCGGCGATGACGCGCGCGCATGGGGTGGCGAGACGCGCGAGGTCAACCGGTACAGCGGCCGTGCCTTCACCGTCGATGATCGGCCCGGCATCGGCTATGTCTTCGCAATCGTCAGCCCGCACCGGCTGCGCCTCGCACGCTACGCGCAAGACGATGACTGGGATTATCACGGTCTGCCGAGCGTCGAGGGGGATCCCTTCGTCGCGATGCATCGGTTCGCGGAACAGGTGGTCTACGATGACGACGATGACTACTCGATGGACTACGCCGAGTATCACGTTGACGGCCGGTATCAGTATCCGCGGTTTGCCTGCTACGATTGCCACCACGGGCGGCCGGGCTGGGATGTCTATTCGCACTCGTGCGTTCGCTTTCACATCGTGATCTACGATGAGCCGGAGTATTACCCGTATCGCCACGGCGGCGGACGCCGGGTCGTGTATTCGCGGCCGCGCTACGAATTCAAGACCGTCAGCAACGAGCATCCGGCGGGCACGGTGGAGTATGGCCGCCGCGGCAGCGGTGACGCCGTCGACCGGCGCCGCCCGGGCACACCGACCGAGGACCCTAACGTTCCGCGCGACGAGCGCCGCGGTGGCAACGACGGCGCCACGCGGCCGGGGGACGACGTGGGAAGCACCAGGAAGGATCCGCGCGATGACCGCCGCGGTGGCGGTACCGACAACAGTTCCAACGGCGCAACCAATCCCCGCAGCCGTCCCGTGCGCGACAGCGTGCAAGCGGGTGGGGGTGGGGGTGGCGGTGGCGGTGGTGGTGGCGATGACCACGGTAACGGAAACGGTAATGGCAACGGCCACCGGCGTCCGCCCGTCGTCGGCAACGGCGGCGGCAATGGAAACAACGGCAACGGGAACGGCGGCGACGGCACCGGAAACGGAAACAACGGGAACGGCAACGGCGGCGACGGCAACGGCAACGGCAACAACGGAAACGGCCGCCCGCGGTCACAGCCACGGAGTGAACCGCGGAGTGAACCACGCAGTGAACCGCGGAGCGAGCCAAGATCCGAGCCGCGCGTCGCGCCACGGAGCGAACCACGGAGCGAACCACGTTCGGAACCTCGAACTGCGCCGCGCTCCGAGCCGAGGAGTCAACCACGCAGCGAGCCGCGATCCGAGCCAAAGAGCCAGCCACGCAGCGAGCCATCGAAATCTTCGCCGAAGAGCCAGCCCGTAGAGCGCGAACGGCGACCATAACTCGAGAGAATCAGACGACGCGGCGCCCGCTCCACCACGGAGCGGGCGCCGTGTCGTTAGATTTCATGGCTGTCGCTCGACCGGACCCACCAGCGCAGGACCCGCGTGAAGCTTGATCACATTCGCAACTTCTGCATCGTCGCCCACATCGACCACGGCAAGTCGACGCTGGCCGATCGTCTCATCGAGGCGACCGGGATGCTGCAGAAGCGAGAGATGCAGGCCCAGGTGCTCGACACGCTCGATCTCGAGCGTGAGCGCGGCATCACGATCAAGCTCAACGCCGTCCGGATGTCGTACACGGCCGCCGACGGCAGCCAGTACGAGTTGAACCTCATCGACACGCCGGGCCACGTTGACTTCACGTATGAGGTCTCGCGATCGCTCGCTGCCTGCGAAGGCGCGATCCTCGTCGTCGACGCATCGCAGGGCATCCAGGCGCAGACGCTGTCCAATCTCTTTCTCGCGATGGACGCCGGGCTCGAGATCATTCCGGTGCTGAACAAGATCGACCTCCCCGGCGCCGAGCCCGATCGGCGGCGGCAGGAAGTGGTCGACCTGCTCGGCTGCGCGCCAGAGGAAGTACTGCAGGTGAGCGCGAAGGCGGGCATTGGAATCGCCGAGCTGCTCGAGGAAGTCGTCAAGCGCGTCCCGGCCCCGCAGGGCGACGTGAATGGCCCGCTCCGCGCGCTGATCTACGATTCGTACTACGACCGCTACCGCGGCGCGATCCCGAGCGTGCGCGTCGTCGACGGTTATCTGCGCCCGAAGATGAAGATCACCTTCGGCGCCAGCGATTCGGTCTACGAGGTCGACGAGGTCGGCTACAACCAGCTCCGCCAGGTGAAGACCGACGAGCTCGGGCCGGGCGAAGTCGGCTACGTCGTTGCCAACCTCCGCTCGGTGAGTGAAACGCGTGCCGGCGATACGGTGTTCGACGCGACCAACCGCGCCCCTGAGGCGCTGCCCGGCTATCGCGAGGTCCGTTCGTTCGTGTTCGCCGGGCTCTACCCGACCGACACCACGCAGTACGAAGCCCTCCGTGACGCGCTCGAGAAGCTCAAGCTGAACGACGCGTCGCTGCAGTACGAGCCCGAGACCTCCACCGCGTTAGGCTTCGGCTTCCGCTGCGGCTTCCTCGGCCTGCTCCACATGGAGATCGTCCAGGAGCGGCTCGAGCGTGAGTACGAGCTCGACCTGGTCACGACGGTGCCGAGCGTCGAGTACAAGGTCTACCGCACCGACGGCGACATGGTGCTGATCGAGAACCCGTCGCTGATGCCCGACCCGGGCGTGATCGACAAGGTCGAGGAGCCCTACGTCAAGGCGCGGATCATGGCGCCGGCCGAGTACATCGGTCCGATCATGACGTTAGGCACGGACCGGCGCGGCGTCTACAAGAACATGACCTACCTCGACCAGGAGCGCGTCGAGTTCGATTGGGAGTTCCCGCTCGGCGAAATCATCCTCGACTTCTTCGACAAGCTGAAGACCGTCAGCCGCGGCTACGCGAGCCTCGACTACGACATGCTCGGCTATCGCGAGAGCGATCTCGTTCGGCTCGACATGCTGATCAACGGCGACCCGGTCGACGCGTTCAGCGTGATCATCCACAAGGACAAGGCGTACGACTGGGGCCGGAAGATCGCCGACAAGCTCAAGGACCTGATCCCGCGGCAGCTGTTCGAAGTCGCGATCCAGGCCGCGATCGGCACGAAGGTCATCGCCCGCACGTCGGTGAAGGCGCTCCGGAAGGACGTGCTCGCGAAGTGCTACGGCGGCGACATCAGCCGCAAGCGCAAGCTCCTCGAAAAGCAGAAGGAAGGAAAGAAGCGGATGAAGCAGGTCGGCTCCGTGGAGATCCCGCAGGAGGCGTTCCTGGCTGTTTTGCAAGTCGACTAGATGGCGCCGCGCGGTGATTGTCAGCGCAGTCGGCCGTTAGCCATTAGCCGTTGGCGTTGAGCACGGCGCAACCGCGGTTCCTTCCTGCTACTGGCTAATGGCTAACGGCAGCCCTTGAGCTCTTCCCTCGTCCTCCAGACGTCGTTTCTCGGCGACACGGTGCTCACGACGCCGCTCATCGCGCGACTGGCGGAGGCGGGCGCAGTGGACGTGCTGGTGACGCCCGCGTCGGCGGGGCTGCTTGCAAATGACCCGTCGATTCGCGAGACGATCGTCTACGACAAACGCGGGCGGGACCGGAGTGTCGCGGGCTTCGCGAGGCTTGCGCGGTCGCTGCGCGCGAAGCGGTACGACGCGATCTACCTCGCGCAGGGCTCGGCGAGGAGCGGAGCGCTTGCCGTG
This sequence comes from Gemmatimonadaceae bacterium, assembly GCA_031359795.1. Classification (GTDB taxonomy): domain Bacteria; phylum Gemmatimonadota; class Gemmatimonadetes; order Gemmatimonadales; family Gemmatimonadaceae; genus JABFXC01. The sequence continues at coordinate 12,512 of JANMAM010000216.1, forward strand.
GCGGCGCGGGTGCCGCGACGCGTCGGGTTCGAGACCTCGGCGGGACGCGCGTTCTACACGGTGCGCGTGCCGGCCCCGCAGGGGATGCATCATGCCGAGAAGCTGTTCACGTTAGGCAGCGCGGGCGGCGGGCGGCCCTACTCGCGCGAGGACCTGCGCCCCCGCCTCTATCCCGGTGCGACCGAACGGGCCGCGGTGGACGAGCTGCTCGCCGGCACCGATGGAACGCGCCCGCTCATCGCGCTGGCCCCGGGCAGTGTCTGGGCAACGAAGCGCTGGCCGCATTACCCGGCGCTGGCCCAGCTGTTGGCCGGGCGGGCGCGGATCGTCGTCGTCGGCGGAGCGGAAGACGGTCCACTCGCCCGCGAGATCGCGGACGCGGCGGGCGACTCCAGCGTCGTCGATGCCACAGGCCGGTTTACATTGCTTGCATCGGCGGAGCTGATCGGCCGCGCGAGGGTGATCGTCTGCAACGACTCGGCCCCACTGCATCTCGCATCGGCGGTGGGCACACCAACGGTCGCGATCTTCGGACCGACCGTGCCTGCGTTCGGATTCGGTCCGCTTGCGGGGCGATCAGCGGTCGTCGAGGATGATCTCCTCGCGTGCCGTCCGTGCGACCGGCATGGGCCTCAGCGCTGTCCGCTCGGTCACTGGAAGTGCATGTTGCTGCAGTCGCCCGGGTACGTCGCCGGAATTGTCACTGGATACTTCACCCCATGAGCCCCCCACATGGCCCATAGCGAGCAGCGGTTCATCATCGGCGTCGATCTCGGCGGCACGAACATCGTCGTCGGTGCCATGCCGGAAGACGGCAGCCGTCATTACGGTCTGCGCTCGCAGCCGACGATGTCGGAGCTTGGCGCGGACGCGGTCGTCGATCGCATCGTCAGCATGGTCGGCGAAGTCATGACGCACACGATGGCCGAGACCGGCGCGAAGCGCAGCCAGTTCGCGGGCGTCGGGATGGGCGCGCCTGGACCGCTCGACCGCGAGAATGGGATCGTCATCATCGCGCCGAATCTCGGGTGGAGGAATTTTCCGCTCCGCGATCGCGTCTCGAAAGCGGTCGGCTTGCCGGCGACGCTCGACAACGACGCCAACTGCGCGACGCTCGGTGAGTGGTGGATTGGCGCGGCGCGCGGTGGGCGCGCGGTGGTTGGAATGACGATCGGCACCGGCATCGGCGGCGGCCTCGTCGTCGACGGCCGCATCTGGCACGGCGCATCGGACGTCGCCGGCGAGATCGGCCACACGACGATCGACATGCATGGGCGTCGCTGCAAGTGTGGCAACTACGGGTGCCTCGAGGCCTATGCGTCGGGGCCGAACATCGCGGAGCGCGCCCGCGAGCGGCTCAACGGCGACGGCGACTCCGTGCTGATGAAGATGGTTGGCGGGCGGGTCGACATGATCACTGCGCACACCGTGTACGAAGCGGCCCACGCCGGCGACGAGATCGCGCTCGATGTCGTGAAGGAGACTGCGTCGTTTCTCGGCGCGGGCGTCGCGAACCTCCTCAACACCTTCAATCCCGATGTCGTCGTCATCGCCGGTGGTGTGACGCAGGCGGGCGAAGCGCTCTTCGAGCCGCTCCGCGCCGAGGCGCGGCGGCGCGCGTTCAAGCCCGCGTTCGACGCGTGCCGCATCGTGCCCGGTGAGCTCGACGGCGCAGCCGGCGTCGTCGGGGCGGTCGCAACGTTTCGACAGCAGCATCCACACGGCGCGTGACCCGCCGGAAGCGCGTCGGGGTGATTGGCTCGTTCGTGTGGGACGTCATCCATGGACGTGATGTCCGCACCGCGCCAGTCGAGGAGTGGGGCGGCATCACCTACGCACTCAGTGCATTCGACGCCGCGCTCCCGGATGACTGGGAGATCGTCCCGGTGATGAAGGTGGGCAGCGATCTCGCGCCGAAGGCGCGCGAGTTTCTCGCGACGCTGCGGCACATCGCGCCCGACGCGGCGCTCTATGAAGTACCGGTCCCGAACAATCGGGTCGAGCTACGCTACACCAGCGACGAACGGCGCAGCGAAGTAATGAGCGGCGGCGTGCCGGGCTGGAGCTGGGCGGCGCTGCAACCGATGCTCACCGGGCTCGACGTGCTGTACGTGAACCTCATCAGCGGATGGGAGATCGACCTCGAGGTCGCGCGGCTGCTGCGTCAGGCATTTCGCGGTCCGATCTACTGCGATCTCCATTCGGTGACGCTCTCGCTCCGCGCCGATGGATTGCGTGAGCTTCGTCCACTGACTGACGTCGCCGAGTGGTGTCGCTGCTTCGACATCATCCAGGTCAACGAGGATGAGCTCGCGACGATGGCGCCCGACGGACTGGCGCTGGCGGCAACGGCGCTCGCCGCGGGCGTTCGGTGTCTGTGCGTCACGCTCGGTGCGCGCGGGATGGCCTACTTCGCAGTATCCGGATTCGATCGGCTCTCCGATCTCGGTGCGCGCCATGAACTTGGCGTCGACGCAGGCGCGATTCGCACGCAGCGGATCGCCGCGGCTGCAACTCGCGAGCCGCGAGGCGACCCCACCGGATGCGGCGATGTTTGGGGCGCGACCTATTTCTCTCGGCTACTCGCCGGTGATATGTTCCCCGTCGCCATCGATGCCGCACAGCGAGCCGCCGCGCGCAACTTCGAGCACCGCGGAGCCTCCGGGCTCACGAGCTACCTGCGAGGAGAACTTTCCACTACGTGACGACCGTCATCAATGTCCCCCCGTCTCTCGACGACGTCTCGTTCGAGCAGGTGCTGGAGCAGATTGCGCAGGTTCCCGCAGACGAGAAGCTGCTCGTCGACGCGCGCCACGCGCGATGGGCGTCGCCGTTCGGGCTGACCGCGCTCCTCACGCTCGCGCAGTCGCGTCCGGAGCGCGCCGCGTTCGCGCCGCCCGAGGCGGACGAGACGCTGTCCTACTGGACGCGCGCCGGATTCTTCAAGTACGCGAACGATCTCTTCGAGATCGTCGGCTCGTCGCCGCGGCAGAAGCCGGCTGGCGAGTCGGACGTGCTCCTCGAGATCACGCCGATCACGAAGAGCGACGACGTCCATGAGATCGTCGGGCGCATCCAGCAGAAAGCACAGCACATTCTCACGCGCGAGCTCAACCTCGACGCCAAGGCCACGATGGGTTTCGCGATGACGCTCTCCGAGGCCTGCCAGAACATCGTCGAGCATGCGGGTCGTGGTGGCTGGGTCGCGGTGCAGACGTACCGGTGGACCAAGCGGCTCGGTCGGCGCGTGGTGGTGATCGCGGTCAGCGACGCTGGCGTCGGATTCCGCCAGTCGCTGGAGAGCGCGCCCGGGCGGGTTCGCAGCGATCGGTGGGACGACGCGATGGCGCTCGAGGAGGCGGTCGTGCGCGGGGTCAGCCGTTTTCGTGATCCAGGTCGCGGTCAGGGACTCGCCGGCGTCCGTCGCTACGTCGGCCGTTGGGATGGTAAGTTGTCGGTACGCAGCGGGACAGCGCGCATCGCTATCGTTCCTTCGTGGGACGACGACGTCGCATTGAAGGAAGGGCTGCCCGCGTTTCCTGGTGCACAGATGCAGATCACGATTCCTGAGCGCACGGTCGCCGGGCGATGATCAATCACATCGACCTGAGCACGGTCCTCCGCCGCACAGTGTGTGATCTGTATTCGAATCTGGTGACCCGCCCGACCGGTGCGGCGGTGCGCACCGCGATCGAGATGCAGCTGGCCGAACTCGGCGGGCGCACGGTCACGGTGATCGATTTCAGCAACGTCAGCCTGCTGGACTTCTCCTGTGCCGATGAAGTCGTTGCCAAGCTGCTGCTTCCCTACTGCGACGACCTCCCGCCGCGCGATGCGTATTTCGTCTTCCGGGGGATGAGCGAGACGCACCTCGATGCCCTCGAGCACGTGCTCGACCGCCATCAGCTCGCGCTGGTGTTGCAGCACGACGACGGCACGGCGGTCATCGTCGGCGCTGTTTCGCCCGCGGAGCGCAAGGCATGGGAGGCGGTGATCGACCTCGGAAGCGCAACCTGCGACGAAGTCGCTCACGTGATCGGGGGAGCACTCGAGGATGTCGAAGTGATGCTGACGGGACTTACCCGCCGACGCCTGATGATGAGACTCGACGACCAGTGGATCGCGGTCGGCGCACCGTTATGACGATCGCGTGGTGAAGGGGCCCGCCGACGACTACCGCAAGCGGCCGCTCCGGGTGGTCGGGTTCACCGCGACACGCGCGACCGATCCGGAGCGTGGGCCGATGGTGCAGATGCATCCCGACGATGCGCGGACGCGGTTGCTGGTCGATGGCGAGCTCGCCTGGGTCTACGGGCCGAGGCGCCACGAGCTCGCCGAGGTCCGCATCGACGCGCGGCTGACGCGCGGGGACGTCTCGCTGCGCGACATCGTCGGCGTCGCGCCATCGGAGATCGTCCGGGTGGTCAAGCCCGATCTCGACGACCGTGGTGGCGCCGCGCGCGGCGCGCAGTACGCCTGACGATCCCGCCAGCCACGTGACGTCCCCGCTCCTCGAACCGGAGCGGCGCCGGCGAGAGCGCCGTGTCAACGCGCTCGTCGCCGACCTGACGATCCCCGAGATGCGCCGTCTGCTGGTGACGACGCTGCTCTCGTCGATCGTCGTCGTGCTCTTTCTCTACATGGTCCGCCGCGTGATCGTCGCTGGCGTACTCGGCGTGATCATCGCGATCTACATTCGCCCCCTGTACGCGCGCCTGCTGCGATTGACCGGGCGCCGTGCGCTGGCCGCGTTGCTGACGGTCGTGCTCCTGATCGTGCCAGTGCTAGCGGCGCTCGCCTACAGCTACATCGAGATGAGCGAGCTTGCCGGCTACGTCGAGGACAACCGCACGGCGATCGCGGCACAGATGACCGATGCGATCCACCGCCTTCCCTTCCTCGAGAACGCGAATGTCGGGGGGTCCGTCCAGACCTGGCTGCTGGCGACGTCGGGGTACGGTGCGCGGCTGCCGGGGCTGGTGCGCCATGCGATGGTCGGATTCTCCATCGCCGCGACGATCTTCCTGTTCACGACGTTTTACATCCTCATCGACGGCGAGAATCTCGCGGCGTGGGTACGCGGGACGATCCCCCCGCGGTATGCCGAACTCCGCTCCGCCCTCGAGACGAGCGTTCGCGGCGTGCTCTACGGCGCGATCTATTCGACGCTGGTCACCCAGACCATCAAGTCGCTCGTGATTCTCACGCTGAACCTGATCTTTGGCGTGCCGCTCGCCGCCGTGCTGGCGATCATTGCATTCATCATCGGGTTTTTCCCGATCGTCGGGTCATGGAGCGTGTACGT
>JANMAM010000040.1:0-2457 GCA_031359795.1 Gemmatimonadaceae bacterium
GGCGGCCGCTGCGGCGACGCCGGGTATTGCTCTGTCCCGCACCCAGTGCCAAATTCTGCGCCCTGACTTCGCTCCTCAGCGCGAGGTCCCGCGAACTCGTCCGCGCAGTCGCTTGCCGCCACTGCCCCTACCCCACCTCGCATCGGGCCCGACCGACCCGGTTGTACGTCGATTCCGCGCAGGCCGACCACCAACGTTCGTCTCAAGGTCCACGAGAACCCGGTACACCACATGTTGAAGCACAAATTGTCGATGGTGTTGATGGGGCTGGCGGTCTTCTCCGCTGAAGCCCTTGCCCAACAGAAGATCGTGCGAGGGCAAATAACCAGTGAGCAGGGCATCCCACTCGCGAACGTCACAGTCGCAATTCAGGGAACGAGCAACGGAACGAACACGAACAACGAAGGGAACTACTTCATCCGCGTCGACGACGGGCAGACGCTCCTCTACCGCCTGATCGGGTTCACCCCGGAGAGCAGGCTGGTCGGCACCGCGACGGTGATGGACGTCCAACTCAAACGCGCGGCGACAAAGCTCGATGAGGTCGTCATCACCGCCCTTGGCCAGACCTCCGAAGCCCGAGCGATCGGGACCGCACAGCAGACCGTTCAGGGCGCCGAGATCGCGCAGTCGCAGCGCGTGAACTTCGTGAACGCGCTGCAGGGCCGTGTCGCCGGCGTACAGGTGAACAGCACCTCCGGAGTTCCCGGCGCATCGTCGTCGATCACGATCCGAGGGACGAGCTCCATCAGCAGCAGCAATCAGCCGCTCTTCATCATCGACGGCCTGCCGATGGACAACAAGACGCTCAACACCTCGGTGCTCGCGTCCGATGCACCAGGGTCGCAGAGCGCGTTCAGCAACCGCGGTGTGGACTTTACCAATCGAGCGGCCGATATCAACCCGGACGACATCGAATCGCTGACAGTGCTGAAGGGTCCCGAGGCGACGGCACTCTACGGCATCGATGCGGCCAACGGCGCGATCGTCATCACGACCAAGCGTGGGAAAGTCGGCGGCGGCCTGGAATACAACAACGCGTTCAGCGTCGCCAGCGTCCGTGGGCAGCCGGACGTCCAGCAGGTTTACGGCCCCAGCGCGGTCAGCAGCGCGAGCTTCCAGTACTTCGGCGCGCCGTATCCGAAGGGAATGAGATTCTACGACAATATCGGCGGATTCTTCAACGACGCGCTGACGCAGAAGCACAATCTCGCGTTCAGCGGCGCGGCGGCGGACAACAAGATCAATTACCGCATCTCCACCGGTGTCGTGCGGGAAGAGGGCGTCATTCCGAATTCGCGACTCGACCGCGTCAACCTGACGGGCGCTTCGCAGGTGCAGGTGCTTCCCGCGCTTCGCGCCGACCTGACGATGGCGTACACCAACGCGTCGAACGACCAGACGCTCAAGGGCGACAATGGTCCGCTGATCGGTCTGATGGTGTGGCCGTCGTTCGACGACGCAAGGAACTACCGGACCGCGGCCGGCACGAGGCGCCGTCTCACTTCGTTCGCCTCGGAGGTGGACAATCCCTACTTCAGCGTCAACAACAACACGAACAAGACGAAGAACAATCGGCTCATCTCGAACCTCGGCTTGATCATCACGCCGGTTTCGTGGGCGAGCCTGAAGGCGAACCTCGGCGTCGACAGCTACACCAACGAGACGGAGATCGTCAGGCACCCGGAGAGCACGCTTGGCATCAGCTACGGCGGGGTTCTCGACCAGGCGGCCGATATCACCCGGAGCATCAACGAGCAGACGCTGCTCAACTTCAACACCTACGCGATCACCGACGCGATTTCGATCAGCGGCTTTCTCGGCAATCAGGTCTCCGATTACAAGTCCACGACCGATGCGTTCAAGGGTCAGGATTTCCTCGACCCGAACTTCGTCTCCGTCAACAACACGAACCTCCGGATCGCGCGGACCACGATCGGGCAGCGCCGGCTGCTCAGCGGGTTCGGGAGCGCCACCGTCGACTACAACAAGTACCTCTACCTCACGGTCACCGGCAGAAACGACTGGACCTCGACGATTCCGAAGGGGAGGAATTCGTTCTTCTACCCATCCGTGTCGACGAGCTTCATCTTCTCGGACGCGTTCCCCTCGGTTGGCCGCTACATGACGGGCAAGCTGCGCGGCGCCTACGCGGAAGTCGGCAAGGACGCGAGACCGTATGCCTACCGGCCGTCGCTCGAGTTCAAGACGACCGCCTACGGCGGATACGGCTACGGTTTTACCGGGCCGAACCTTCAATTGAAGCCCGAGTTTGCGCGGTCATACGAGTTCGGGACCGAGCTGACATTCCTCCAGGACCGGCTCGGAATCGACGCCACCGTCTACCGGAAGCAGACCAAGGACCAGATCGTCAACGACATCCGCGGCAGCTACGCGACGGGCTACATCCTCTTCAACCTGAATGGCGCCGTGACCCGCAACCAGGGCGTCGAGCTC
>JANMAM010000092.1:0-5498 GCA_031359795.1 Gemmatimonadaceae bacterium
GTCGGCTACGGTGAACAGGCCGCGCGACAGGTCGAGCCGGGCGCCCGAAAGAACGACGCAGGCGCACTCTCGAATCGCCGAGTTGTTTTCACGATCGACGCGACACAGCGCTACTAGCGCTGCACCTGCCAGTCGCACACGCGGGGTGAAGCGAAAGCTTCACCCCGCGCGTGCGTCTGGCAGTTTGTTGCAGGTCAGATCAGGCGCCGTTGCGACGAAGCAAAGGTGCCGGTAGCTTGTAATCGCTTTCTATCCGAAACGCTCTGGAGTCGCGTGAACATTACAGTTGTTGGAACCGGTTATGTCGGCCTGGTCGGCGGCGCGTGCCTCGCGGAAACGGGAAACGCGGTGACGTGCGCGGACCTCGACAAGAAAAAGATCGATGGGCTCAAGAAAAACGTCCTGCCTATCTACGAGCCCGGACTCGATGCGTACGTGGAGCGCAATCAGTCGCAGGGCCGCATCACGTTCACGACGGAAGTTGGCGCCGCCATCGAAACCGCCGACGTCATCTTCATTGCCGTTGGAACGCCGCCTGACGAAGACGGTTCCGCGGATCTCCGGCACGTGCTCGCAGTCGCGGAGGAGATCGGCAAGCACGCGAAGCGGGAGATCGTCGTCGTCACCAAGTCGACCGTCCCCGTGGGGACGGCGGGGAAGGTAGCCGCCGCGATCTCGAAGCACGCCAAGCGGCCCTTTCACATGTGCAGCAACCCTGAGTTCCTCAAGGAGGGCGCCGCCGTCGACGACTTCATGAAGCCCGACCGCGTCGTCCTCGGCGTCGAGAGTGACTTCGCCCGCTCGACGATGGCCGAGCTCTATGCGCCGTTCGTGCGCACCGGCAAGCCGATCATCTTCATGGACATCCCGTCGGCGGAGATGACGAAGTACGCCGCCAACGCGATGCTGGCGACGCGCATCTCCTTCATGAACGAGATTGCCAACCTGTGCGAGAAGGTCGGCGCGAACGTAGATCTCGTCCGGCGCGGCATCGGCAGCGACGCGCGCATTGGACCGTCGTTCCTGTTTCCCGGACCGGGATATGGCGGGTCGTGCTTTCCGAAAGACGTCAAGGCACTGGTGCGGACGGCGAAGGAACAGGGCGCGGCGCTCGCAGTGCTCGAGGCGGTCGAAGATGCGAACGAGCGGCAAAAGCATCGTCTGTTCGAGAAGGTGAAGAAGGCACTCGGCGGTTCAGTCAAGGGCGCACGCATCGCCCTCTGGGGCCTCGCGTTCAAGCCGCAGACCGATGACATGCGCGAGGCGCCGGCGCTGACGTTGATCGAAGAACTGAATGCCGCGGGCGCGAAGGTGATCGCGCACGACCCCGCCGCGATGCACGAGACGCAACGGAAAATCGGCAACGCGATCGAGTACGCGGATGGAAACTACGAGGCACTCGACGGCGCCGATGCGCTGGTCGTCGTCACCGATTGGAACGAGTACCGGCATCCGGACTTCGCAAGGATCAAGGGCGCGCTCAGGAAGCCGGTGATCGTCGACGGACGGAACCTCTACGATCCACAGAAGATGCGAGCGTTAGGCTTCACCTACGTATCGATCGGCCGGGGACAGGAATGAGGGTGCTCATCACGGGTGCGGCCGGATTCCTCGGTTCGCACCTGACTGACCGGTTCATCGCGGAAGGCCATGCGGTCGTCGGATTGGACAACTTCATTACCGGCCACCCGGACAACGTCGCGCATCTGGTCGGAAATCCCAAGTTCGAGCTGCTTCGCCACGACGTGTCGACGTTCACCTACGTCCCTGGCAAGTTCGACGGGGTGCTGCATCTCGCTTCGCTGGCGAGCCCCGTCGACTACCTCAATCACCCGATCGAGACGCTCAAGGTCGGGTCGATCGGCACGCTCAACACGTTAGGCATCGCCAAGGCCAACAACGCGCGCTTCTTCCTGGCATCGACCTCGGAGGTCTACGGCGACCCGACGGTGCATCCACAGGTCGAGACCTACTGGGGGAATGTGAACCCGATCGGTCCTCGCAGCTGCTACGACGAATCGAAGCGATTCGCCGAGGCGGTCACGATGTCGTATCACCGTGAGCACAAGCTCGATACGCGGATCGTCCGGATCTTCAACACGTACGGGCCGCGAATGCAGCCCCACGACGGGCGCGTCGTCACCAACTTCGTGGTTCAGGCATTGACGGGCGAGCCGATCACGCTGTACGGCGATGGAAAACAGACGAGGAGCTTCTGTTTCGTCGAGGACGAGATCGACGGGATCTATCGTCTGTTCATGAAGGGCGACTCGCAGCCAACGAACATTGGCAACCCCATCGAGTTCACCATGCGTGAGCTCGCCGATCTCGTCGTCGAGTTGACCGGCAGCAAGTCGACGATCGTCAATCGTCCGCTCCCAGCGGATGATCCCAAGCAGCGCCAACCAGACATCACGAAGGCGCGTACACAGCTGGGCTGGGAGCCGAAAATTCAGCTCCGCGAGGGGCTCAAGCGGACCATCGCGTACTTCCAACCGCTCATCGGCTCCCCGCGAATGAAAGCGCGAGCGCAGAGGGCGGTTGGATAACGCGCCCGATCTCGTCGCGCGCGCCCGCGAGCGCTTCGGCGTTCGCGACTACCATGGCGCCGTGCTCCTCCTGCGCGAGGCCGTCGTCGAAGGCATGGGTTACGCCGACGCGCAGAACATGCTCGGCCTCTCTCTCGCGCTCGTCGGGCGACAGGACGAAGCGATCGCCGCGTTCGACGCCGCCCTCGCGCTGAACGACCGCTACGTCGAGGCACACCTGAACCGGGCGGTGCTGCTCAACGACATGGGGCGGCTTGCCGAAGCCCGCCTCGCGTTCGAGACGGCGCAGAACCTGGGGAAGCCGGACGAGACCGGTTTTCCAGTCATGGTCGCCAACCGGCTGGCCAACTCGCACGCTGCCCTCGCCCGTGACTACCGGGCCGCCGGCGCCCTCGACGAAGCGGTCGCGCAGTACGAGCGCGCCCTTCAGCTTCGGCCGGGGTATGCCGACGTCCGACTCGCACTCGCCCGGGCGCTCACCGAGCGAGGCCGTCACCGTGAGGCGAGCGACCAGCTCGACGAAGTGCTCCGGATCCGCCCCGAATGGCTCGATGCCATGCTCCTACGCGGGTTGACCGCTTATCTTCAGGGTGACCTGGCAGGCGCGGACCGAGTCTGGACCGCGGCGGCCGAACGTCACCCCGAAGAGCCGCGGATCGAGATCTACCGCTCGATGCTGGCCCGGCGGCGCGACGTTTCGCGTTAGATCGACCCCCCTGCAATCGAACCGCCGCCCGACTTCCGGGTAGCAATCCAGTCATGCCACCCGTGTCCCGAAACATCGTTCTCGCGCTGGCCGCTCTCGCAGCGGCTGCCTGCACTTCGAAGGCGTGGAGCCCAAAGACTTACACTTCGAACGAGGCACTTTACACCGCTTCGAAGCAGCGACTCGACCGGGGCAAGCTCGATGACGCGATCGCCGGCTTCGAGAAGCTGACGCTCGATCTGCCGGCCCGCGACACGCTGTTGTCGCGCTCGCACTACTGGCTCGGCCTCGCCCACGAACGGAAAGGTGAGCACATCCTCGCCGCGCAGAGCTACAGCCGGCTGATGGAATCGTTTCCTGACGACACGCTCGCGGACGATGCGCTTCTTCTCGCTGGAAGGTCGTACCGGAAGCTGTGGCGAAAGAGCTCGCTCGATGCGAGCTACGGCGAGTCGGCGTTGAGCACCTTCAACACATTGCTCGCGCTTTATCCCAACTCGGACAAGCGTGCGGAAGCCGAGAAGAACGTTGCCGATCTCGAGTCTGCATTCGCGAAGAAAGACTATGACACCGGCGTGCACTACTTCCGGCGGAAGGCGTACGATTCTGCGATCCTGTACTTCAAGGACCTCGTCAGAAAGTATCCGGCCACTGACTACGCCCGAAAGGCGCAGCTCCGCCTCGTCCAGTCATACGATGCAATCGCGTATCGCGCGGACCGCGATGACACGTGTACCGCGCTCCGTGAACGATATCCAGCCGACGCCGAGGTCCGTGAGCGCTGCAAGAGCACTCCAGTCGCCAGCGCTACACCTAGCGCGCCGACACCCTGAGGGAGTGCGCCTCGGCATCCTTGGGGGCACGTTCGATCCACCGCACCTCGGTCACTTGCTCGCCGCGGTGGACGCGGTCGAGCGCCTGACGCTCGACCGACTTGTGCTCGTGCCGGCCGCGGTGCAGCCGCTGAAAATGGGCCTCGCGACCGCTCCGGCAAAAGATCGCCTGGCAATGGCAAAGCTGCTCATTGAAGGCGATCCGCGTTTCGAGGTCGATGCGATGGAAATCGACCGGTCCGGGTTATCTTTCAGCGTTGATACGCTGGAGATGTTCGCTGAGCGTTACCCATTGGCGGACCGATTCTTCCTCGTCGGCCAGGATGTGCTTCGCACCTTCGACCGGTGGCGGGAGCCGGAACGCGTTCGCGCGCTGGCGACGCTGGCGGTGCTGACGCGGGATGATCAGGCCTGGCCGCTCGCGCTTCCGGAAGGCGCAGTCGCCGTCGCGTCACGACGCATCGACGTGTCGTCGACGGAAATTCGCGCCCGGGCAGCTGCCGGTCGCTCCCTTCGGGGATTCGTGCCCGAATCGGTCGCCGCGTACATCGCGGCACACGGGCTGTATCGATAGAGGAGAGAATGTTAAAGCGGCTCATAACGTCGGTGATGGGGACGCGCCACGAGCGCGAGCGCAAGCGCATCCAGCCGATCGTCGACGAAGTCAACGAGCACTACGCGCGGCTGCAGAACGTTTCCGAGACGGAGCTTCGCGCACAGACTGAAAAGCTCCGCGGCACGATCCGCGAACGCACCGCCGAAATCGAGGGCCGAATCTCGGCGCTCCGTGATGCCAAGCGCACGGCCGCGGATCCCGCCGAACGCGACCGGATCGATAACGAGTTGACCGGCGCCGACGGTCGCAGCGGCTTTGAGGGCGAGTTGCGCGCGGCGACGGCTGAGGTGCTGGACGAGATTCTACCCGAGGCGTTCGCGACCGTGCGTGAGGCCGCCCGGCGCCTGCTCGGGACGAATGCCAACGTCACCGGGCACGACCAGCCGTGGGACATGGTTCCATACGACGTGCAGCTGATGGGCGGCATCCAGCTGCATCTCGGCAAGATCGCGGAGATGGCAACGGGCGAGGGCAAGACGCTTGTGGCGACGCTGCCGCTGTACCTCAATGCGCTGCCGGGGAAGGGCGCGCACCTCGTCACCGTCAACTCGTACCTCGCCCGGCGCGACTCGCAGTGGATGGGGCACGTCTACCGCTACCTCGGCCTGACCGTCGCGTGTCTCGACGACACGGAGCCGGGAACGCCGGAGCGCCGCGCGGCATACGCGAGCGACATCACGTACGGGACGAACAACGAGTTCGGCTTCGACTACCTCCGCGACAACATGGTGCCCTCGCTCGAGCAGCGGGTGCAGCGTGGCCACAACTACGCGATCGTCGACGAAGTGGACTCG
>JANMAM010000104.1:0-12512 GCA_031359795.1 Gemmatimonadaceae bacterium
CGAGCTCGGCCAGCACGTCATCAACTACCACTCGCTGCTCTTCCCACTGCGGATGACTCGCGTCGATCACATGGAGCAGAAGATCGGCGTCGCTCACCTCTTCCAACGTCGCACGGAACGACGCTACGAGCTGGTGCGGCAGCTTCCGGACGAAACCGACGGTGTCCGTCACCAGCAGCTTACCGTGCTCACCAAGCTCCGCTTCCCTCGTCAGCGGGTCGAGCGTCGCGAAGAGCCGGTTCTCCACGAAAATATCCTGCGCACCGGAGAGCGAGCGCAGAATCGACGATTTCCCTGCATTCGTATACCCCACGAGTGACGCGCGAAATTCTCCGCGGCGCGACTGCCGCTGGATCTCCCGCTGTCGCTGTACATCGACCAGCCGATCCTTTAACAGCTTGATCCTCTGGTTGATCAACCGCCGGTCGCTCTCGAGCTGTGTTTCGCCAGGTCCGCGAACGCCGATGCCACCGCGAAACTTCTCGAGGTGCGTCCACATTCGCGTCAGGCGCGGCAACGTATACTCGAGCTGGGCCAGCTCGACCTGCATCTTTGCTTCCGCGCTCCGCGCACGCGTCGCGAAGATGTCCAGAATCAACTCGGCACGGTCAACGACGCGCGTCGCGATCATGTCTTCGATGTTCTTTCCCTGCGAGGGCGTCAGCTCGTCATCGAAGATGACCAACGTCGCTTCGAGGTCGACAACCTTCTGACGAAGCTCGTCGATCTTCCCCTTGCCGAGGTACGTCGCGGAGTTCGGCTTGTCAATCTGCTGCGTCAACTCGCCGACAACCTGCGCGCCCGCGGTATCAGCGAGAGCCGCGAGCTCGCGCAGATGCTCGTCGATGGAATGGCGCGCACTCGTGCGCTTCCGCGGTGCACCGACCAGCACGGCGCGCTCGACGGGAGCGCTCAGCGAAATCGATTCTTTTGCGATGTGGCAGTACCGATTACTTGAAGGACACAGCCGGCGAGAACCGGCCAGACTTGTCGTAGGGAACGGTAAAGTTACCAAGGACCGTCGCGACGGTGAAGTCGCCCATCACACGGTACGGCACCGAACCCATCGCCAGAAGCTGCCTACCCGCACTGCCTACGCCCGTGTACGTGAAGTTGACGGGGATGCGAACCTCGAGGTCCTTGCCACCCTCGACCGACATCCGCGAATCGAGCGAACCAGTCGCGAACGAGACCGTGTCGACGAGCAGGTTATACGTCACGCGCGACGCGTCGAGACGGAAGTTGTTGGGATTGTGGACACTCATCACGACGTCCACTGAGCCACCGGAAAGCCCGAGTCCCGTGACCTTGACATCCTTCACGTTGACCTCGGGTTGCGCGAACACCTGCTTTCCCGCACTTGCGCAGCCGGCCGCTGCCGCCATCGCCACTGCTGCGACGCCCATCGTCATCCTTCGCATCTGACTCCTCCTCGTACGTTGAAAGTTCAGTCCGACTGCTCGCTGGCCCGCTCACCAGCCGGCTGCTCGCCTAACGCTCGCCGCTTGCGTTCTTCCCACCACGCAAGGCGTCTGGCTATTTCCTTCTCGAATCCGAACATGCCCGGCTTGTACAGCTCCTCGCCGACCAGACGGTCGGGCAGGTACTCCTGCGGAATGTAGGCGTCCGCTGAATCGTGCGCGTATTGATACCCTTTGTTGTAGCCCAGTTCCTTCATCAACTTCGTCGGGGCGTTCCGGATGTGGAGAGGCACCGGTTCTGCCGGGTGTGCCGCCGCCAGTTCCAGCGCAGCTGACAACGCCGCCTTGCTGCTGTTCGACTTGGGCGCCGTCGCGAGGTAGATGGTCATCTCGGCGAGCGGCAGGTAGCCCTCCGGGGCGCCCAGCATGTGATAGGCGTCACGCGCCGCGACCGCAAGCTTGAGTGCTTCAGGGTCGGCGAGCCCGACGTCTTCCGCAGCCATCGCGATCGCTCGGCGGAAGATTGTCATCGGGTCCTCTCCGCCGAGCAGCATCCGCCCCATCCAGTACAACGCACCGTGCGCATCGCTTCCTCGCAGCGACTTGTGGTACGCGGAGAGCATGTTGTAATTCTCTTCGCGACCCTTGTCATAACGCGCCACGCGGAGCTGTAGCGCTTCTCGCGCGACGTCTCTGCTAACGTGGCCACCATCCTCCACGTGCTTGGCCGCAGCGTCGATGACGGTGAGCGCGCGCCTCGCATCGCCGTCGGCTTCGTCGGCGATGAACTCAATGGCGGCGTCATCGACGTTCAGCCCCATCGCGCCGAGCCCGCGATCGCGATCGGCAACCGCCGACCGAAGGACCAGTTGCAGATCCGCCGCGGTCAAAGGCTGCAGTACGAAGACACGGACGCGCGACAGCAGTGCACCGTTGATCTCGAACGACGGATTTTCCGTCGTCGCACCGACGAGCGTTATGGTCCCGGCTTCGACGTGCGGAAGAAATGCGTCCTGCTGCGCCGTGTTCAGCCGGTGGATCTCATCCGCGAAAAGAATCGTTCCCTTCCCCTGGCCATCGAGACGGTCCTCCGCCTCGCTGACGATCTCACGAATCCGCGGGACTCCGTCGGTGACCGCCGAAAACGGAACGAACGCCCGATCGGTATACTGGGCGATCAGCCGCGCAAGCGTAGTTTTGCCCGTCCCGGGGGGACCCCAGAGAACCATCGAGGGCACCCGACCTGACGCGATCTCCTGACGCAACGGCTTGCCGGGTGCGAGGAGGTGCGCCTGGCCAACGTACTCCTCGAGCGTGCGCGGGCGCATGCGCGCGGCGAGCGGCTGCGAGCCGGCGGTTGCGGCAAAGAAGCCAGGTTCACGCGGTCCGGTTGTCCGTCGCTTGGGTGGCATCAGAACGAATCAAAACCGGGTGCTGGTTGGCATGCTCGATGCCTTGCGAGTGGCACCGTCGCGGGATCTTCGTAGGAGCGCCTCGACGGCGGCGCTCGTTTAGATTGTCCCCGGCAATGGGGCCGGATCGCTAGTCGGCACAGCTGTCTGCGTACAAGATAAGAGGAAACATCGATGTTGAGTCGTACGGCCAAGGACGTGTTCTATCGCGCTGCTGGCCCTCTGATGATGCTCAACGGCTGGGTCCATCGCACGTTGCGAGCCCCGCGTGCCGGCCCCTTGCGCGTCCAGCTCGGCCCAGGTCAGGATCACTACCTGGACGGATGGGTCAATGTCGACGCGAATACGTTTTCCGGGAAATGCGATATCTGGGCGGACCTGCGGAACCCGCTTCCATTTCGTGACGGGACCGTCGAGGCGGTCTACTCGCATCACGTCATCGAGCATCTACCCGACCTGCGCGCTCATTTCGACGACGTGTTCCGGTGTCTCAAGCCGGGCGGGATCTATCGCGTCGGCGGTCCCAATGGGGACAGCGCGATCCGGAAATTTCTCGACAATGACGCCAAGTGGTTCAGCGACTTTCCCGATTCACGCTCGAGCATGGGGGGGCGCTTTGAGAACTTCGTGTTCTGTCGCCAGGAGCACCTCACGATTCTCACCTACTCACATCTCGAAGAAATCCTGCGAGCTGCAGGCTTCGTGAATCTTCGTCGCTGCATGCCAACACAGGAAACTGGCCGCCCTGACATCTTTGACGTGTGCCTCAAGATGGAGTACGAGGACGACCTGGCGTTCCCTCACACGCTCTTGATCGAGGCGGAAAAGCCCCGCTAGCCGCGGCGCGACATGACGGCGTGCCCCGCGCTCACCCCGCCACCGCCCGCGCCGCAAAAAACAGCGCACTCCCCACGAAAAACGACAGCGGCAGCCGCCAGTCATGCTTCGCCTGGAACTCCGGCACCAGATTCGACGCGGCGACATAGAGCGTCACCCCCGCCGAGAGCGCGAGCCCGTGCCTCGTCAGCGCCGGAATGCCGTCGGTGAGCGCTACGCCCACGATCGTCGCCCCGCCTAACGCCGCGGCGGCGAGCAGCGCCCGCCGCCGCGACGCGCCGGCCGCCAGGAAGAGGCTCGAGATCGCCAGCCCTTCGGGAAACTTGTGCAGCAGCACCGCCACGAAGATGAGCGTCCCGACGGTGGAGTTGACACTGAATCCGCTCGCGATCGCCACCCCATCCACCACCGTGTGCATCATCAGCCCGATCAGCGCGCTCAGGCTCACCGCCTGGGTGACGTGATGCGTCTCTTCACCAAAGTGGAAGTGCTTCACCAGCGTGTGCTGCGTCAGATGCACGAGCATGTACCCGGCGAGCGCGACCACCGCCGCCTGGGGCCCGCCCCGTGCGATTGCCTCGGGAAAAATCTCGACCACGACAACCGCCATCATGAAGCCCGCGGCCAGCGCGACCATCGCGTCGAGCGCGCGCACGCTCCACCGCGCGCGCGACACCACCGCCAGCGCGCCGAGGATGTTCGCACCAGCCGCCAACGCGCCGTACACGTACTCCTGCCTCACGCCGCGACGAGCCCGAGGCGCTCCGCGGCCGCAGCAATCGCATTGTCCAACTCGGGCGCCGCGGGAAAGTCCTCCCGCTTCACCTTCCAGCTCTTCGTGCGGACCATTCGCTGCTCCTGCAGGCCCTTGCCCTCGAGCACGTAGAGCCACCGGTCGGTACGCGCGTAGATGAACAGCTCGAGATACGGATTCAGCGTGAGCTGGTCGTCCAGCGTGTGCACGCTGACTTCGACGCCGCCGTGCTGCGCGAGCAGCACCTTGAGGCGTGCGAGCGCGTCGCGAACGTCAGGCAGCGCGAGCGCATCGCCCTTCCACACTCGGCCGGCGCGCTTGTCGTCGATCACCAGGTCGACTGCGGGCGAGAGTTGCTCGCTCAGCGCATAGAAGAGATCGACGACGCGCTCTGCGTTCGCGACCACGTGCGCGGCGTAGTAGTCGTCTTCTTCGACGAATGTGAATCCATCCATGCTGGCGCGGAACCGCTTCCAGATGGAGCCCTCGGGTTGTTTTCCGCGGAAGAACATCAGGCTGGACCTCGTTCGTCAGTCAAGCGATCGCGTAGCGCGAGCGCACGCGCGACCAGCACGTCTGGCACGTTGCGCGCCGGGTCTTCGAGGACCCATTCGAGCAGCGCACTCAGGATCTTACCCAGAAGCGGGCCCGGGACGAAACCCGCTCCGCGCAAGTCGTCGCCGTCGACGGCGAGGTCCGAGACCTCGACGGGATCGCGGAAGGCGATCACGAGCGCGCGTCGTGAGAGTCGCTTCACGCTCGCCACATCGGGCGCCGCGTCGCCGGCCTCGCGGGCGGCCGCCCATCGCGCGGCCGCTATTCGGAGCACAGCGCGCACGCGAGTGCGGCCCATTGCCGCGACCCAGCGTCGCACCGTGGCGTCGGATGGTTGGCCCTTGGCGAGTGCGTCGCCGATTGCCGCACCGAGGAGCCCCCAGCGCTCGACCAGTGCGGCGATCCAGGCGACGTCGCTCTTCGAGAACCGCAGTCCGGTGAGGGCCCGGGTCGCGTCCGCCGGTCGCAACGGGAGAAAAAGGAGCGCGAGCCGCGTGAGCCGCCGCTCCGAGCCACGCGGCCCACCCATCGGCCGCGGGGCGGCGTCGATTGCGGCGAGACTCGCGTCCGAGATCCCGGCAAGTTGCGGGAGCAGCGTCGCAAGCGCGCCCGAGTCGCGCCAGAGCGCAAAGGCGCGCGACGGTCGCTGCACCTGTTCCAGCGTCTTTTCGATTTCCTGCTTGACGCGCTCCGCCGACAAGCGCCCGAGGTGCGCCGCGCTGGCGACGATCGCGCGCCATGTTCCCGGTTCGATCTCGAACCCGAATCGTGCGGCGAAGCGGATCGCACGCAACGCGCGCAGGCGGTCCTCGACCATCCGTGCGTCCGGGTCGCCGACCGCGCGCACGAGCCGCTTCGCGAGGTCGCCCCGCCCATCGTACGGATCGCGAAGCTGCTGGCGGCTCGGTGACCAGGCAATCGCATTGATGGTGAGGTCGCGCCGGGCCAGATCGTCGTCCAGCGACGCACCAAACTCGACAACCGCATGGCGCCCGTCCGTCTTCACATCTCGGCGAAAGGTCGTGACCTCGTGGAGGGTTCCCGCGTTGTCGAGCACGCCGATCGTCCCGAACTCGATCCCGACGGGGATCGTCCTCCGGAAGAGCGCCTGGATTTCGGGCGGGCGGGCCGCCGTCGCGAGGTCCCAATCAAGATGCGCCCGGCCAAGGAGCGCGTCACGAACCGCCCCCCCAACGCACCAGGTCTCGAACCCGGCCTTCTCGAGCCTGGCCGCGATGTCGAGGACCGGTTGCGGGGGCTTGAGGGGACTCGTCAACGAGCGCTCCGCGGTAGCGAGCGCTTCGGTGCCAGCGGCCGACCCATTACATTTCGAAACATATGTCGCTTATCCCCCTCCTCGACCGCTGTGCCGCGTCCGATCAGCTCAAGCTCGCGATGCGCGCCCTCGTCGCCCAGCCGTGGGGCAACGCGCACAACTCCGATACGATCGCGTTCCGCCGAGGGGCGCCCACGGTCAAGGTCGAGCGCGTGCTCACGCAGCTTCTGTCCGAGCTGCCCGACGCGCGGATCGAGCGAATCGAGATCGACGCGCGCTCGGGCTGCTCTGATTTCGGCGGACACCTGACGGTCCACGCCGACGGCGCCTCCCGCGTCTTCGATTTCGTCTGGGACTGCCGCTGGCGCGCCAGCGAAGAGGGGTGGACGGACCACTGGGGCGAGCCGGATCAGATCCGCGCTGCGCGCGAGTTCGGATGGCGATGCTTCGCTGTCTGGGCCGAACGTCCCATGATCGCGAGCGACTCCCCGGCCGTCGGCCGCTCGCCTAACGGCGTCTCGCAGGTCGCGTAGCACCGGCCGGCCCTGTTCAGCCGCACAGGACCGAGCCGCCGTTGACGTTGAGGATCTCCCCCGTGACATGCCGGGCGAGATCCGAGCAGAGAAACGCGATCGGACCGGCGATGTCTCGCGCCGATGCGACGCGGCCGATTGGAATCGACGCCGCGATCCGTTCCCTTCCGCCGCTCGCCATCGAACCGGCCGCCATTTCGGTGTCGACCCATCCCGGGGCGACGGCGTTGACGGTAATCCCCCTCGGCGCGAGCTCGACGGCGAGCGATTTCGTGAACGAGATCATCGCGCCCTTGCTCGCTGCGTAGTCCGCATGAAACGCCTCGCCGCGTTGCCCGGCCGTGCTCGAGACCAGCACGATTCGTCCGCCGTCGCCTAACGCTCTGGCGGCCGCGCGCGTCGTGAAGAACATCGCGTCCACGTTCTCGCGCATGGTCGTCGACCATCGCTCGTCGTCCATGTCCGCGACGGGCACATCGGGGGCGGGCCAGATCCCCGCGTTTGCGACAAAAATGTCTATCCCGCCGAACTCGCGGGCCGCACGATCGAGCAGCGCGTCCGCGCCCTGGCGCGTTGCGATGTCCGATGCCTGGGCAAACGACCGAACGCCGCGTTCAGCAACCTGGCGCGCAGTGTGGGCCGCGTCGTCACTGCGAGATTTGTAGCCGATCCCGACGTCAGCGCCGCACTCCGCGAGCAGGATCGCGGTCGCGGCGCCAATTCCGCGAGATCCACCGGTGACCAGCGCACGCTTCCCGCGGAGTGAGATCATGCCGGGAAGCTAACGCGCTGGTGCGGTCGCACCAGACGGCACGTCGATTACTTCGCGCTCGACGATCTCGCAGATCAGGTGCTCGATGCAGAGGTGAATCTCCTGCGCGCGATCGGTGCGGTCGGTTGGCACGATCACCATGTGATCTGCTTCCCGGGCCAGGGCGCCACCGTCCTTCGCGGCAAAGCCGAGGGTCTTCACCCCCTTGAGGCGTGCCGCGCGCGCTGCGTGCAGGACGTTAGGCGAGTTGCCACTGGTCGAATGGATGATCAGCAGGTCGCCCGGCTTCACCAGCGCCTCGACCTGGCGCGAGAAGATGAAATCGAAGCCGAAATCGTTTCCCGTCGCGGTGAGCAGCGACGTGTCGGTCGTCAGCGCGACAGCCGGGTAGGCCCGGCGGTTTCGCATGTACCGGACGACGTATTCCGTCGCCATGTGCTGGGCGTCGGCAGCACTTCCGCCGTTGCCGCAGAAGAAGAGCGTTCCACCGTTTGATACGGTCTCGCGGACCATGCGATACGCCTGCTCGATCTGCGGCGCGATCTGATCGGCAGCTCTCGACGCAGTTGCCGCGAGTTCGCGAAGCCCTTCGATCAGGCGGGGTGTCGTTGTCATTTCGCTGGGCACGATGTGGTTCGATCGGCGGCGGTGGCCGCTAGCGCGACTGTCATTGGCTCATCCTGCGGCCACCGGCGAGACTCCGGCCGATATCGCGGAGCCGCTCCCCAAACCTGCGGCGCGCCGCGAGTGGAGGGACCGGCAGCATTGGTTCATCAGCGAGAATCCGTCGCGCATTCTCGCTGGTGAGGAGGTGCGCGTGATTCTCACCCGCGATTTCGACCAACCACTGCCGAGCCGCGAGGAGCGAGCGGCGATCACCGTGATTGTCGCTTGCGATGCAATCGACGAGACCGTGGCTCACGAGCTCGCGCGCCAGCACCGACAGCGCCGACTTGCCGAAGAGGGTGACCGCGTCCATTTGCACGACGGCACCGCAGCGCCGCCAATCGCGCACAGCCTGAACGGTGCAGCCCCAGTATCGCTCCGGGTGGGCGAGAACGGGAACCACCCCGCTCATCCGGATCCGGAAGATCTCAGCGGCTCCATTATCGGGCGGAGATGTGCGCGGAAACTCGACGAGCACCGCCTTCGATGACCCGAGCATCAGCTCGCGCCGGGTAAGGTCGACCCCCGGCTCGTCGAGCATGATTTCCCACCCGAGGACGAGCCGTGGGCCGTTAGGCACGGCCGCCGCGAGGCTGGTGAGGAGTGCTTCGTTCTGCTCGCGCACGGCGGCGGCCCTCTCTGCGCCCGACGCGTTGAGGTGCGGCGTACACACAACCGTCACGACCCCGTCGGCGGCGAACCGCTCGAGCACCGGACGCGACGCGTCCACCGATGGCGAACCGTCGTCGACTCCCGGCAGGAGGTGAGTGTGGATGTCGATCACGCGCCGACGCGCGCTGGGCTCGCCGCGGCCGCATCTGCAAGCTCGCGTACGGCGCGCGATCCCTCGCGCTCGACGATGGTTCCGACGACGACGTAATCCGCGCCTGCCTCGCGCGCCGATCGCACCGCGGCGGCGTTCCGGACGCCGCCGCCGACGAACAGCGTACCCCGCGTCGCGGCGCGAGCCGCCGCGACGAGTGCAGGCGACACGACCCTCGACGCGCCACTCCCCGCGTCGAGATACACGGCCTGCATTCCAATCAGCATCGCGGCGCGGACGTGGGCGGCGACGAGTTCGGGCTTGTCCGCGGGGAGCGGGCGGGTTTGGCTCACCGCTTCGACCGAGGTGACATGTCCGCCGTCGATGAGACAGTACGCAGTGCTCAACACCGCGACCTCGGGATGCCGCTCGAAAAACGGCACCGCCCGCACGTGCTCCTCGATGAGGTATTGAGCGTTACGTCCCGACACAAGCGACAGCAGCAGCACGGCATCGACCGCGGCGACGAGTTGCGCGGCGGTCGCCGGAAATTGCACGACGGGGATCCCGTTCGCGCCGCGACGAAGGCCGCGCGCTACGTCGAGCGCACGGGCGTCGTCGCCGAAGCTGTTGCCGAGCAGGAGCGCTCGCGCGCCCTCCCCGCTTGCGCGACGCGCCATTTCCTCGGCCTCGCGCGCCGTCGTACGCGCGGGGTCGACGAGCACCGCGAGACCCCCGTCGCTCGTCAGTGCATGTAGCGTCACAGCGCATCCCCGAGTGTCGCTACCCGCCTCATCGCGCTCGCCGCACGCGCGTCGATCGCCTTGGCGGAAAGGGTCGCATCTTCGGCGGTCGCCTCGAAGGCATAGGTGACCAGAGCATCGGCGGCGAGGAGGTCGGGCGCCGCCTCACGATCCCCGCAGCCTTCGGCGAGCAATTTTGCGAGTAATCGCTCGCCGGCGTGCGAGAGAAGGTCGCCCAATGTCTCGCTCTCTGCGCCAGGCGCCCCGCCGATAGCCCCGGTCAGTCGCGGTCGAAGGCTCGCCGGGGCTGCTTCGGTACGCACTTCGAGCCAGGCGACAAGCCTCGCCGCATCCGCGTTCGGATCGCTCACGCGGCCTCTCAGCTCGCCGCGCCGATGTGGCGGCCCACGATCGCCTGCGCCTCGGCGAGCGCGGCATCGAGCTTCGTCACGTCCGGAATTCCCGCCTGCGCCATGTGCGGCTTTCCGCCGCCGCGGCCACCCGCGATGGCTGCGACGTCGCGCACGATCGCGTCGGCACGAACGCCGCGCTCGCGCAGGTCGTCGCTCACGACCACGAGAATCGTCGACTTTCCGTCGCCAAGCGACGCGCCGAGTACAGCGACGCCGGACTTGAGTTGCTCCCGGAGCGTATCGCCTAACGACTGGAGTTCCTTTGCGTCGCCGACCGTGACTACCGACGAAACCACGCGCGCTTTCCCGACCTCGATCGCACTTGCCACCAGCGCGTGCATCTGGTCGCCCCCGCCGCGCACCGCATCCTCGAGTCGCTTCTCCAGCGCCTTGCGCTCGTCGAGCAGCGCCCCGAGTCGGCGCTCGACCGTTTCCGGTGTCGCCTTGAGGGAGTCTGCAAGGCGTGAGAGCGTGCGCTCCCGCTCGCGGAGGAGCTCGTAGGCACGCTTGCCGGTCGCCGCCTCGATCCGCCTGACGCCGGCCGCGACCCCGGTTTCGCTGATCAACCGGAACAACCCGATCTGGGCCGTGTTCCGGACGTGCGTGCCACCACAGAGTTCAGTGGAGAAACCGGGAACGCTGACGACGCGGACGACGTCGCCGTACTTCTCCCCGAACAGGGCCATCGCGCCCGTGGAGAGGGCCTGCTTGTACGGCATCTGCGCGGTGCTCACATCGACGCCAGCCCAGATCCACTGATTGACCAGACGCTCGATCCGCTCGAGAGCCGCCGCGCCGACGGGACCGTGGTGCGTGAAATCGAAGCGCAGCCGGTCGGGCGCGACGAGCGATCCCGCCTGGTGTACCTGCTCGCCTAACGTCTGCCGAAGCGCCGCGTGCAGGAGATGAGTCGCCGTGTGGTTGCGCTCCGTGTCGCGACGCTGCACCGCCGGCACGGTCGCGGTTGCCGGCCCGAAGCCGATCGTTCCATGGGGGCGACCAACCGCGGCGACGCGACCTTCGATCTTCCGCACGTCGTCGACGTCGACACGCCAGCCTTCACCAGCGATCTCGCCCTGATCCGAAACCTGTCCGCCGGACTCGGCATAGAACGGCGTCTCATCGAGGAGGACCGCCACTCGCCCATCATCGAGCCGACGGAGCGCAGAAACCTGCGTGTCGATCGTGATCGTGTCGTAGCCGACGAAAGTGTTTGCCGGGATCGAGGAGGTACCGCGCGCGGCTGGCGTTCGCGTGCTCGCGCCGCTCTCCCCTGGCGTCTCCCACTCCCAATCCTGCGACGCATCGGCGCTGAGCCCGAGCTTGCGCGTCTTGCGCTCTTCTTTCGACTGCGTCCGCTGCGCGTCGAGCGCGCGCTCGAACCCGGGGATGTCGACGATGTACCCGCGCTCGCGCGCCATCAGTTCGGTGAGGTCGATCGGGAAGCCGAACGTATCGTAAAGGCGAAATGCGTCTTCGCCGCTGACGGTGCGCTCCTGGGTGGTATGCTCGGGCGCGAGCTCATCGAAGCGCGACATACCCCCCTCGATCGTCGCGAGGAACCTCTCCTCTTCGGCGCGCACGGTGTCCACGATGTGCTTCGCGCGCTGCCCGAGCTCCGGATACGCGTCGCGCATCGTCTCGATCGTCTCTTCCGCGACTTGCGCAAGGGTGGGCTCGGCGCGGCCAAGCAGCCACGCGTATCGCACTCCGCGCCGGAGGATTCGTCGAAGGACGTATCCACGCCCCTCGTTCGACGGAAACACGCCATCGGCGAGCAGAAACGTTATGGCGCGGGCGTGGTCGGCAATCACGCGAAACGCGGCCGGGTCGACGGAGACGCTGCCGTTCTTGACCGCCGACGAGATCCGCGCGTTCGTCGCACCTTTCGCGACGGGAACCGTGTAGTGGTCCGCCGCGTCACGACCGTGGTACGGAATGCCGGTGACCTGCTCGACACGTCGGATCAGCGGCGTGAAGACGTCGGTGTGAAAGTTGTTGGTGACGCCTTGAAGCACGGCCGCGATCCGCTCGAGGCCCGCGCCGGTGTCGACGCTGGGTTTCGGCAACGGGTCGAGCCTGCCGTCGGCCTGACGGTTGTACTGCATGAAGACCAGGTTCCAGATCTCCAGGAACCGCCCCGCTTCCGCGCCCTCGACGAACGCGTCCTGCGAGTAGTCGCCATGCGTGATGTCCGTCCACTCCCCCTTCGCGCCGGCGGGAAATGTCCAATCGGTCGCGACGTGCGCGAGGTCGACGTAGATCTCGCTGCACGGTCCGCACGGACCCGTGTCCGCCATCTGCCAGAAGTTGTCCTTGTCGCCGAGTCCGTAGATCCGCGAATCGGGCAGTCCAGCGATCTCGCGC
>JANMAM010000141.1:0-8938 GCA_031359795.1 Gemmatimonadaceae bacterium
GCCGGCAGCACGCCGCCCGGCACCGAATCGAGCGCCGAGAGAATCCGCGACGACGCGGCGAGCAGCCCGCGCGCCTCGGCGACCGCCGCACCGCATGCGGCGCAGCCGGCGACGTGCTCCTCGAGCGACCGTGCCTCGCCCGGCGGCAGCGCCCCGTCGAGCCAGGCGTGAACCGTTCCTTCTTCAGGATGCTGCATGTCCACCCTCCCCTCCCCCTGCTTCGCGCTTCTGCAGCGCTTCGTATGCCTGCACCAGGCGCCGTCGCGCCCGGGATAGTGTCGTGCCGATCGAGCTCACCGAAAGGCCTAACGCCGAGGCGATCTCGGGATAGTCCAGTCCTTCCTCCCGCATCAGCAGTGCGAGCCGGTCACGCTCGGCCAGCGCGTCCACCGCCCGCCGGGCGAACGCCGCTTCCTGCGCCCGCTCGAGCGACGTCGGCTCCGGCTCGGTTGCCTGCTGGGCCAATGCTTCCTCACGCAACAACACGAGATGCTTCCTCCGCCGCGCGTCGCGACGAGCCTCGTCGCGCACCAGGTTGTTCGCCACCGTGAACAGCCACGCCCGTTCATTGGTCAGTGTCGTCTGCCGCAGCGCGCGCACGAAGGTCTCCTGCGCGACTTCTTCCGCCCAGTCGCGGTCGCCGAGCCGGCGCGTCAGGTAACGCACCAGGGTGTCGTGGTAGGTCCGGAACAACTGCTCGGCGTCCATGAGATTGAGTCTACCAGTCCGCCGTGATCGCGGCGACCTGCGCCTCGGTCAGGCGTTCGTCTCCGTCCGCTGCAACCTCGAGCGAGACCTTGCGGCCGAGTACCAGCACGCGGTTACCAAGGCCGAATGGCTCACCGAGTTCCGGAATCGCACGGAGCAGTGCGAAATACGCTTCCGAGTAGGGACGTACGCGGACCTTCCGGATCCTGTTCGCGCCCGGCGCATTGGCGCGGGCGTCGGTCCACATGCTGTCGCGCAGCGTGAAGAACCGCGCGCCAATCCGCCGTGAGGCGCTCTCCTCGGCTCGTGTTTCCATCGCCTCATCGGCCGCCGCGAGCGACTTCGATTCGCGCTGCGCCGCGGAGGTCTTTGCGCGCGCGAAGTCGCGCTCCGTCGCTGACGGCGCCGCCACGGCCGCCGTGGTGCCGGTAATACCGCCGCGCACCTGGTTCTGCAGCACCGGTGGTCCCACCGCAACCGCTCCCGGCTCGACCACGAGATACGAAGTGAACTCGGTCGGAATCGCATAGCGCTCGCCTAACGCGCGGATCTCGTCGTCCATCTCGGTCGATCGGCCACCGCGGCGCTTCTCGGCGGCAAGCCAGCCGACGCGCTGCGTCGCCCAGAGGCGCGGCACAAAGGCGTTGCCGCGCTCGCGTTCCGGGAAGGTGACGCGCTCTGTCCACTCGACTGGTCCGTTTGCCGCACGCCCCGTGAAGCGGAGCGTCGCCTGCCCGTCGCCCCGATAGCGCGCGAGCACGACCAGGTCCTGACCGGCGAACAGGTCGGTCGCGCCGTTCGGAAGCACGCGGTCCAGCCGCACCCCGTCGCCGCCGTCGCCATCGACGCGCACGCGGAGATCGGTCACGATCGGGTCGGTCAGGCGCGAGGCGACTACGCTCACCGCCCGCTCGACATCCTCCTCGGGACGAACGAACGTCGCGGTGCCGTGCGCCTCGAGTGCGAGCCGCTCGATCAGCGCCGAGTTGACGTCGGCACCGACACCGAAGGTGAACACGCGCGCCCGGCCACGCTGGCGCGCGGCGGCCGCCGCGATCGCATCGGGCTGAGTCTCGCCGACGGTCGGCGCGCCATCGGTAAGGAAGAGGACGAGCGGCAACCGATCGCTCGGACTCTCGGCGCGCAGTGCTTCGTCGAGGGCGCCGGAGATATTCGTTGAACCCTGCGCCTCGAGGGCCTCGAGGTATCGCTGCGCGTCGCGGATGTTCACCGCGCTCGCCGCGACGAACGCATCGCGGAACGTCCGCACGTCGGTCGAGAAGTCGATGATCCGGAACCGGTCGGCGGCGTCGAGCGTGCCGAGCGCCTGTCGTCCCGCCGCCTTCGCCTGCAGCAGCTTTCGTCCGCTCATCGAGCCCGAGACATCGAGCACGATCGTGACATCGCGCGGCGTGTGACGCGTGGTGCGCGTCGGCGGCGTGAGGGTGATCAGCGCGAACCGCTCGGTTGTGCTGGTCGCATTGGCGAGCAGTGACACCGATGCCTCGTTCGAGCTCCGCAGCGGGATCAGCACCGTCACGTCGCTGGTGCGACCCTCCGCTTCAACCGTGATGCGTCCGTTGTTGACCCGCCGCACGAGCCGGTGCGTCGGCGAATACGGCGCGCCTAACGCTGGCGTGTCGGGCAGGGTGAGCGAGAACGTCTCGTCCTCCCCGCTGCCGTTCCGCTGTGCTTCGATGCCGCCACCCATCATCCGGTCATCGCGCATCATCGGCGGGATCACCCGCGTGCGCTGCTGGTCGCCGCGCCGATAGTCGACGCGAAGCGCGTCGCCTTCACGTTTCGCGACCGCGTCGAAGCGCACGACCACGCGCTTCTCCTCGCCGGGCAGGATCGGGAATATGCGGGCACGAAGCAGCCCGTGGCCCAGCCACTCGACCAGCGCCGGATCGCGTTGGCGCCTGACGATCTCTTCATAGATGCCGCGCGCCTTGTCGGCGCTCATCGTCTCGCCGGCAACGAGCTCGCCGTTGATCGACAGCTTGAGATCCTGGAACGCCGCATCCGTGGGAAGCGGGAAGATGTAATCCGCCTCGGCGATTCCCCCGCCGCGGTTGGTGAACCGCTCTTCCACCTCGTAATGGAGCACGCGGTCCTGCATCGTGACGCGGACGTGGCTGGCGGTGCGCACCAGCCCCCACTGCGTCGGCGACGGACAGGGTCGGGCCGGCAGGCACGGTCGCGGAATGATCGTCCCCTGCGCATTCAGCGCGAACGGGACGGCGAAGGCGAGCGACGAGAGGGCGAACAGGATACGGCGCATGGCAGGTCTCTCCTAAAGGGCTGCAGAGAGACGCCGGCCGCTTCAGGACTTGCACACCCGCGTCGAATCAGGTCGTTTCGCTCTCCTTTGCGAGCTTCCCTTCGGCGGTTGCGACCCGCTCATCCCATCCCCGAACCATCTCGACAAAGGCGTGGGCGATCTTCGGGTCGAACTCCTTGCCGGCCCGTTCGCCGACGTAGGCGAGCGCAGTCGACGAGGCCCACGCCTCGCGATATGGGCGATGCGTGCGCAGCGCGTCGTAGACGTCGCAGACGTGCACGAGCGCGCTCGCGTGATGGCACCCCCGCCCGAAGTGCGGCCTCGGATACCCTCCGCCATCGAGCATCATGTGATGCTCGTAGGCGACCACGGCAGCGAGATCGAGGTTCTTGTCGCTCGAGACGATCAGCCGCGCGCCGTCGACAGGATGACGCTGCATGATCTCGCGTTCCGCTTCGCTGAGCTTTCCCGGTTTGATGAGAATATCCTTCGGAATCCGCACCTTGCCGAGGTCGTGCAGCAGTCCGGCAACGCCGAACGCGCGAACGTCGGTCGCCGGCAGCTTTACATGCTCGGCGAGCGCCATCGTCAGCACGCTGACGTTGAGCGAATGGGTCGTCGTGTACTGGTCGAACTCCTTCATCTGTACGAGTGGTAACACCATCTGACTGTCGCCGTGCATCGCGACGGCGAGCGAGCGAACGACCGCCTCCGCCTCCATCAATGGAAGCTCGCCGCGCGTTGCGACCTCGTCGTGCATCCAGCGCACGGCGTCCGCTTCCGCGCCAAGGTCGTAGGTGATTCGACTGCCGGGGGTCGTGTCGCGCGGCTCCTCGGTCACCATCGGCACGTCTCCGCGGATCCCGATCGCGCCGAACCGGATGCTCTGGCGGCGGCCCGGGCGGGATTCCACGGTGCTCGGTGGCCCGTTCATCGCGAGCCGCGAGGTCACCTCGTCGAGAAATTCGGCGTACTCGTCGCGCGTGACCATGCTGACGATCTCGAGACGCTGCACGCCGATCCCGGCGAGCTTCCGCCCCCAGTCCCACGCGCCCATCTCGCGCAGCGCCGATTGCCCGAAGACCACCTCGTCGCCGAGGAAGGAGAACTGCGCGTAGGGATCGGTGGCCTGCAGCCGCACCAGCTCTTCGTAGCCAACGTCGACGGCGCGTTCGCGGGCCGGATGCCCGGGCTGGTAGAGCCCCATCGCCGACAGCGCCTTCGCCAACGTCATGAGGACGCGCACCGGGTCGCTCATCCGTCCTCTTCGATCGGGCGCGGCCCGGTCGGTCGCGCGTTAGGCAGCGGCTTGAGGATCGTGCTCGCGGCGCTCCGGATCTCGGCGTCGGGAGACCTGGCCGCCCGTGCCAGTGTCTCGATGACGCGTGGATCACTCCGCCAGTAGCTGCCTAACGCGGTGATCGCGGCGAGCAGCTCGGGCGACTTGGGTGCCAGCCGCTCGCCGCCGAAGAAGCGCTTGCGGCCGACCATCACGAAGCGGAGCACCCAGTCGACCACGTCGGGTGAGGGAACGGCGGCGACCGCGCGAATGGCCAGGGCGCGCAGCGACGGCGGAATATCGTCGCGGTCGACGCGGTTCATCAGGATCGGCACCGCCGCGCGCGGACAGTCGGCGGCCGCCTCATTCAGCGCGGCGAGCACCGCCCGCTCGTCGGCGTCGAGCACGCCGAGAGTGATCCCCTGCTCGCGCGTCTCGGGACGCCGGCAGAGCATCTTGATCGCCTCGCGCCTGACGGCGGGCGTGCGGTTGCGCGCCCACTCCGACGGATTGAACTGCGGCGGCAGCGTCGCGAGTCGGCCGATCAGGATGAGGAGCTGCGCCTGCACCGCCGGCCTCGACTGCCCAAGCCGGCGCGCGATGAGCCCACCGACGTCGTCTCCGAGTTTCGCCAGCAGGTTGATGATCTGCGCCTGCCGGCGCGGCTCTTCGGACGTCTCGAGCGCATCGGCCAGCACCTCGGCCGAGCCCAGCCCGACACGCACGACGAGTCGCTCGAGCGACGGCCAGTCCGGCTGCGAATCATCGACGAGCGCGCGAATCCGCTCGGGCGTGGCGACTCGCTCCCACAGCTGCTGAACGACGCGCGGTCGTGGGGCTCGCTCGAGCATCGCGATCAACTGGCTGAGCCGCCGGCCGCTGACCAGCGACTCCACCGCGCGCCACGCCGAGTCGCCGATCACGCCGATCTCGAGCGCCATCTGTACAAGGCGCTCGTCCTCGATCGGGTAGCTGACCACTCGCGCCATGCTCGGGACCGGCCGCGACTTCGACATCCCCTCGAGCACCGCGCGATACGTCTCGGGGTTCGGATCCTCGAGCGTCCATTGCCCGACCAGCATTCGGACATTGTCGCGGAGTGCGGCGTCGGCCGTGACGCGACGATCCGAGGTATCGTGCTCGGCATGTACAGCGAGCTTCGAGAGCAGACGGAGCATCGAATGCGAAATCGTCTGCTTCGAGACGTCGGCGGCCGCGCGGAGCAGCTCGATCACCGCGTCGACGGCCATCCCCTGCGTTGCGTCGAGCACGAACTTCTGTCGCTGCTCGATGTCGTCCCCCATCTGCAGGAGATTGCGCAGCGTCTCCGGCTTGATGGTTCCGACGAGCCGGGACACCCGCCCACGCAGCGCGACGGCGTCTCGTCCGTCGGTCGTTCGCAGCTCGTCGGCGATCTGCAGCAGGTATCCGACGATCACCTGGTCGTACGCTGCCTCACGGTGGTGTTGATCGATCGCGAGTGCGACGACCTCGGGATCCGCCGCTGCTGCGTCGGCATTCTCCGCGGCGATCGCGCTCTCGCTGAGCGGGCCGCTCGGCGCGGCGGTGGCGTCGAGCGAAGCATCGGGCGCGTTGCCGTGCACCAGCCCCGTGACACCGGCGGCGGGGTCATCCGGAGGGACTTCGAGGGCGCGCATCGGGAGGACTGGCGTAGGCCGCCTCTCGGCGCGCGCGCGATCGAGTGCGCCGCGCCCCGCGAGCGCGGCGCGGGCGAGGCCCACCCACAAACGCGCCGCCCTCGCGCCACCAGACCGCGATTTCGCGCCAGCGACCGGCGAATCAGTGCCGATCTCGTTTTCTTCGAGC
The DNA here is from genome assembly GCA_031359795.1 of Gemmatimonadaceae bacterium. Classification (GTDB taxonomy): domain Bacteria; phylum Gemmatimonadota; class Gemmatimonadetes; order Gemmatimonadales; family Gemmatimonadaceae; genus JABFXC01. The sequence continues at coordinate 6,099 of JANMAM010000141.1, forward strand.
AGCTCGAGGTGCTCGTACGCCAGCGGGTACAGTTTGACGTGCGACCACTGGGGAAGGCTCTCGATTGGCTGGATGCCAAGGGGGATCGCGTCCTTTCCGTGGTCGATGCCGACCGTCAGCAGGAGGTCGCGGAGCTCGGTGCTCGGCACCCCGCGGCTGATCTTCACCGCGCCCAGATGGTGATGGTGCAATCGCTCGGCGAGATCGCGGAGCACCGCGTGGCTCTCTTCGGTCGCGACCCCCTCGATCACGAGCTGGTTGCGCGCGACACCGAGGGAAAGCGTCTCGCGATCCCTGAACAGGGGGAGGAGCCGCCGCTCCAGCCGCTCGACGGTCGTCGCCAGCATCGGGTGCCCCGCCGGATAGATCGCGAATTTCTGCAGCGCGATAGAGAGCTCGATCAGAAAATCGATCAGCTCTCGCGGCAGTGATCCGCGTTCCGGTTGCGGGGCAGTCTCGGCTGACACGGTGCTGTGCTTGCGGAGATGGGAGACGGGGACGCGAACGGGCCACGCACCGGGGCGGCCGTGGCTGGCATGTGCGTTGCCTTTCCTGTTAGAGGACGCGCATGTCGCGCGACTCGACACGGAGATCGACCATGGCCGAGCAGCAAAAGGGAAAGGGGCGTCCTACGGGCGCCGGCGGGGAAGCCGCCGAGGGCATCCACGGCGCCAAGGGCGGGCGCGACGAAGCCGCCAGGACGAGCATCCCCGACGCCGACGACCGCGAAAAGGGCTCGGAACCGCTGGATAAGGGCCGTACGACCGAGCACCGCAGCGGCTACGGCGGCAGCGCGGGGAAGCCGGTCACCAGCTCGGACCAGCGCGAAGACCACAGCGGCGCGAAGGGGCAACCGAAAAAATAGCCGTCCGCGCGACGGCTTCCGACTCGCGCGCGCCGGTCTAAGTTGGTACTCATGCCGCGCACTACTGCCACTGGCTCCGATCCCGAGGCTCGGCTCAAGCTCCTCGAGGACCGCGTCGCCAAGCTTCAGCGTGCGCTCTATTATCTCGTCTGGCGACGAGGCGGCTTCGGCGATCACTGCATTCACTGCGGCAGCGTCTACCCGAAGCACGAACCGCGCTGCAAGGCGGCCGAGGTGGAAGACCTCGTGCGTTAGGCCCCCTCCCGCGATACCCCCTTCGGCGGCCATCTTTCTGCATGAGCACAGTGATCAATTACGCCGAACGTGATTCGGTGAGCGGCCTGCCTGCACTTCCCGACTCGCCGAGCACGTTCATCAACGCGACGTGGGACGACGTCGCGCCCTACTACGAAGCGCTGGCCGCGGTCGCAATAACGCCGGGCCAGGAACGCGAATGGCTTTCCGTCTGGTCGCAGCTCGACGCGTTGCTCGGCGAGGCCGGTTCGCTGGCGATGATCGCCTACACCGCGAACACCGCCGACGAGGCGGCCGAGGCAGCGCACCTCCGCTTCGCGATGGAGATCTACCCGAAGGTCGATGAGCAGCAGGTGCGGCTCGCGCGGAAGCTGCTCGCGTCAGGCTACACGGAGCCCGGGCTCGAGACGACGCTGAAGAAATTCCGCACCGACGCGGCGATCTTCCGCGAGGAGAACGTGCCGCGGTTCGCGAAGCTCGAGGAGCTCGAGGCCGGATACGACAAGGTCGTCGGCGGACTCTCGGTCGATTGGGACGGTGAGCGGAAGACGATCCCGCAGCTGCAGCCCCTCATGCAGTCGCGCGACCGCGACGAGCGTGAGCGCGCGTTCCGCCTCGGCGCGGCCGCGTATCTCGGGAAGCGCGACGAACTGCAGGAGATCTTCGACAAGTCGTATGCGCTGCGGCAGGACGTCGCGGGCGCCGCCGGCTTTCCGAACTACCTGCGCTACGCGTTCGCGTCGAAGTATCGCTTCGACTATTCCCCGGAAGACTGCCTCCGCTTTCATGAAGCGGTCGAGCAGGCCGTCGTTCCGGTCGCGGCTCGCCAGCACGAGTATCGCCGCCAGCGCCTTGGTGTGAGCACACTGCGTCCGTGGGATCTCGCGGTGAACCCTGACACGAGCGCGCGTCTCCGGCCATTCGAGGATACGCCCGGCTTCCTCGCGCCGGCCGCACGCATCTTCACCCGCGTCGACGCCGAGCTCGGAAGTCAGTTCGGCACGCTCGAAGCCGAGCGGCTGCTCGATCTGGAAAGTCGCCCGGGGAAGGCCCCCGGCGGTTACTGCACCACGCTGGAGTGGCGCGGCCGCCCGTTCATCTACATGAACGCCGTCGGCGTGCACGATGACGTCAGCACGCTGGTGCATGAAGCCGGGCACGCATTCCACGCCTTCGCCGCGCACCCGCACCGGTACGTCTGGCAGCGCAGCAGCGGTCACGAGGCTGCCGAGCTGGCGTCGATGTCGATGGAACTCCTCGCCGGACGCTACCTCGCGCGTCCCGAGGGCTACTACTCGGCGATCGACGCGGCGAACGCGCAGATCGAGCATCTCGAGGATGTGCTGTACGCGTTGCCGCACATCGCCTGCGTCGACGCGTTCCAGCACTGGATCTACACCAGCGGTGAGGGTGCTGACCGCGACGCGCGCGACGCGGCATGGCTGGCGGTTCGACAGCGCTTCGAGCCGAGCGTCGACTGGAGCGGATTGGAGCCGGAGCGAATCGCCCGCTGGCTTCGTCAATCGCACATCTTCACGAGCCCGTTCTACTACATCGAGTACGGACTCGCCCAGCTCGGCGCGCTCCAGGTCTGGCGCGACTCGCTCCACGACCATCCCGCGGCGGTCACCCGCTACAAGCAGGCCCTCGCGTTAGGCGGCACGGTCTCCCTCCCCGACATGTACCGCACCGCCGGCGTCAAGCTCGTCTTCGACGCCGC
>JANMAM010000145.1:0-33255 GCA_031359795.1 Gemmatimonadaceae bacterium
ATGGGGGTGGTGTTCTTCAAGTGGTCGGCGGCGGGGAGTGACAGTGTCGCGGGCGCGCAGGTGGCCGCGCGTTAGGCGCGTCGCTCCTCCTTCCCCCCCGCCTCACTCCCTCCCACTCAGCGCCTGATCCAGATCCTGCCCCAGCCGCGGATGCGCGCGCCATAGGTACCACCCCATCACCGCCGCTGCCAGCAGGTTGCCGATCAGCACCTGGTACCACGCGATCCCGCCGAGTACGTCCGGCTCGGAGAGAACTCCGACCAGACCGTAGAAACCGATCTCGGCGACCACGAACAGGATCAGAAATCCGGCGAGCACTGTCGGCTCGCGCTCGGCCCAGTGGATCGCGATCGCGGCGAGCGTGCCGATGAAGGCGAATGCCGCGTAGTGGAAGACCGTGTACGCCGCGATGAGGGTGAATGCACCTTCCCCACCCGCGGGTCCGAGCACACTGATCAGCGCGCGGCCGAGCAGCTCCGGGGTTCGCAGCGGATGTCCCGCGATGACGTCGACGCCGAGGAACCAGACGGCAACGACCGAAGCACCGAGCGCCCCGGCGATCACGCCTTCACGAATCGCGCTGTGCTGGCCGGCGCGTGGGGCAACGAGCGGTTCTGCGCGAGCACTGGTCGACATGCGAGCCTCCGAAAGATGCGTGCGACGTGCGTGACGTGCGGTGCTGACGGGGCGTCGATGGCTTGAGTCGAGCATGAACGTTCCAGGCGCACCGATGCCGGCGTGCTCTCGACAAGCAGGGACGTCACCAACAGCTTGTAGATCATGAAGCTCTCCGTCCAGTCCCCCCGGTTCCCAGCCGTGTCCGCTGTGGTCGTCGCGGCCCTGCTGACGATCGTTGCCGCCTGTTCCGGCGGCGACGGTAAAGCAAGAACGAGTAGCGGCGCCGTTTGCCGGCAGTCGAAGGACAGCGCGACGTGGCGCGCGGTGGTCTCGTACGCGAAGACCTCCGACCCGTACGCGCAACGTTTCCTCGCCGCCGCGTCCGGTGACTCGGCGCTCCCCGACGTCGGCGTCCTCGCACTCCAGGATCGCGGTCCGACATGGCTCTTCCCCGCCGACTCGGTTAACCGGACGAAGGTTCGCGACCGGCTCGACGACGGAATTGCCAACACGATGCTCGTGTACTGGCACGGGATGCAGCCCGAGGGCGACACCGCAATGGTGATGCGCCTCAGCGGCCGGTACATCGGGGGCAAGCTCGAAGGCACCCTCTCCCGGGCGAGATTGTACCGGTTCAAGTGTCCTGAGGCCAAGTGGGTGATGACCGACTCCGCGGTGGTCCAGCAGACGTGACCACCTCCGCGCGTGTCGAGAGCCGCACGAGCTCCGGTGTCGGGCCGCTGACACCGGACATCGCGACTCCTCCCGCGCCGGCATCGCCACCGCCAACGCGCGAGCGGCTGCTGTCGCTCGACGTCTTCCGCGGTCTCACCGTCGCCGGAATGCTGCTCGTCAACAATCCCGGTTCATGGGCCGCGATCTTCCCGCCGCTCGAGCACGCCGAGTGGCATGGGTGGACGCCGACTGACCTGATCTTTCCGTTCTTCCTCTTCATCGTCGGCATCACGACCGAGCTCTCGCTCGGCGCGCGGCGCGCGCGCGGCGCGAGCGACAGGGAGCTGGCCAACGCCATCATCCGGCGCGGTGCAGTGATCTTCCTGCTCGGCTTCCTGATGTCGTGGTTCCCGTTTTTCCAGTGGGGAAACGTCGAGGGGATCGCCGACCCGAGCTTCTGGCAGCGGTTCACCTATCGCGTCGACCACGTCCGCGTCTTCGGCGTGCTGCAGCGGATCGGGATCGCCTACGCGTTAGGCGGGTTGCTCACTCTCCGCACCACCCTCAAGCAGCAGATCATCATCCTTGCCGGGCTGCTGCTCGGCTACTGGTTCGTGATGACGATGCTGCCCGTGCCCGACAGCGGTGCGCTCGGTGCGCTCATGCTCGACAGCAAGGCTGGCAACATGGCGGCATGGGTCGATCGCGCGGTGCTCGGGACGAAGCACACCTGGGTCGGCGGCGTGGTCTTCGATCCGGAGGGTCCGCTCTCGACGATTCCCGCGATCGGCACGGTGATACTCGGCGTGATCGCGGGACGGTGGATCGCGTCGCCACGCCCGCTCGTCGACCGCGTCGCCGCGCTCTTCGCCGCGGGAGCGCTGGCGGCGATGCTCGGCCTGATCTGGAACTGGTCGTTCCCGATCAACAAGACGCTCTGGACGTCGAGCTATGTGATGTTCACCGCGGGAATGGCCTGCCTGACGTTGGCGACCTGCATGTGGCTGATCGACATCAACCGCGTGACCGGGTGGACGCGGCCCTTCGTCGTCTTTGGGGTAAACCCGATCGTCGCCTTCGTTGGATCCGGGGTGATGGCGCGGCTGATCTACTCGATGTTCAGGGTGAACGTCGACGGACGATCGATGTCGGTCCAGGCGGCATTCCACCATTTCGTGTTCGAGGGGTGGCTCCCACCGCGCGTCGCGTCGTTGTGCTTTGCGCTCACGTTCGTCCTCCTCTGGTACGCGATTCTCGCCGTTTTGCACCGCCGGAAGATCTACGTTCGCGTTTGAAAACAGCCGGTTAGCCTCGCGGTCGGCGGCTTAACCGGGCTCGAACAGACTGGCCATCGCTGCTGTCCCGGCACTGGCCCACGAGTTGCCTTTTTCATGCACATGAAGACGTTTTCTTCGAGGCTCGGACTTCCCAGTCCCCGCCGTCAAATCGCTGTCGCCATCGTTGCCGTGATCGGCGCCGCGCTCTCTGCCGGACTGCCGTCTGAGGGCGCAGCACAGGCTTCGGTCGCGCCGAGCGTGGCCGTCGCCGGTACTGGAACGATTGCGGCCGAGGCCCAGAGCCGGAGCCGCCGCCGTCCAGTGAAGCGCCGCCGGGTGAGGCGCGCGTCCGCCGAACCGGCGATCCCGCGCTTCACCGCACCCCGCTCGGCGAGCGCGCTCGAGAGCGACGTCAACGTCATGATCGGTGGCGGCGCCCGGAACGGGCATTGGGGCGTCCTCATCGTCTCCCTCACGCGCGGCGACACGCTCTACTCGCGCAACGCGGACGACATGCTGCAGCCCGCATCGACGATGAAGCTGATGACGTCCGCGCTGTCGCTCGAGCGCTTTGGTCCCGATCACCAGTTCAGCACCGACGTCTATCGCGATGGCGCGCTCGGCGCCGATGGCACGCTCCAGGGGAACCTCTACCTGCGCGGCGACGGCGATCCGGGATTCTCGAATCGCTTCCTCCGCGGCGACCCTGGCGCGCCGGTGGACATGCTCGCGCGCTTCATCGCCGGCACTGGAGTGAAGCACATCAGCGGCGACCTCGTTGCCGACGCATCCGCATTCGAGCCGCGCAAGATTCCCGAGGGGTGGCAGTCGCGCTACCTCGGCCTCAGCTACGCGGCACCGGTGTCTGCGCTCTCGCTCAACGAGAACACGGTGTGGGTCGTGGTGGAGCCGAGTGAGACGGGTGGTCCCGCGACGGTCCGCTTCGAGCCGTCGTCGAGTGGCATCGTGCTCGGAAGCACGGTGCGGACGGTGAAGGGATCGCGGGGCGCATCGCTCTCGATTCGCCGTACCGGGCAGGGTGTGGTCGATGCGCGCGGGTGGATCGGGTCGCGTTCCGGTGCGCGCCGTTATGAGCTCGTCGTCGACGATCCGGCGATGTTCACGGCCGGCGCATTGCGCGACGCGCTCGCCGCGCAGGGAATCAACATCGACGGCGGCATCCGGCTCGGCACCACGCCGGCGAACGCCGCGCGGCTCACCGGCTTTCCATCGCCGCCACTCGCGCGCCTGATCGCCGTCATGAACCGCGAGAGTGTCAATCACTACGCGGAGCTGCTGTTCCGCGATGCGGCCCACTCCGCAAGCGGGCATGGCTCGGCGGAGAATGGGAACACCCTGCTCCGCCGCTTCGCGCACGACAAGCTGGGCATCGACTCCTCTGAAGTCTATGCCGCCGACGGCAGCGGGCTCTCGGTGCTCGATCGCGTCACGGCGCGCGCGATGGTGCACCTCCTCAGCTACGCGCACAGCGCACCGTGGGCCGCGAGCTTCCACGCCTCGCTCCCCGTGGCTGGCGAGAGTGAGCTGCTGCGTCACCGCATGCGCGCGACGCCCGCGCAGGGCAACCTGCACGCGAAAACCGGCACGACCAACACGGTGATCTCACTCGCGGGCTACGTCACCGCCCTCGACGGAGAAGTGCTCGCGTTCTCGTTCACCTACAACGGCAATGACCGCTGGCGCGCAAAGAATACGATCGATCAGGTCGGCGCGACGCTGGCGAACTTCGTTCGCGAGTGAACTGCAGCCGTTAGCGCCAAACCCGCTACATTCAAGCAGCACTTAACGCACACAACGCCCCAGGAGGGGATGATGGTATCACGCACCGTGAAGGACGCCGAAGGCCGGACGTGGGTCTGCACGACCGCTGGCGATGGCGCGACTGGCGCTTCGCCGTCGGCCAAGGGGAAGGATGTGAAGCTGAGCTGCACGACCGAGTCGGTGCCCGAGCCGGTGATCGTGACCGTCGGCTGGGAATGGCAGAAGACTTCCGAGAACGGCCTGGCGCGGATGATCGCGAAGGCGTCGCCTATCGCGAAAAACTAGCTATTAGCTATTAGCCATTAGCCGTTAGCGGTCGGGAACGGCGGCGCAACAGAGCGGGGCAGAGACTTTCGAGTCTCGGCCCCGTTTGCCGTTGCGCCGTCGCTCAACGCTAACGGCTAATGGCTAAAGGCCGACCTGCGTCAGGACACCGTCTCGCGGATCATTACTCCCCGCTTCGCCAGCTCTTCGATGTACTTCTTGGGCGGGATGCATTCATCCGGGGTGTGAACTCCGGGCGGAAGCTCGCGCTTCGCCTGCATCTGCCCGGTGATCGACAGCGAGTAGCCGGTCGTGCGCATCATTGCGCTGATCCCGGACTTCTCGTCATAACGGTCGACGAGCTCGAAGGAGATCGTCTGCGCCTTGCCGCCCTTCTTTCCCTCGACGGTCACGCGGAGCGCAACGAGGTCCTTGCCCTTGGGTTTGTTGAGCTTCGGGCCGACGGTCGCGATGAATGCGTCGCGCGGGACGATTTTCTGGCCCTTCACGTCGACGGCCTCGAGGTCGAGCAGTCCCATCTCGCGGACCGCTTCCATCAGCGCGGCATGGCCCGGGTAGCGGAGGGTCTTGTACTCCATCGTCGGAATCTTGCCCTCGTAGCGCCAGGCCATCGTCGACAGCCCACCGGCGGTGTGAAACGCCTCGAGCTCGCCGACGGGCTTCGGGAATTGCACCGGGACGCGTTCGGAAAGCGCCTTCACCTGCACCGGCTTGCCGTCGCGCACGACCCACGAGAGCGTCGTGTAGTAGTCGAGCACACCCTCGAGCGAGTAGACGATCTGGTAGTTGAGCGGCGGCTCGGGGTTCTGCGGCAGCCCTCCGACGAAGATGCGGACGGCTGTCACCTCGTCGAGCCGGTCGATGCCGTACTGCGCGAGGATGTTCACCATGCCCGGCGCGAGCCCGCAATCGGGGACGATGGTGACGCTCTTCGCCTTCGCCTTCGCGTCGAGCTCCTTCTGCTTGAAGACGATCTCGGTGTTGCCGCCAAGATCGCAGAAATGGACGCCAACTTCGGCGGCCAGCGTCGCCAGCTCGAGGTTGAAGTAGTAGGGGATCGCGCTCATCACCGCGTCGCTCTCGCGCATCACGGCGCGGACCGCATCGGTGTCGCGGACGTCGAGCCGCGTCGGGAGCAGCCGCTTTCCGGAATACGGGGCGAGAAATGCCGGCAGGTGGTCGACCTTGAGGTCGGCGAGCCGTACTTCCTTGACATCCGGATTCTGCAACAGATCATACGCACAGGCCGATCCCTGCAGCCCAGCGCCGAGGACAAGCATCCGCATCGAAGTGCACGCTCCCATGAGTTCTACCGGCCCCGCGACGTGGGGCCGGCGTAGCCCGGAAACCTAACCCGGCGGCGCGATCCTCGCATCGGTACCCCACATGACGACCTCTTCACCGACGCCCGGACGAATCATCGACGACGACGAGATCGGCGCGCTGCTCGGGCGTACCAGGCGCGTCGCGGTCGTCGGGATAAAGACCCGGGAATCGATGCAGCCCGCGTATTATGTTGCTGAGTACGCGCAGCGTTCCGGCTACGAGATCGTACCGGTTCCGGTCTACTATCCCGAGGCTACCGAGATTCTCGGACAGAAAGTGTATCGCAGCCTCGCCGCGATCCCCGGCGATGTCGACATGGTGAACATGTTCCGGCGTCCCAAGGATCTCGCTGCCCACCTCGACGACATTCTCGCAAAGAAGCCGCGCTCGGTCTGGCTGCAGCTCGGCATTCGCGACGATGCATTCGCCGCGCGCCTTACGGCCGCGGGAATCGACGTCGTCCAGGACCGCTGCCTCCTCGTCGAACTGCGAAGTCACGGTCGTTGAACACGATGCCATTTCGAGTACTCGTCACCGACGATATCGACGCCGATGGCGTCGCACTCCTCGCCAGTGAGCCGCGCCTCCGCGTCGATGAAGTACCAACGTTGCCGAAGGACGAGCTCCTCGCGCGCATCGGTGATTACGACGCCATCGTCGGACGATCGGCGACGCGGATCTCCGAGGATGTGCTCCGCAAGGCGACCAAGCTGAAGGTCGTCGGACGCGCTGGCGTCGGCGTCGACAACATTGCGCTCGCTGTCGCAACCGAGCTCGGTGTCGCCGTCATCAACGCACCCGCGGGGAACACGATCGCCGTCGCCGAGCTGTTCTTCGGCACGATCATCTCGCTGTTCCGGCACCTCCCGCGCGCGAACAGCTCGATGCACCAGGGACGCTGGGATCGCGCGCAGCTCCTCGGCCAGGAGCTCAAGGGCCGCACGCTCGGCGTCGTCGGCGTCGGACGAATCGGCGGCGAGATCGCGGCGCGCGCGCTCGCGTTCGGAATGACCGTTGCCGGCTATGATCCGTACGTGCCTGACGCCCGCTTCCAGGCGCTGCGCATCCGGCGCGCGACGACGCTCGAATCGCTGCTCAGCGAGGCCGACGTGCTCACTGTCCATACTCCGCTCAACGACGAGACGACGGGACTGATCGGTCGGAGCGAGCTGGCGCGTCTTCCCGCGGGGGCGGTGGTCTGCAACCTGGCGCGCGGCGGCATCGTCGCCGACGACGCACTCGCGGCGGCGCTCGACTCGGGCAAGCTGATGGGCGCGGTGCTCGACGTGTATGTGAAGGAGCCGCTCGTTGGCGATCATCCGTTCAAGGGTCGCGACAACGTGATCCTCACGCCGCACATCGGCGCGAGCACCGCCGAAGCGCAGCGCAATGTCGCCGTCGAAGTCTGCCGCTCGGTGCGCGACGCACTGCTCAGCGGCGAGCTGTCCGGATCACTCAACGTCGCCCAGTCGAGCGGCCGACAGTGGACGGACCTGCACGGCGCGTTGATGGTCGCGCAGCGCGCGTCAGCGGTGGGCCGGGCGATCCTTGCCGGGCAGGGCGGCCGTGCGCTGCAGCGCCTAACGGTGCGTTACGGGCCGGACCTCTCGGGCGCTGGCGAGGTGCTCGCGGCCGCGGCGGCGGTCGGCGCACTCGAGGGGGTGCTCGAGTCGGAGCGCCTCAACCTGATCAGCGCGCGATCGCTGGCCGCATCGCGCGGGATCGAGCTTGCCGTCACCGAGAGCGCGACGCTGCCGCATCCCGCGTCGGTCGAGATCTCGCTCGCGGCCGGGATGCAGGAGCTGGCGGTGGCCGGCGTCGCCCCGCGCGACGCGGCATGGCGCCTGACGCGCATCGGCGGCTTCCACGTCGATGTCGCGCCCCGCGACACGCTCGTCGTGCTCACCAACAAGGACGTCCCCGGTGTCATCGGGCGCGTCGGCACGCTGCTCGGCGACGCCGGGGTCAACATCGCCGAGTATCATCAGGCGCGACTGGCGCAGGGCGGCGAGGCGCTCGCCGCGATCACCGTCGACAACGCGGTCGGCGCTGACATCCAGAAGCGCCTGCTCGGCCTCCCCGACGTGCTCACCGCGACGATCGTCCGCTTTGGCGCGACCATCGCCGCTGGCGCGTAAGGCGGCGGTACGATGAGCGTCTCCCTCGAGCGCGACAGCGCGCTCCGGGAGGGCTTCGCGGCCGATGCATCGGGGCTGCGGATGGTGCCTGACGCTGTTGCGCGCCCGGCGACGCCCGGCGAAGTCGTCGCGATCGTGCGGGAGTGCGCGTCGTCGCAGATCCCGATCACCGCGGCGGGCGGCCAGACGAGCACGACCGGCGCGTCGATCAGCGATGCCGGGGTGCTACTCTCGCTGCGGAGCATGGACCGCATCCTCGACATCGACGCAAACGCGCGGACAATGCGTGTCGAGCCAGGCGCGATCATCTCCGACATCAAGCGCGCGGCCGCCGAGCGCGGACTGCTTTTCGCGCCGGATCCGACGAGTGAGGAGTCGTGCACCATCGGTGGATCGATCGCCTGCAACGCATCAGGCGCGCGGACACTGCGCTATGGGGCGACGCGCTCGCACGTTCGCGCGCTGACGGTGGTCCTCGCGTCGGGTGAGACGACCGAGCTCCGGCGCAATCCACTCGAGAAGAACACCGTCGGCTATGAGATGGTGCACGATCCGCTCGACTGGTTCGTCGGCAGCGAGGGAACGTTAGGCCTGGTCGTCGGGGCCGAGCTCGTGCTGACGCCGCTGCCGGCGCGCGTGACCGGGCTGTCGATTCCATTCGCGTCGGAGCGCGAGGCGCTCGGCTTCGTCGTCGCGGCGCGTCGCTCGGCGCTGTCGCCCCGCTGCCTCGAGTATCTCGACGACCTCGCGCTCGGGATCACCACCGTTGGGCATGGCGATCGGATGGCGCCGGTCGGTGCAGCGGCGGCGGTCTACACCGAGGACGCGGGGGAGGACGATGTCGACCTCGATGCGTGGCTGCAGCTCGCCGAAGCTCACGGCGCGCTCGGCGACGACGTGCGGATCTTCGACGGGGAGGGCGCGCTCCGCGAAGCTCGCGACGCGCGGCATGCCATCCCGGCGACGATGAACGAGCGCGGCGCGCGCTGCCGCGCCGCGGGCGGACGCAAGGTGTCGACCGACTGGGCGGTCCCGTATCCGCGGCTCGCCGAGGCGATTGCGGTGGCGCGCGAGGCGGCGCGGGCCGCCGGGGTCGAGCAGGCGGTGATCTATGGTCACGCCGGAAATGGACATCCGCACCAGAACTTCATTGCGACCGATGCGGATGAGGTGAAGCGGATCGAGCGCGTCGTCGAGGAGACGCTCCGCTCGGTGATCGCGATGGGTGGCACCGTTGCGGCCGAGCATGGAATCGGCAAGATCAAGCGCAAGTGGGTGGGGCTGCAGCTTTCCGAGCTGCAGATGTCGATGATGCGGGCGGTGAAGCGCGAGCTCGATCCGTCGGGCATCTTCGCACCGGGCAACGTCCTGTGACGGGTGGCGATGCTCGCCCGCGCTTTGCCAGCGTGGTCATCGACGTGGACTCGACGCTCTCGGGGATTGAGGGAATCGACTGGCTCGCGGAGCTTCGCGGCCCCGAGATGGCCACGCGCGTCGCCGAGCTCACCGACCGCGCGATGCGCGGCGAGATCCCGCTCGAGTCAGTCTATGGCGAGCGACTGAAAATGATCGCGCCGACGAGGCGCGAAGTCGATGCGCTCGGCGTGCGATACGTCGAATCGATCGCGCCGGGTGCGGCGAACACGATCGTCGCGCTGCGACGGGCCGGCGTCGCGATTGCACTGGTGAGCGGGGGATTGCGCGAGGCAATCGTTCCGCTGGCGCAACTGCTTGGCGCGGACGGCAAGGCGTTGAGTGCGGTGTCGATTCGCTTCGATACCAAGGGCAAATATGCGCGCTACGACGAGCGCTCGCCGCTGGCGACGCAGGGCGGCAAGGAACAGGTGGTGCGCGGTCTCGCCCTCGCCGCGCCGACACTTGGCGTCGGCGACGGTGCGACCGACCTTGCGATGCGTCCGGCAATCGCCGCGTTCGGCGCATACACCGGCTTCATGCGGCGCGAGGCTGTCGTGAAAGCCGCCGACTTCACGATCGAATCATTCGCTCAACTGGAGGCGCTCGTCCTCGGATGAAGCCTGACGTTCCCTTCGGCACCTTCTTCCTGCCCGGCCCGACCGAGGTACGCCCCGAAGTGCTCGCGGCGATGACCGGACCGATGATCCCGCACCGCGGCAAGTCGTTCGAGGCGATGTTCGCGCGGATCCAGACCGGGCTGCGCGATGTCTTCCGGACGACACGACCGGTGCTGGTGAGCTCGTCGTCGGCGACCGGGCTGATGGAAGCATCGGTGCGCTGTGCGCCGCCGGGACCGATCCTCGCCGTGGTGAATGGCGCGTTCTCGGAGCGGTTCGCCAACATCGCGAGTGCCTGCGAACGGGAGACCGACATCCTCAGCGTGACGTTAGGCAGGGCGGTCGATCTCGGCGAGCTCGAGGCGCGGCTCGAGGCGAAGCGTTATGCAGCGGTGACGCTGGTGCACTCCGAAACGTCCACCGGAGCGCTGAGCGACGCGCGCGGCGCAACGGCGCTCGCGCGCCGGCATGGAGCGCTCTGCCTCGTCGACAGCGTCACCGGCGTCGCCGGCTCCGCGCTCCCGTTCGATGAATGGGAGATGGATTTCGTGCTCACCGGCTCGCAGAAGGCGCTCGCGCTTCCGCCAGGGCTCGCGGTCGGCGTCGCCAGCGCCGAGTACATGCGGACGGCGAGCACGGCGAAGGGGCGCGGGCTCTACTTCGACCTGGTCGAGTTCGAGGCCTACGCCGCGAAGAACCAGACGCCGAACACGCCCGCGCTCCCGCTGCTCTACGCCCTCGATGCGCAGCTGGCGCGAATCGCGGCCGAGACGATGGAAGCCCGCTGGGCGCGCCACGCGGCGATGTCGGCGCAGACGTGGGGCTGGGTGGACGATGTTTCACGGCGCCGCGGACTGCCGATCAAGGTGCTTGCCCCCGAGGGCGAACGCTCGGCGACGGTGACGGCGGTGACGCTGCCGCCTGACGTGAGTGGTGTCGCGGTCGCGGCGGAGGTGGCGAAGCGCGGGTTCGTGATCGGCGCGGGGTATGGCAAGCTGCGCGAGACGACGTTCAGGGTGGGGCACATGGGCGATCACACGCCGGACAGGCTGGCGCTCTGCCTCGACGCGTGTGAAGAGGCGCTGGGCATGCTCGCGGGGCGTTGATCCGGGCGGGCGCGAGTCAATCCCCAGGCACGGCACGACCGGCTGCCGCCGGTTGACTAAACAACTAAATAGTTGTACATTGGTTTTAAGCACCGCCGACGCCTGAACGGTTGCCGGCACGCATTCTCTCGCTCCCTGGTTCGATGAGTCAGCCAGTTCCCACTATCTGTCCGCGGGCGCCTGCCCTCGCTGTCAGCGATCGGGTCAGCGCGGTGCCGGCGATTTCTCGTGGGACCCGGTCGGGCGCGTAGGGGCACCTGTGCAGCTCCTCGGATACACGCTCGCGGCGTTGGTCGGCCTCTCACTCGGTCTGATGGGGGGTGGTGGCTCGATCCTCACGGTCCCGATCTTCGTGTACGTACTCGGCTTCGACCCGAAGCTTTCCATTGCGATGAGCCTTCCCGTGGTCGGGGGCACAAGCCTCGTCGGCGCGATCGGTCACTGGAAGGCCGGGAACGTGAACCTGAAGACGGCGGCGCTGTTCGGACTCATCGCGATGGTCGGCGCCTTCGCCGGCGCCAGACTGGCGATCTTGCTCAGCGGCACCGTTCAGCTCGTACTGCTGGCGATCGTGATGCTCGCCGCCTCGGTCTCCATGTGGCGATCCGCGCGACGTGACCGCGGCCTGAGTCCGCCAGCGGAACGCGCCATGTCGCCCGGGCTCCTCGTTCCCGTCGCGCTCGCGGTCGGCCTGCTCACTGGTGTCGTCGGAATCGGCGGCGGATTTCTCGTCGTCCCCGCGCTGGTGCTGCTCGCGCATGTGCCGATGAAGCAGGCAATCGGGACATCGCTGCTCGTCATCGCGATGAATTCCCTGTCAGGCTTCGCCGGGTACATCGGACAGGTAGCAGTCCCCTGGGGATTCGTCGCCACGTTCACGGCGATCGCCGCGGCGGGAATAATTGCCGGCACATATTTCGTCCGATTCGTCTCACAGCGAGCATTGAAGCAGGGCTTTGCCGTGTTTCTCCTCCTCATGGGAACGTTCGTGCTCTACAGGAATCGAGGCACTGTCCGGCCCGCGCCGGCGGCGCCCCCGCGGCCGGAAGCCGTTCCCGCCAGGCCATGAGGGCCGACATTCATCCCGGAGAAGGACCGATGCCGCAATCCACGCAGATGCTGTCAACCGTTGAGCTGCCTAACGGCAGCTCGCCGCTCGACGGCGTTCTGACCGCCGGCCAGCCGAGTGCCGCGCAGCTCCAACAGCTCGCCCGTGCAGGACTGAAAAGTGTCATCGACCTGCGAGCGGCCGGCGAGCCCCGCGGTTTTGACGAGGCCGCAACGGCCGCCGCCGCCGGGCTGGCGTATCACAACATCCCGGTCACTGCCGTATCGTTAGGCGCGGCAGCATTTGAACAGGTACGCACGCTGTTGCGCGACCGGGATCTGCGCCCGGTGCTCGTCCACTGCGCCAGTGCGAATCGCGTTGGCGCGCTGCTCATCCCGTACCTCGTGCTCGACGAGCACCGGAGTTCCGAGGACGCGATGGGAATCGCGCGCGCGGTCGGGCTCCGCGGCGACGACCTCGCTCATGCGGCGACCACCTACGTGGCCGAGCAGCAGGCCAGGCCAGCACCGAAGTCGGACTGATTCGAGATCATTTCCCTGTAACCGGATCGCGACATGTTACTCAAGCGCTTCTATGATTCGAAGCTGGCCCAGGCGAGCTACCTGGTCGGCTGTCCCTCGAGCGGCGAGGCGATTGTCGTCGACGCCAACCGCGATGTCGAGCAGTACATCCGCGCCGCCGACGACGAGGGCCTCAAGGTCACGCACGTTACCGAGACGCACATCCACGCTGACTTCGTATCGGGCAGTCGCGAGCTCGCTGATCGGGCCAGTGCGCAACTGCTCCTTTCGGACGAAGGCGATGCCGACTGGAAGTACGCCTTCGCCCGCGGCGCGGGAGCGCGCCTTCTCCACGATCGCGACACGTTCATGGTCGGCAATCTGCGCTTCGAGGCGCTCCACACCCCGGGGCACACACCCGAGCATCTCAGCTTCCTCGTGACCGACACGCCGGCGACGGACAAGCCAATGGGCGCGCTCACCGGGGACTTCATCTTCGTCGGTGATGTCGGCCGTCCGGACCTGCTCGAGAAGGCGGCCGGGATCGCCGGTACGATGGAAGCCGCAGCGCGCACGCTCTTCCGCAGCCTGCAGCGGTTCAAGCAGCTCCCCGATTACATCCAGATCCTCCCCGGACACGGTGCCGGATCGGCCTGTGGCAAGGCGTTAGGCGCGGTGCCGTCCTCGACGCTCGGTTACGAGAAGATCGCGAACTGGGGCCTCGCGATCACTGACGAGCAGGAGTTCGTCGAAGCGGTGCTCGCGGGCCAGCCCGAGCCCCCGAAGTATTTCGCCGAGATGAAGCGGATCAACAAGGAAGGCCCGGCGCTCCTCGGCGGCTTCCACCGTCCCGAGCTGCGCCCGGCGGCGGCGATCGGTGGGCTGCTCCACGACGGCGTCACGATCGTCGACACCCGTCCCGCCGCCGACTTCGCCGCCGGCCACATCGCCGGGACGATCAACATTCCGCTCAGCAAGAGCTTCAACACCTGGGCAGGATGGCTGCTGCCGTACGACCGGGACTTTCATCTGATCGTCGATTCCGGGTGCTCGCGCTGCATCGATGAAGCGGTGCGCGACCTCGCAATGATCGGACTGGATCGCGTTGCCGGCTACTTCGGCACCGACGTGATCGGCGCGTGGTCGGCGGCGGGGCACGAGCTGGCGAAGGTCCGGCAGATTTCCGCGGCCGAGCTGGCCGACCGGATGAAATCGGAGAAGATGAGCGTCATCGACGTCCGCGGACGGACTGAATGGGACGCCGGCCATCTGCCGGGCGTGCCGAACATTCCCGTTGGCTACCTGACCGAGCGGCTGAGCGAGATTCCGTCATCGACCACGGTCGTTGTCCATTGTCAGAGCGGGGCGCGGTCGGCGATCGCTGCGAGCGTGCTTCAGGCGAGCGGCCGGAAAAACATCGTCAACCTGACGGGTGGGTTCGCCGAGTGGCAGAAGCAGAAGCTGCCAGTCGAGCGCGAGGCAGAGGCCGGCACGCTCGCCGCCGCGAAGTAACGCACGCGAGAGGCGGGCACGTGACGCACCGCGAAGGGAACGACACAGCGCCATCGCACCGCGCCATCGCGCTGGGCCTCCGCACCAACGCGCGGCAGTTTGCGCTGCTCGTGCTGGTGAACGGGTTTGTTGGCGCTACGGTCGGCGTCGAGCGGTCGGTGTTGCCGCTCCTCGCGGATCATCGTTTCGGGGTGACCTCGAGAACGCTGCTGCTCGGGTTCATCGCGGCGTTCGGTTTTGCGAAGGCGATCGCGAACTACCTCGCTGGCGACATGGCGGGTCGCGTCGGCCGACGCCGGGTGCTCATCGCCGGGTGGCTGATCGGGATCCCCGTGCCGCTGCTGTTGATGGTGGCGCCGACATGGAACTGGGTGATCGCGGCGAACGTGCTGCTTGGTGCGAGCCAGGGCCTGGCCTGGTCCGCCACCGTCATCATGAAAATCGATCTCGTTGGGCCCGCGCAACGGGGTCTGGCGATGGGACTGAACGAAGCCGCCGGATACGTTGCCGTGGCGCTCGCCGCGTCAGGGGCCGGGTTTGTCGCCGCTGCGTACGGACCGGATCGCGCTCCGTTTGTAATCGCTCTGGCGGCATCGCTACTCGGGTTGGCGGTCTCGGTGTTCTGGGTGCGGGACACCAGCGACCACGTTGCGCTCGAGGAGCGGGGGCATGTTCCTGGTGTTTCGGCTGGCGTGACTCCGCGCGCGGCACCGAATGGACGGCTTGGCCGGCTCGCCTACTACAGCGCGGCGAGTCGCGCGCTGGTCGGCTCGCACCAGGCGGGACTGGTGAACAACCTGAACGATGGCGTCGCCTGGGGATTGTTGCCGCTGCTGTTCCTTGCGGGCGGGCTGTCGGTGCGTGAGATCGGCATCCTCGTCGCGATTTATCCCGGCGTCTGGGGACTATCGCAGATCGTGACCGGCGCCCTCGGCGACCGCGAGGCGCAGCGTGGGGGACGGCGGGTGTGGATCGCCGGCGGCATGCTCGCCCAGGCGGCAGCGTTAGGCGCGTTCGCCCTGACGTCGGGGCGGATCCCCTGGCTGGCTGCCGCGGTCCTGCTCGGTCTCGGAACCGCGGCCGTCTATCCGACACTGCTTGCCGAAGTCGCGGACGCGGTCACGCCTCGCGAGCGCGCGTCGGCGGTGGGGACGTATCGGCTCTGGCGGGATCTCGGCTATGTGCTTGGCGCGGTCATGGCCGGAGCGCTCGCCGACTGGATGGGATTCCGGATCGCGATCGCGGCGACGGCCGGATTGACGGCGCTGTCGGGCATCGCCGCCGGGGTCCTGCTCCGCCGTCCGCCCCGGGTTGGCCTTGCACGCGCCGACACAAACAACTACATTACTACATAGCAATCTATATCTCGCAGCCGGAGATCTTCATTGAGTTCCCCGAAGATGACGCCTGAAGTCCTGACCCTCGTCGCCGAACGCTTCAAGGCGCTCGCCGAGCCTGCCAGGCTCCGGATTCTCAACGCCCTCCGGTCGAGCGAGATGACGGTGACCGAGCTGGTCGACGAGACGGGCTTTGGCCAGGCGAACGTGTCGAAGCACTTGCAGCTCCTCCACGCGATGCACTTCGTGCGGCGACGCAAGGACGGCCTGTTCGTCTACTACGCGATCGCCGACAAGGGCATCTTCCAGCTCTGCGACATCATGTGCGGGCGCCTCGATGCGGAGATGAAAGCGCGGCGCAAGCTGCTGGCGGTCTGACCGGCCGCTGCCCGCGCCGCGGCTGCGGCTGCGGCCATCCTGAATTGGATCCATATGCAACACATCTCCAACGTCTGGCCGTGGTACGTGGCCGGCCCGCTGATCGGGTTGTTCGTGCCCGCCTTGCTGCTGACCGGCAACAAGCTGCTTGGCATCTCGAGCAACCTGCGCCACGTCTGCTCGGCCGGGTTGCCCGGCCGCGTCGATTTTTTTCGATATGACTGGCGGCGCACCGGCGGGTGGAACCTCGCCTTCGCGTCAGGCATCCTCGTCGGCGGTGCGGTTGCTGGGCATTTCCTCGGTGCCGGGTCGCACATCAGCCCGGCGGCCGAGCAGTCGCTGCGCGCTCTCGGCATCCGCGATTTCACCGGCCTCGTGCCGCGCGAGCTGTTTCACTGGGGAGCGCTGGCCACGTGGCAGGGTGTGGTGATGATCGTCGGGGGCGGGTTCTTCGTCGGTTTCGGGACAGCGTATGCCGGGGGGTGCACATCAGGACACGCGATCAGCGGGCTCGCGGATCTGCAGCTTCCATCGCTGATCGCGGTCATCGGTTTCTTCGCTGGCGGATTGATCGCGACCTGGCTGCTCATCCCGCGCCTGCTCGGAGGCTGACCCGATGCGGCAGTCGACGAACGACGAGAGACAGCCTCGTTCTCCGCTCGTACCCTATTTCGGACTTGGCCTGCTCTTTGGCGTCGTCCTCACGAAAGCGGAGGTGATCTCCTGGTTCCGCATTCAGGAGATGTTTCGCTTTCAGTCGTTCCACATGTTCGGTATCATCGGATCGGCGATCCTCGTCGCGGCGATCGGGCTGCAGGTGATCAAGCGGCGTGGCCTCTGCGCGATCGATGGCACCCCGATCACCGTGCCGCCGAAGTCGATCGGCAGCGGGACTCGGTACTGGCTTGGCGGAATCATCTTTGGCCTTGGCTGGGGTTTGGTCGGCGCATGCCCCGGGCCCCTCTTCGCCCTGCTCGGCAGCGGTGTCTGGATCTTCGCGGTGGTACTGGCGAGCGCGTTGGCCGGCACATGGACGTACGGGGCGCTCCGGCCACGACTCCCGCACTGAGACGTCTTGCGCAACAATGCGCCACGCCGGACCGTGCGCCGCGAGCGATCACCTCTCGGTCATCGCCAGCGCCGCCGCGACGAAGATCCGCGTTCCGCTGTCGAGTGCGCGCTCGTCGAGATCGAAGCGCTCGTGATGGTGCGGGTGCACGATCCCCCGCTCCTCGTTCCGCGCGCCGATGAAGAAGAACGAGCCGGGCACGCGCTGCTGGTAGGCGGAGAAGTCCTCGCCGCCCATCGTCGGAATCGCGTCGACGAGGACCTGCTCGCCTAACGCTCGCGCGACGGCGCGCTTGAGGAACCCGGTCGTGGCCGCGTCGTTGACGACCGGGCGGTAGCCGGGATCGTACTCGAAGACGTACGTCGCACCGTGCGCCGCGGTGATGCCGGCGACGATGCGCTCCATCAGCTCGGGGATTCGCGCGCGAAGCGCGGCGTCGAAGGTCCGGACAGTGCCGGCCAGCTCGGCCTGGCCAGGGATGACGTTGTACGTTGTGCCGCCGGCGATGCGCGTCACCGAGACGACCGCGGCGGCGAGCGGATCGACGTTGCGCGACACGACGTGCTGCAGGTTGGTCACGACCTGCGCCGCGATCGCGATCGCATCCACCGTCTCGTGCGGAATCGCGGCGTGGCCGCCCTGTCCCCCGATCGTGATGCGAAAGTTGTCGGGCGACGCCATCAGCGGGCCCGCGCGCACTCCGACCTGGCCGTAAGGCATCGGCAGCCAGAGATGCGCGCCGATGACGAGGTCCACACCCTCCATCACGCCGGCGTCCACCAGCTCTTCGGCGCCGCCCGGGTTCAGCTCTTCGGCGTGCTGGAAGACGAAGCGCACCTCGCCGGCGAGCTCGTCCCGTCGCGACACGAGTACCTTCGCCGCGCCGAGGAGCATCGCGGTGTGGCCATCGTGCCCGCAGGCGTGCATCACGCCCGGGTTCAGCGAGACGAACTCGTGGCTGTTGCGCTCGTCGATCGGGAGCGCGTCGAGATCCGCGCGAATCGCCAGCACGCGTCCGGGCCGCGGACCGATGAGCCGCGCGACCACGCTCGTCGCGGTCGGCCGGCTGATCACGAGCCCGCCGAACGATGCCAGGGTGTCAGCGACGAACCGCGCGGTGCGCTCCTCGTGAAAGGAGAGCTCCGGATGCTGGTGCAGCTGTCGCCGCCAGGCGATGACAGCATCGCGCACCGACGCTTCGGTGGCGGGCGGTGAGATTGCAGCGGTCATGAGAACCTCGAAGTGCTGAACGGCCGGGGATTCGATCATAGGCCAACGCCCCGGCGCGCGAAAGCGCCGGCAAACCTTTTTCGCCGCGACGGAGTCTATGAGAAGTTCTTGCACCACCGCGACGCCGGAAGCGGGGGCCGTCCGTTTCCTCTACCTGCAACTCCACCGCCGCTGGCCGCACCCGCAGGCGCCGGGCGGGCCGTGAGAAACCGTGCAGGGCGGAATGGCCTGACGAACGGGCGACAAGTAAAATCCCGGTGAACTCGGTGTCCCCTGTGGTCAATGCTCTTGCTCGAGCAAAAGCATTCAACGACACGGGCACCGAGCCGCTTGCCGCACTCGCCTACCCTCTCCTTGCCCTCAGCCAGCATTCCGCGCATCGTCCGGTACGCATCAGCCACTCTCACCTGGAGGCCGGATGAACTGGAGATTGATCTTTCAGCTCTCGCTGTTCGGGTTGGCGATGGGGATCGCGACCGTGTTCTTCCTTCCGTCGCGCATCGAACCATTCGTCTGGTTCGTGATCTGGATCGTGTCCGCGTACCTGATCGCGACCCGCGCGTTCGGTCGATACTTCCTTCACGGATTGGCGGTCGGGATCGGCAACAGCATCTGGATCACCGCGGTGCACGTCGCACTGTTCCGGGCGTATGCGGATCGGCATGCAGAGGAGATCGCGATGTCGGCCACCATGGGGCTGCCCACGCATCCGCGGCTGATGATGGCGCTGACGGGTCCGGCCATCGGTGTCGTCTCGGGGATCATCATCGGGCTTCTCGCGCTGCTCGCCAGCAAGCTCGTGAAGCGGCGGGCCACGCCGGCACCGGCTGGCGTTGCCTGACGGTCAGCAGCGCCACACAGCACCGCTCGACAGGCACCGGCTAGCCGAGGAACCGCGCCAGGTACGGTGCGGTCCTGCTGCCGGACGCGCGCGCCACCTCGGCCGGCACGCCGGCCGCGACCACTCGTCCGCCCTCGTCTCCCGCGCCGGGCCCGATGTCCATCACCCAATCGCTGTTCGCGACGACGCGCATGTCGTGCTCGACGACGACCACCGTGTTTCCCGACTCGACAAGGCCGTCGAGCTGCGCGATCAGTTTCTCGACGTCGGAGGGGTGAAGTCCGGTCGTCGGCTCGTCGAGGATGTAGAGCGTGTTGCCTCGCTGGATCCGCTGCAGCTCGGTCGCGAGCTTGATGCGCTGTGCCTCGCCGCCCGACAGCTCAGTCGCCGGTTGCCCGAGGCGAAGGTAGCCAAGGCCGACCTCGCGCAACACGCTCAGCGAGCGGGTGATGTGCGCTTCGTCGGCAAAGAACTCCCAGGCCGAGTCGACCGTGAGGCCTAACACGTCGGCGATGTTGCGGTCCTTGTACCTGATCTCGAGCGTCTTCGCATTGTAGCGCGCGCCGTGGCAGGTCGGGCACGGCGTATAGACGCTGGCCAGGAACAGCAGCTCGACACAGACGAATCCCTCTCCCTCGCAGTGGTCGCAGCGTCCCTTCGCGACGTTGAAGGAGAAGCGGCCGGCATCATAGTGGCGAGCGCGTGCCGCCTTCGTCGACGCGAACAGCTTGCGCACATGGTCGAAGAGCCCGGTGTAGGTCGCCAGGTTCGAGCGTGGCGTTCGGCCGATCGGCTTCTGGTCCACCTGTACCAGCCGCTTTACCGCCGGCATCCCGCGAGTGATCTCGCCGCTGGCGATGTCCTCCGCCATCCGCTCGAACTCCTCGCCCTCCCCCTCACCGTCCTCCGCCGCGACCGGGACGTGATGTCCCAGCTGCTCCGCGACCAGCTCCACCAGCACCTGGCTGACGAGGCTGGACTTGCCCGAGCCGGACACCCCGGTCACCGTGGTGAACGCGCCTAACGGGAATGCCACGTCGATGCCGCGAAGGTTGTTGCGGGTGACACCCGTCAGCTCGAGCCAGCCGTCAGGGGTCCGCGGCGCGCGCGTTGTGGGGCGCGTTGAAGCCGGCCCGATCGCAAATAGGTGACGCCGCGTCTCTGAGGCCTCGACCTGCGCGAGGCCGGCCGGCGGACCGCTGTAGAGGATGTGCCCACCATGCTCGCCCGCCGCCGGTCCGACATCGACTATCCAGTCCGCGTGGCGGATGACGTCGAGATCGTGCTCGACGACGAACAACGAATTGCCCGACGCCTTGAGCCGCTCGAGCGCACTGAGCAGGGCCTCGGTGTCGGCGGGATGCAGTCCCGCCGACGGCTCGTCCAGAACGTAGACGACGCCGAAGAGGTTCGAGCGCACCTGCGTCGCGAGGCGCAACCGCTGCAGCTCGCCCGGCGACAGCGTCGGCGTGCTCCGGTCGGCGGAGAGATAGCCGAGTCCGAGGTCGAGCAGCACCTCCAGCCGCGCGACGAGATCCTCCGAGATGCGCTGTGCCACCGCCGCCTTCTCCGGATGATCGGTGCTCATCTTCGTCAGCTCGGGCGCGGTGCCGTCGGCGTAGGGCTCGAGCGTCTGCGCCAGACGGGCCATCGGCATGCGCGAGATGTCGGCGATGTCGCACCCCGCGAACTTCACCGACAGCGACTCGCGACGAAGACGCTTGCCTTTGCAAGTCGGGCACGGACTGCTGATCATGTACTGCGCGACGCGCTTCTTTATCAGGTTGCTCTGCGTGTTCGCGAAGGTGTGGAGCACGTAGCGCCTGGCACCGGTGAAGGTGCCCATGTAGTCCGGCTCTTCCTTCCGCTTGATCGCGCGCCGCACCTCGTCCGTCGTGTAGCCCGCGAACACCGGAACCTGCGGCTGCTCCTCGGTGAACAGCAGCCAGTCACGATCCTTCCTCGACAGTTCGCGCCATGGCTTGTCGACGTCGAAGCCCATCGTCGTGACGATGTCGCGCTGGTTCTGCCCTTGCCAGGCGAGCGGCCACGCGGCGATCGCGCGCTCGCGAATGGTGAGCGAATCGTCGGGCACCATCGAGCGCTCGGTCACTTCGTAGACGCGGCCAAGGCCGTGGCACTCCGGGCACGCCCCCTCGGGTGTGTTCGTCGAGAATGCCTCGGCGTGGAGGAGCTCCTGGCCCGGTGGATATTTTCCCGCGCGCGAATAGAGCATGCGCAGCAGGTTCGAGAGTGTCGTCACACTGCCGACGGAGGATCGCGACGTCGGCGATCCGCGCTGCTGCTGGAGCGCGACGGCCGGCGGAAGGCCGTCGATCTCATCGACGTCGGGCACTCCCATCTGGTCGAACAACCGCCGCGCGTACGGTGCGACCGACTCGAGATACCGGCGCTGCGCTTCGGCATAGAGCGTCCCGAACGCGAGCGATGACTTGCCCGAGCCCGACACCCCGGTGAACACGACGAGCGCGTCGCGCGGGATCTCGAGATTGACGTCCTTCAGGTTGTGCTCGCGTGCGCCACGCACGCGAACGAAGCCGGTGAACTCCTTGCTGCTTCCCTTCCCCCTGCTGACGCGGGGCTCGGCGATTGTTGCCATTGCGAGAGACGGCTGACGCTGGTCGGCACTGCGGATCAGCGCTCGCAATTAGCGATAAGCAGGCCAAGGACTGCGGGCGGTAAGCGGTAAGCGGCTGGCAGTTAGCGGATGGCGTTTCTGTGGAGCGGGTGATGGCGGCTGTTGCTGATCCGTTCTGTGAGCCGCTGGCCACCAAGAACTACTTGGGGGCAAGCGGGGCGAGACCATCTCACCCACTTGCCCCAAGCAGTTTCGCCGTGGCGCAAGCTGCTCAGCCCTGCGGGCTGTTCTCGGTGGCCTCGGTGTCTCGGTGTCTCACAAGCGAGTCTGTCACGACGCCCGAATGCTGAGGAGTACAGCCGACTTGCCAGGAGGCCAGCGGCTCCGTGGAACCGATCAGCAATCGCCGCCAGCAATCGCCGCCAGCAATCGCGGCGCAGCGCCGCGTTCCGTCGACTGCCTGCCGCCTGTCGCTTACCGCCCGCGTTTCACCGCGAGTCGATGATCAGCTCTCCGCGCCGGGCGTTCAGCGTGAACGCATGCGTCCCAAGCGTGCTCGTCGCATTGCTCCCGCCTAACGGCCAGACGCCGTCGCGCTGGACCAGCCAGAGGCCACCAGGGTAGCTCAGGGTGGGGATGCGCTCTCCGGGAGCCAACTTGTCGATCCGCCCGCTCTTCCGGAGCGTAATCGTGTGCGTCACCGGGTTCAGGGTCGGTGCGAGCTGCGCGATGAAGTCGAGTCCGACCTTCGCGCGCCTCGGATCACCGCTCGGCGCGAACCCCGTCGGAACGTTGGTCAGCACGAACGGTCCGACGCCGACGGACAGCGCGACACCGCCGACGTTCCGCCAATCGTTGTCGAACGTCGCCGCGAATCGCTTGACCGACTTCCGCCGCAGCCAGGTAGTGTCGAGCGACATGCCCTGGACGCGCGGATCGATCGACGCGCGAACGGTGTCGCCACCGATGACGAGCTCGATCTCACCGAGCGAGCCGCTGTCCGCGGGGACGAGCGGCACCATCGCCGAATCCGGACCCTCGACGCTCGGCAGGTTTGCGCCGAGCCACTCGGCGCGGGCCCGCTGCGCGTAAGGCAGCGGCGAACCGGGGAGCGACGAGAGCGCCTTGTAGTCGCCTAACCGCGCGTACACCGGCGCGAGATAGGTTCCGACCGTTTTTGGATCGCCGCCGAAGAACCGCGCCTCCTCCATCAGTACCGCGCCGATCCGCAGTGCCCCGCGCGCCGCGAGGTAGCGGCCGAGCGCGAGACGCGCCGCCGGGTCGCGCGGCGCGCGCCGCACGGCGTAGTAGTAGAGGGTCTCGGCGGCGAAAACTCGTCCGCGCCGGAGCAGCGAGTCCGCGCGCGCGACGTAGCGCTGCGCCTCGGCGCCACGCGGTGCGAGCGAGACGAGTCCCAACAGCGCCACGATGGCAATCGTCAGGCGGCGAGTCGTGCGGAGGGAGATGCGGTTCATCCAGCGGCTCATGCAGCGGTTCATCACGGCGACGGCGAGGGTACGGGCAGCCCGACCTGGTCGGATTCGGGGCTCGCCCCCGCCTCGTTCCGCTACCGCTGTCGTCGCGGCTGGGTGATGGCGGCGAGCAGGCTCGCGTCCGGGTCGAGGATCACGCGCGCCGGCGGCGCGTCGAGATCGATTGGTACGACGATCCGGGAATCCGCCTGCGCCGGCACGTCGACCGTCGCGCGAAGAATCGACCCGTTCCTCCGTACCAGCTCCACCACCAATGGCAGGCGAAAGTTCCCGAATCGCCGCCGCTGGGCTACTTCCAGATAGACGCGTTGCTCCCGCGGATCATAACTCCACTTCGTGTCCAGCTCGGGATAGCCCGGGCGCGTCAGCCACTGGCGGAAGAACCAGCCGAGGTCCCGCCCTGACGCGCCCTCGAGGGCGCGGCGGAGGTCGTCGCTGGTGGCGTTGCCATCGCGATGGCCGGCATAGTACCCACGAATTCCGCGGAAGAACGCAGAATCCCCGACCAGACGGCGCGCCATGTGGAGGACGTAGCCCCCCTTGTCGTAGCTGTTGGCGTTCAGGAGCTGCATCAGGTCGCCCCCACTGTCGATGACCGGGCGGCGAGCGACGACGCTGTCGGCGAGGAGCTTGGCGCGCGTGGTCCGCATATGCGCGAACAGGGTGTCACGCCCACGCGACCGCTCGGCCCAGAGTTCCGCGAAGTAGGTGGCGAACCCCTCCGACAACCAGATGTGCGGCCATTCGCTCTCCGTCACCGCATCGCCGAACCACTGGTGGGCGATCTCGTGAGCGACGGTTTCGGTCTTCAGCGTCCCGCTCCGGAAGTATGCATCAGCGTAGAAGATCGCCGTCGCGTTCTCCATCCCGCCGAACCGGGTTGTCGATTGGACGTGCGCGAGCGTTTCGTACGGGAACGGCGCAACGATCGACGAATAGAACGCGGCGATCCCTTCCGCTTCCTTGAATGCGGCCGGTATCCCCGGCTTCGCGTCCCTGGAGACGTAAACCGTCTGCGTGACGCATCCCCCGTCCTGCCGCGGGACGCACTTCGTGGAGGGCACGGGTTCCGCGCGCAACGGTGCCGCCGCGATCACCATCAGGTACGTCGCGATCGGATGCGCCTCGCTCCATTTCGAGATGGTGCGCCAGGGGCGACCCGCGCTCCGGCTGCTGTCGGTGCGCGCGCCATTGGCGATGACGGTCAGTTCGGTTGGGGCGTCGATCGTCCACGACACCGTCGCCTTGTCGCCCGGCCGATCGACAACCGCGAGCCAGTGCGGGGCACGGTGGGGCCAGTTGTCCGCGAACGCCTGCCACCGTCCCTGCGGATCCCTCGAGATGATCAGCCCGTCCGTCGGTGTTCCGTGGTAGAACACCGCGACCCGCGCGCTGTCGGCGGAGCGCGCCAGCGGAACGACGATACCTCCGGTGCGCGGGGTGACCACGATGCGGCCGCCGTTCAGCGTGACGCTGTCGACGGTGAGCAGGATGTCCACCGAGACCCCGCGGGCCTCGGGGCGCGCGTGGAGGAGGATCGTCGAGACCCCACTGATCGCACTGCCTGTGTCGGGCAGCGTGACAGCGAGATCGTAATGAATGACGTCGACGTCGACCACGACTCCAGTCGGTGTCGGGCGATCGACGCCTTGCGCGTCGCTCCGTCGCGGGGCGCCGAGCGCGGCGAGGAGGCCGCTGGCCGCGAGCGCCAGTCGCACTGACTTTTGCATCATCGTCCGAGGTCGTAGACGACCAGCCGGGCCGGCTGGCCTGGTACCTTCGCCGGAGCGTTAGGCACGAGTGCCGCGACGAATCGCCCCGTCGCTGTGGCGACGAGCGCGGTCCCGGGTCCGACGACCCGGCGCGATTTTCCGTTGCTGACCGTGATCCAGCCGCCGCCGCTTTCGATCGACCGCGCGCCGGCGGCGATGGTGTTCCGCGACATGAAGTCGACCGGAATGCCGATGTCGAGCGTGGGACCGGTCGTCCATGCGACTGGCGCGGGAGAATCGGTGGCGGTGCTGATCGGGCGTCCGCGCAGATCGACCGCGATCCACTGCGGCGATGGTTCAGCGTCGCCGGCGCGGGTCGGATTCATCCCGACCAGCACCGCGTCGCCGCGCAGGCTCCAGCCGACGCGCCACCCGCCGGCCATCGGAAGGACCACTGCGGCGCGCTCACCGTTCACCGGCGCGACGCTCAGGTCATAGATCGCCGGCTGCGCAACGCCGTAGGCGGTGGACATTCCACTGCTCGGAAACGCCGCCTTCTTCACCGAGTCGACGCTCAGACCCGTTTCCCGCGCGAGGGTCGTCCATTCGGCAGCCGGGATTTCCGGCCGTTCGCGCCCCATGATCGTGAACGCGAGGCCGACCGCGAGCCGCCGGAAATCCGGCGATGGCGAGACGTCCCAGATGCCGTCGACCTGAAGGAGCACGTCGCTCGCCTCGTCAGCGAGCACGAAGCCGTTAGGCAGGGGTTCGGCTTCGACCGACGCCGGATCCTCGACGACGAGCAGTGCTCGCCGATTGGGCGCGAGGGCCCAGCGGACCGTTGCCGCCATGCCGTGCGTTCCCGTGTTCACCGGGATGACGGCGGTGCCCTCGAGTGAATCGTCGCGAACCAGATCCTTGACGACCGCCGCATCACGGCGCGAGGCGGCGAACGCCGCCGCGACGAGGCGCGGAAGCATCGTGTCGCGCGAGGCAGCGACACGCACCCGGAAGGAAGGCGACTCCTTGCCCTCGCTGCCGCGGATGTAGGCACGCCACCCCGCTCGCGCGAGTGAATCGCG
This sequence comes from Gemmatimonadaceae bacterium, assembly GCA_031359795.1. GTDB lineage: Bacteria > Gemmatimonadota > Gemmatimonadetes > Gemmatimonadales > Gemmatimonadaceae > JABFXC01. Next base: position 26,063 of record JANMAM010000145.1, read on the forward strand.
GAGCCGGATTGCATTCGCCGTGTCCGAGAATGCGCCGAGCTGCACGGCAAGTGCTTCGACGGGAGTTCCTTTCGCGCCGGCCGCTGGCGCAGCGGCCGTGGTGTCGCTCCGCCCCGTGCTGTCCGACGTCGAGCGCTCGCTCACCGTACACGCGCCAAGGGCGAGCGCGGTGGCCAGCGGCAAGCCGAGCGCTCGCCGAAACGCCAGCCGGGTGACTCCGCGTGCCGGCGTCAGCGGTGGACCCGGTAGATGGCGTTGCCGGCGTCGTCGGAGATCAGCACCGACCCGTCCTTGTTCACGAGCACGTCCGCGGGCCGCCCCCAGCGATCACCACTCGCGCCCTGCCAGCCGCGCACGAAATCCTCATACGATACCGGCTTCCCATCGGCGATCCGGATGCGCACGACCTTGGCACCGGTCGGGTTCCTCCGGTTCCACGATCCGTGAAACGCGACCAGTGCGTCGCCCTGATACTCGCTCCGCAGCTGCGTCGCCCCCTTCAGGAAGGTGATGCCCAGCGGCGCCGAGTGGGCCTGCATCATCAGCGCGGGCGAAATCGTCGTGTCGCAGCGACCCGGCTTGTTGTACTCCGGATTTGCCTGCCGCTCACCCCAGCAATAGGGCCAGCCGAAGTCACCACCGTCCTTGAGGATGTCGATCTCCTCCGGGGGTACGTCGTCGCCCAGGTTGTCCCGCTCATGCGTCGTCACCCAGATCGCCTTAGTCACCGGATGCACCGCGAGGCCGACCGCGTTGCGCAGCCCGATCGAGTACGGCCGCGTCTCGCCCGTTGTCGGCAGGATCTGCAGGACCGATGCCCGCTCCGGCGTGTCCCCCTCGCAGATGTTGCAGCGTGAGCCGACCGACAGGTAGAGCAGGCTGTCCGGTCCGACGATGACGGTGCGCGTCGAGTGCCCGGAGTTGCCGGCGTAGCTGCTGACCTGGACGCCTGCGCCCCCCGGCCGGCCGTTAGGCCCGACGGCGAACCGCTTGAGCTTTCCGGTCTCGGCCACGTAGAAGGATCCGCGGAAGAACGCCATGCCGTGCGGCTCGTCGAGGCCAGTCAGCACCGTGGTGATGTCTTCCGCGACGCCATCCCCGTCGGTGTCGGCCAGTCGCATGATCACCCCCGCGCCCGGTCGCGACGCGTAGACCGCGCCATCCGGACCGAGCACCATGAAGCGTACCCCGCCGATGTTTCGCGCGAAGTAGTCGACCTCGAGGCCGGCCGGTGCCTCGAGCTTTCCGCCGAGCGTGGCATGGAGCGGGAACTGTGGCGCGAGCGCGGTGTCGCGCCGTACTCCGCCTGCGACCATCCGCTGCTGGGCGGGACTTTCCCGCGACTGGCAGGCGACGAGCGCGATCACCACCGCGACGAGTGCCGAACGACTCATGATGCCTCTCCCGAAAGACGGCTGGAGCACGACATCGCTCCGCCAGATCCGTTCCGATACCACCGCTGCCACTGCCTAACGTCCGAACAACCGCCCGAGTACTCCGCCGCCCTCACCGCGAACCGCCGCCGCCAGCGCGCCGGCGAACTCGGGAGCGGTCGAGTACCGGTTCACCACGTCGCGCGCCATCCCCTTGTTCAACACGCTCTCGACCATGTCGGTGAAATTGAGGTCCGGGCGCATCTGCCGGATCGGCGTCGGGTCGTTGCGCAGCCGGTTGATCATCATCTCCTGCTGCGTGCGGCCGGCGAACGGAAGCTTCCCCGTCAGCATCTCGTAGGTCATCAACGCAAGAGAGTAGACATCGGTTCGTCCGTCGAGCGGCTTGCCCCGGAGCTGCTCGGGACTCATGAACTCGGGAGTGCCGAGCACGATTCCCGTGGCCGTCAGCTTGGCCAGCTCGGGCGAGGCGCGACGCTCCTTCGCCAGACCGAAGTCCATGACCACCGCGCGCGAGTCGCCGTTTGGCCCGCTCGCGATCATCACGTTCTCGGGCTTCAAGTCGCGATGGACGATCTGCAGCTCGTGCGCCCGCTCGAGACCGGAGGAGATGTCGTTGACCCACCGCACCACCTCGTCGGGGGGGAGCTGGCCGGCCCGATGCGTCCGGTCGCTGAGAATCTCTCCTTCGATGAACGGCATGACGATGTACACCAGGTGCTCGGGCGTCTCCCCGATGCCGATGATGTGGCAGATGTTCGCGTGCTCGAGCCGGCCGCCGAGGTCTGCCTCACGGCGGAGCCGCGCCATCGCGTTCTCGTCGTTCGAGAGCGTCGGCGAGAGCACCTTGATCGCGTAGCGCCTGTACCCGTTCGCTCCGTCTTCGACGAGGTAGACATGGGACATCCCGCCCTCGCCGAGCTTCTTGAGAATCTTGTAGCGGCCCTGAAGGGTGAGCCCGATCATCTCGGTAACGGGCGGGGTCGCGTTGGTCGCCGCCACGTTCGTTGCGTCCTTCACCGCGGCGAGCGGCACGCGCGCACTGGGCGTGTCGGCCGTGGCCTGGCCGGGGCCAGCGGCGCTGCGTGGAGCCACCGCGGCAACGAGGCGCGACCCATCCTTCGTGCAGAAGCGGGCGTCGTCGGCGTAGGTGGTGCCGCAGGTCGGGCAGCGAGTCATGGTGCCCCGGTCATGATGCGATCAGCATCCTAGGCTCGAACCTGGTTGCGGCCGGCCGCCTTGGCGCGGTAGAGCGCCTCGTCCGAACGCGCGAAGAAATCCTCGACCGACTCGATGTCCGCAGCCGGCACCGACGCGACACCAACGCTGACGGTGATACGCAGCGACGGCAGCCGTTCGTTGGCGAACACGTGCTCCGCCACACGTTCGCGCACGCGCTCGGCGAATGCAACCGCGCCCTCGTTCGATGTCTCGGGCAGCACAATCGCAAACTCCTCTCCCCCGTAGCGGGCGACGATGTCGACGTTGCGCACCCCGCTCTGCAGCAGCCGGGCCACTTCGCGAAGCGCCTCGTCCCCGACAAGGTGGCCGTGGGTGTCGTTGATGTCCTTGAAGTGGTCGAGGTCGACCATCAGCAGCGCGAGTGGCGTCGCGTAGCGGCGGGCACGTTCCATCTCGTGCGTGAGGCGGTCGACCAGGGCGCGCCGGTTGAGCAGCGTCGTGACCGAGTCGGTCGTCGCCAGCGCCTCGAGGCGCGCCTTGTCGGCACGCGTCGTCTCGAGCAGCTGCGCGCGCTGGATCGCGGCGACCGCGGCGCGGATCACCGTGTCCGCGAACTCGATGTCGTGGTGCGACAGCGGCGGCTCGCTGCCGCTCGTTCGAAGGAAGAAGACGCCGAGCTGGGTGCGGTCGAGCGTGAATGGGAGCGCGATCGCCGACGAAATCGGCACCGTCAGCCCCTCCGCCTCCCAGACCTTGCGGATCTCGCTGTACAGCGGATTCGCCGCGCCCTCCTCAACGAGCACCGGCACGCCCTGATCGAGCGCGGCTCGGATCTCCGGATAGCGATCGAGCCGGATTGGATAGTTGCGAAGCCCCGGGTTGTCGAACGCGGTTGCGACGATCCCGAGCTCGTCGCCAGGCCGGGCGAGAATCACCGAGCAGCGCGAGATGTCGAGCGCCCGCGCGACGCGACGCGCGAGAATCCGGAATATCTCCTCGGGAGAGAGTTCGCCCGTCACCTCGTGGAGGATGTCCACCAGCTCGCGGCGGCTCTTCGCCTCCTCGCGCGATTCGACCAGCGCCTCGGATACCTCGCGCAGCGCGGCGTACGCACGGTGCAACGTGTCTCTCGAACGGAGCTGCGTCTGGATCCGCGCCAGCAGCTCGCGGAGGCGGAACGGTTTCACCACGAAGTCCGCGGCGCCCGCGCGGAGCGCGCGGGCCGCGGATTCTTCGCCAACCTGCGCCGAGACCATGATCGTCGGGATGTCGCGCCACCGCTCGTTGGCGCGCAGGCGGCGCATCACCTCGGAACCATCCTGCTCGGCAACATCGATCTCGAGCAGGAGCAGATCGGGACTCCGGCGCTCGAGTCGCTCCCACATCTCATCGCCTCGCGCGGCGGCGACCACCTCGTAGCCCTGTTCCTTCAGGAACCATGAGAGCGCCATGCGAATCGCCGGGTCGTTGTCAGCGACGAGGACGCGGGCGTCGGACATGCGCCTACTCCTCGCCGAGGAGCGCGCGAAGCCCGTCGTACTCGATATTCCCGCCACTGAGTACGGCGACAACCGACCCGCGCGTCTTCGCCGCGCCGCTCATCAGCGCCGCCACCGTGATCGCGCCGCTCGGCTCGACGACGAGCTTCATCCGGTCGAGCAGGAACCGCATTGCCCCGCGCAGCTCGGCATCGGGGACGACGACGACGTCGTCGATGTACGCCTGCGCGTGCGCGAACGGGATCGCCCCGATCTCGACGGCGAGCAAGCCATCCGCGAGACCGCCAGTCTGGTCGAGCTTCACCGGCTTCCCCGCCGCCCGTGCCCGCGTGAGTTTGGGCGCGCCTTCCGGCTCGACCCCGATGACCTTCGCGTTAGGCACGGTCAGCTTGAGCGCCGCGGCGACTCCCGCGCTCAACCCGCCCCCGCCGACCGGCACGAGCACCGTGCCGACATCGGGCAGATCCTGCGCGATCTCGAGCCCGGCCGTCCCCTGCCCGGCGACGATTGTCGCATGGTCGTACGGGGGCACCAGCGTCCCGCCCTCGGCGGCGACGATCTCCATCGCCCGTGTCATCCGGTCGGCAGTCGTCGTTCCCGCCAGCTCGACGCGCGCGCCTAACCGTTCCGCTCCGCCACGCTTCGCCGCCGTGACCGTGGTCGGCATCACGACCGTTGCCCGCACCCCGAACAGCTTCGCCGCGAGCGCGACCGCCTGTGCATGATTGCCTGACGACGGGGCGACGACCCCGCGCGACCGGTCCTCAGGGCTGAGATTGGCGAGGAAATTGTACGCGCCCCGGAGCTTGAATGCCCCGCCGCGCTGCAGGGTCTCGGGCTTGAGCCAGACGGGCGATCCCAGCTTTGCCGTGAGCTCGTCGGCCGGGAGTAACGGTGTGCGGACGACGACTCCCGCGATGATGCGGGCGGCGTCCCTGAGGTCCGAAAGCGTTACGAGCGGGGCGGGCATCACTCAATGTCCGCCGGTTCTCTGGCGCCGTCAACACGGCACTGCCTCGGGAGGCTTCAACACAGCGAGGAGAGATGATCGAGGATCCGATCGAGAGAGGAGCGAGGAGCGACGAACAAACGATAGGGTTGCCGGCACACCCATCCCGCTTCCAACGCTTAGCGGGTTCGCTCGTCTCTTAGCTCTTTATCGGAGCCTCGATCATCTCTCTTCGCCGTGTTGACCAGCGCACGGCGCGCCGGACTAAGCGCAAATCCTGTTGCGCCCGCCCGATTTCGCCTTGTAGAGCGCGCGATCCGCACTCTGGAGCACGTCATCGTGGGTCACCGGGTCGCTGCCCTTGGCGAGGGCGACGCCGACGGAGATCGTAATCGGAAGGGCGTTGCCGGGGGCGAGCTCGAAGCGGTGCTCGTCGACGTTGCGGCGGAGGCGCTCGGCAAACGTCATCGCGCCCTGCCAGGCGGTGTCGGGGAGCATGATCACGAACTCGTCGCCGCCGAGGCGGGCGACGGTGTCGGTCTCTCGCGCAGTGCTGCGCATGATCTCGCCAAGCTCGGCGAGGACCATGTCACCGCCGGCGTGACCGTGGCTGTCATTGATCTCCTTGAAATGGTCGATGTCGACCATCAGCACAGCCAGCGTCGAACTGCGGCGCTTCGCCTGGCGCCATTCGCGTGAGAGGCGGGATTCGAAGGCGCGCCGGCTGACGCAGCCCGTGAGCACGTCGGTGCCGACCAGCTCGATGAGCCGGCTGCGCATCTCGTTGTAGCTCTCGCCGAGCAGGGTCAGGTCGTCCGGACGCGAGTCCTTGGTGCTGTCGTACTCACCGGTGAAGTCGCCCACTTCGACCCGCTTCACGAACTGGCGCAGCTTGTTCATCCGCTCGCGGAAGCTGCCGAAGATCATCACCAGTACGCCGCTCACGAAAGCGAAGAGCGCGCTGTTGATCAGCAGCACCGTCCAAGTCGGCACCGGTCCGGGGACATGCGGGGGAAGGAACCGCGACGCGACCACGTATGTCGCGATCGTAGCGACCGCCGACGCGATGCCCAGCCAGCGCCCGAAATAGAAGACGGTGAGCTGGAGTCCGAGGAAGCCGAGGATCAGGATCCGATGGAACTGCGAGGGCGGGGCGCTGAAATACACCAGCGCCGAGACCATCAGAAGGTCCGCAAGGAGAGTGATCGTGGCGACGCCACGCGGCAGTCCCCTCGGCTGGTCCTTCTCGGGCGTTCGTTCGAGTATCCGTCCGACCAGCGCCGTGAACAGGAAGTAGAGCGCCGCCGCGGCTGCAACCGGGAGCCATGCACCGCGAGTGTCGCCGGCGCCGTAGCGAAAGACCGCGCTTATTCCCGCGACAAGTACCGCTGCGTAGCGAATCCAGCGCTGCCAGAGGAGAACCTGCCGCTGGAGCTCGGAACTGTCCTGCCTGAGCTCCGCATGGATCTGCGTGAAGCTGCGCGTGAAATCGCGCGAGCTGTCCCGGTCACTGGTCGGCGTGAGCGGCGTCGGGGTTCCCGGCGTCGGAGTCGACGGTATTTCTTTTTTATCGAGTGTCGGCACCGGTCGCGCGTCGCAAGGCGTGGGACGAACAGTATCGGCCCGCCCGAGGGGCGGGCCGTGCGTATACAGACGCCCCAGACCGGCACGGGTAAAAGCAGAACCGCCCTGCCACCAGGCATCAGGCAGGGGACCTGCCCTGCCATGAGGGCAAAACGACACAGGAACCTGCCGTGCCAGGAGGCGTGCTGCAGGCGCATGAGAGCAGGCGGCACGAGGCAGGGTAGCGGCCATGCGGCACCACTCCGCCACCGCCGTCGTTCTGAGCCCATGGCCGATCCCCTGCCTGGTGCATCATGCCGCGTGACCCTGCAGCACGCCTCCTGGCCGGGCAGGTTCCTGTGTCGTTTTGCCTAGTGGCAGGGCGGGTTCCCGCCTCATGCGGCAGTCACGAGGCTCAGTCACGAGGGCAGTCACGCGTGAGGACCGGCCGCGGAGGAGCGTATTACACCGCGCCGTTGTGACACCCGTCGCACATCGGCCCTCGTTTTGCAAAAGCGGTGGCTTCCCCCCGTTGTCGATAGAACCAGGCGAGTGCCCGAAGGGGGAACGCTGGAGTTCAGTGGCTTGCAGAGCGTCACGCTCCGG
>JANMAM010000062.1:0-19416 GCA_031359795.1 Gemmatimonadaceae bacterium
GCAATCGAGCGCGCCGTGGGCGCCGCCGCTGGTGGCGCGATCTCATGGGCGCTGCTCAATGACCCGCGCCGCACCGGTGGGCCCAACTATCGAACGGACTGGCGCGCGGCGGGTGTGGGCGCGGCATGGGGTGCAGGATTCGGCGCCGTGGCAGGGCTGCTGTTCCCGCACGAACAGTGGCGCGGCGTTCGGCTGCACAAGTAAGGGAATGATGCGCAGCTCGCTGGTGATGCTCATGGCCGTGACCTCGATCGCTGTCGCGACGACTCCGTCTGTTGCCTCGAGCCAAACGGCCGACGAGCGAAAGATTCGAGATCTCGAGTCCCGACAGGCTGACGCCTGGAACCAATCACGACGCCCGCGCCTACGCGGCGCTCTTCACCACCGACGGCGACGTCGTCAACGTTGTCTGCTGGTGGTGGAAGGGCCGCCCGGAAATCGAGAGCAGGCTCACGGCGGCGTTCGCGTTCGTCTTTCGCGAGAGCACGATGTCGATCACCGACGTCAATGTCAGGTTCCTTTCGAAGGACGTGGCGATCGCACACGTCCAGTGGACGATGGCTGGTTCAAGGATGCCGCCGGGCATGCCGGAACCCGGGCAAGGCATCCAGCTGCAGGTCCTGCAAAAAATCGGCGGGGCAGTGGCTGATCGCCAGCTTCCAGAACACGAACAGCGTGCCGGAGCGTCCCTTCCCGACGCACGGAGCAGAATTGCCTCGCGCTCCTTCGTAAGCCGTTACCCGCGTCGCTCGACGAGCGCCGCCAGCTGCCCGGCGACCGTTCCCCAACCATCGTGGAACCCCAGCTGCTCGTGCATCGCTCGATCGGCGTTGTTCTTGTGCATGACGTGGGCGACGTAGCTGGTGCCCTGCGGGTGATCCTCGAACGTTATGATCGCCGTCATGAACGGATGATCGGCCGGCCGCCAGCCACCGACCAGGGCATTGGTGAACACGATGCGCTCGCGATCGTTCACCGCGAGGAAGCAGCCGCTCAGGTGCGGCTTGAACTCGCCGCCGTCCTCGCTGATGCGGGTGACGAGCGCGCCGCCAGGACGAAGCTCCATCGCCTCCACCTTGCACCTGGCCGGAGCGGGAATCCACCACTGCTCGAAGCTCGCCGGGTCGGTCCACGCACTCCAGACGTCGGATCGTGATGCCCTGATCACCCGCGAGATGGTCAGGTCGAGCGCTGGATTGTGAGCGCTGCTCATTGTCATGTTCTCTTGTCGCGCGCGGTGAGGACGAACTGCTCGAGGCGGTCGGTGCGTCCCTCCCAGATGATGCGCTGCGCGGACAGCCACGCCTCGATCACCGCGAAGGGTCGCTTCTCGATCGAGCAGGTGCGCACGCGACCGTCCTTGCGCGTGCGGATCAACCCGCTCTCCTCGAGCGAATGGATGTGCTTCATGAACGACGGCAGCGCCATGTCGAACGGCTCCGCCAACTCGCTGATGCTGGCGGTGCCCTTGCCGAGGCGCTTCAGTACCGCTCGCCGCGTCGGATCGGCGAGTGCCTGGAAGATGGAGCTGAGCTGGCCTGAATACTGATCCATGAGGCTAAGTAATACCCCGGTCTTACTTAGCGCAAGGGCTAAGTAATTGAGCGGCGGTCCCGCGAAGCAGCGAGCGGTGGGGTGGCGCGATCGAGGCTGCCGCGTGTAGCATGGTTTGTCCGGTAACTAGGTCACGCCAACTCACGGAGGCGCATGATCGGAGCTGAACGCCGCTGGGCAGCCGCCCTCGCCGAGCACGAGGCGGTCGTCCGCGCATTCCAGGCACAGTGCGCGGCGATCGCGCCCGGTGACTGGCAGCGATCACCGGCCCCGGGCAAGTGGAGCCCGGCGGCGGTGGCGCTTCACATCTGTCGCGCGTACGAGCTGGGTAGAAACGCAGCGGCAGGCGGATCGAGCATGCGCATGCTCGTCCCGCCCGCCGTCGCATGGCTCGCGCGGGTGCTCCTGCTGCCGTTCTTCCTCGCGACAAAAACTTTTCCCCGAGGGGCACGGGCGCCGGCCGAAGTAGTGCCCGATGCCGCGGAAGCCCGCGCGCTTCAACAGAGCGCCGCCGCCGCGCGGTTGGAACGGGTGTCCAGGGAGGCAGCGACAGCGCTCCGCGCCGCCGCGCGCATGCGGCCGGTGCCGACGGCGAGACACGCCTACTTCGGCGTGCTCACTCCATACGCCGCGATGCGCCTGCTCAGCGCACACACGCGACATCATGCACGGGGGCTGGCCGTTGTGACAGAGCTGTGACCTGCTGCTCTCCCTGCACTTGTAATTTCCGGTAACCGCCGAGCCGCCGCGACCCGCCGGTCCCTTGCCTCCTGCATGCAACCACCACTGTCCGACCCGTCGCTTTTCCTGAATCGCGAGCTGAGCTGGCTCGACTTCAATGCGCGGGTGCTCAACGAGGCGCTCGACCCGCGCAACGCGGTGCTCGAGCGCGTGAAGTTCCTCGCGATCTTTGCGACGAACCTCGACGAGTTCTACATGGTGCGCGTCGGCGGCCTGCGGCGGCGCATTGCGGCGGGTGTTACAGAACCGTTCGCCGACGGTCTCGCCCCGCAGGAGGTGATGCACCGGATCGACGCACACGTCCGCAAGCTCTGGCGCACGGCGAACGACTGCCTGCGCAACGAGCTGCTCCCGACGCTCGCCGAGGCGGGCGTGAAGTTCCTCGAGCCCGGCGAGCTGACTCCCGACGAATGGTCGGCGGTTGACGCACACTTCGAGACGAAGGTCTACCCGATCCTGACGCCGCTCGCGGTCGATCGCGGACATCCCTTTCCCTATCTCTCGAACCTGTCACTGTCGCTCGCCGTCTCGCTGCGCGACCCGGTGCACGGGACCGAGCACTTCGCGCGCGTGAAGGTGCCGCGGAGCCTCGACCGGTGGATCCCGGTCGGCCCCGGTCATCGCTTCATCCCCGTCGAGCGAGTCATCGCGACGAATCTCGACGCGCTGTTCCCGGGAATGGAGGTGCGCGGGTCGTTCCTCTTCCGGGTGACACGGTTTTCCGACTTCGAACTCTCGGCGGGAGAGGAATCCGAGGATCTCCTCGCCACGATCGAAGCGCAGATCTTCCAGCGCCGATTCGGGGAAGTGGTACGCCTCGAGATGCAGCCCGACACGCCGCGGCACATTCGCGACCTGATTCTCGAAGAGTTGAACGAGGATCACGACATCCTCGCCGGACGGCTCGTCGACGGTGACGTGCACGAGAGCGAGCCGCTGCTCGATCTCGGCGACCTGCTCGCGATCGCGACGCTTGACCTGCCGGAGCTGCGCGACCCGCCGTTCACGCCCATGATCCCGCGCGAGCTCCGTGGCGGCACGAGCATCCTCGACGCGATTCGCGAGCACGACCTGCTCGTGCACCACCCATTCGAGTCGTTCAGCGCCACCGTCGAGGAGTTCGTCGCTGAAGCTGCGCGCGACCCGGCGGTGCTCGCGATCAAGATGACGCTCTACCGGACGTCAGGCGACACGGCGATCGTCCGCGCGCTCCTCGATGCCGCACAGCGAGGCAAGGAAGTCGTCGTGCTCGTCGAGCTGAAGGCGCGCTTCGACGAAGCCAACAACATCGAGTGGGCGCGCACCCTCGAGTCACACGGGGTGCACGTCGTCTACGGGCCGGCGGGATTGAAGACGCACGCGAAGACCGCGCTCGTCGTGCGCCGCGAGGGTGACGGCTTCCGCATGTACGCGCACATCGGCTCCGGGAACTACAACACGCGCAGCGCGCGAGTCTACACCGACGTCGGACTGTTCACCTGCAACCCGGCACTCGGTGCCGACCTGCGCGACCTCTTCAACTCGCTGACGGGCTTCGAAGGCGCTCGGCCGTACCGCGAGCTGCTCGTCGCCCCGCGCAACCTGCGGAGCGGTTTCCTTGCCCTGATCGAGCGGGAGTGCGGACACGCGCGGGCCGGTCGGCCGGCCCGGATCATCGGCAAGATGAACGCGGTGGTCGATGACGAATTGATCCGCGCGCTCTACCGCGCGTCGGGCAGCGGAGTGCAGGTCGACCTGATCGCCCGCGGCATCTGCTGCCTCCGTCCCGGGATCCCGGGCATCAGCGAGAACATCCGCGTCATCAGCATCGTCGGGCGTTTCCTCGAGCACTCGCGGATCTGGTACTTCGGGAACGGCGGTGATGGCGAGTACTACCTGGGCTCCGCCGACTGGATGCCGCGCAATTTCGATCGGCGAGTCGAGGCGGTCGCGCCGATCGACGATCGCACGCTCCATCCCCGGCTCGCGTCACTGTTCGAGACATGCCTTGCCGACAACCGGCAGGCGTGGGAGCTCGGGCCGGACGCCGTCTGGCGGCAGCGGACGCCTAACGGTGTCGAGCGGGCAACGCACCAGATCCTGCTCGGCGATCCATGGGGGATCGCCGGCCATGCCGGCGCACCTGCGCCGCCCCCTGACGATGGTGCGGGCGCGGCTCCAGCCTGAGCGCGTCTCAGTCGTTGACTGCTCGCACCAGGGCCGGCGTGTCGGGCTGGTCCTCGGTGCCGCCGATCTGGCGGCCGTCCTGATCGACGAGGATGACGGGAAGCTCGACAACGCGCTCGAGCAGCTCGAGCTTGCGGCTCGCCGCCCACGCCTCGAGGCGCACCGACGCCGCCGACTTCGTCGGAATCACCGTTAGGCGGATGCCACGCGCGCCCCACCGCGCCCGGACCGAGGCAACGGCCCCGACGTGGCCGCGATCGAGACCATCGGCGATGCGGAGGAGCGCGGCCAGCCGCTTGATGCGCTGCCGGGTCGGCTTGTCGAGCGACGACAGGTTCCGGTGACGCTTCGTCGGCCGAGCCCCCCGGTGGTAGCGGGCCAGGTTGGCGATGACGACCTGCTCGTGCGGATCGACGCCGAGCAGGTCGGCGTGAAGAATGAGGTGGTAGGAGTGCTTGTGGTGCGTGTCGTAGCTGATGTGATACCCGATGTCGTGAAGCAGCGCCGCGTCGGCGAGCGTCAGCCGGTCCGCCGCCGTGAGCCCGAGCCGGGCGCCTAACGTGTCGAACAGCTCGATGGCGAGCTGCCGAACGTGGTTCGCGTGCCCCTCATCGTAGTGGCAGCGTTCGGCCAGCTCGCGGATCGATCGCTCCCGGGCGTCGCCGGGGTCGGCGGCGGCTGGCATGACCCGGGCGCCCTCGAGCAGCAGCCCCTCGCGAATTCCGTAGCGGGAGACGACGATCTCGCGTGAGTCGAAGCGGGCGAGGACCTCGGCGGTGACGCAGAGACCGGCGAGAATGATGTCGGAGCGTTCCTTGTTGAGCCCTGGCACCTTGAGGCGCTCCGCCGGTGACATCGACGCGAGTGACTCGACGATGTGTTCGACCTCGAGGCGCGGCACGCGGGTCGCGTGTACGGTCCGCGCCGGGACCATCTCCTGCCGTGCGAGGTACATGCCGGCCAGATTGGTGAACGTTCCTCCGGAACCGATCAGCTTCGCGCCGCGCCACTCGCGCGCGGGTACGCTGCGGCGCAGCTCGAGCCGGACCGCGCGCCGCAGATCCTCGACATCCCGGCGGCGTGGCGACATTCCGAGGAAGCGCTCCGTCAGGCGGACCGCGCCGAACGGGAATGAATACAGCCGATCGATCGCGCCCCCCGCACTGAGCGCGAGCTCGAGCGATCCACCACCGATGTCGACGACGACCGTTCGCCCGAGGGCGAGGTCGAAATGGGCGAGGGCACTCCGGAAGCTCAGGCGGGCCTCGTCCTCACCGGAGAGGAGTCGCACCTCGAGCCCCGTCGTCGCGTGGACTCGCGCGAGGAACGCTGCGCCGTTGGTCGCGTCGCGGACGGCACTCGTTGCGACCGCGTCGATGCGCGTTGCGCCCGCTCGCCGCGCAAGCGTCGACATCCTGACCAGCGCCTCGATCGAGCGCTCCATCGCTTCGACGGAGAGCGCGCCCGAGGCGGTGAGCCCTGCGCCGAGCCGCGGGGCCTCCTTCATTTCATCGACGACGCGAATCGATCCATCGGGCGACACGTCGGCGACGAGCTGACGGATCGAATTCGAGCCGATGTCGATGGCCGCGAGCCGACTCGCACCCGGTGCGACATCGGAGGGACGGGCGCGAACTGGTCCGGAACGCGCGGTGGCCTTGATCACTGCATCCTCCTGGGGCGGGCGCCGAAACGTACTGCTTCGAGCGCGCTCTCGCACCGGAGCTACCGAGTAAGGCTAGAAGTCGTTCGCATACGAGACGAACTTGTAGCGTCCATCGCGTTCGATGATGCTGCCGAACAGTCGCCGGCGCTCAATCGGTTCAGTACCAGCGCGCCGGTATCGAATCGAGCACTGCTGGTAGAGCCGGATGTCGCCCTGTACCGACGGTGCGGCTTCACAGTCGTAGCCCTGCAGCTGAAGGTCATCGCCTCCGACACGGGCGACGAGCCGCTTCATCCCGCTCTCGCTGCGTGCGTGCATGAGCTGCCAGACGATATCGGGCGCGAGGAGATAGGGCGGCCGGACGTACTGCGTGCGTGGATAGTACAGGTACGCGAACTCCGCCCTGTCGATGCTCATCGCGCGCAGCGCGGCGGTATCCTGCTCCGCGACGGCCCGGACGAAACGGGTGACGAGGTGGTCGCGGGAGGTAGCCGCTCCGCCCGCGAGGCGTGTGGACACGGGCAGCGCTTCGCGAAAGCGACGCAGCGCTTCTTCGGGGGGCAGGGCGCTGTCGACGACGTAACGGGGTGCACGCGGCGCGGCGACCGCGCTCCGTTGAGCCGCCGGGTTGCTTCCGCCCGCGGCGGACGGGTCGCGCCCCCCGCAGGCGGCGCCGGTGGTGGCGGCGGCGAGCGCCGCCGCCATCACCGTATGGCCTAACGTGATGCGCATGACCGTGCTGCTGCTGGTGCCTACTTCTGCGTGTAGACCGTCCAGCCGGCCCACCACTTCGCGCCGCCCGGTGCCGCCGCGCCGGCGTATGCCGTGCCGGTGACCGTCGAGCCGGCCGCCCTGGTTGCCAGCTTTCCGCTGAAGGTCGTCATGCCCCCGGTCGCCTGGGGAGCCGCCGCCGCCGGCGTCCAGTCGAACGCCGCCGCGGTGGTGTTTGCATCCGCGGTCGCCGGGAATGCAGTGAACAGGCTCGCCGTGGTCGCTGCACTCGCCGTGAGGCTATTGCCGGCCATGTCGAGACTGTTCTGGACGTTGGAGCCGTTCGCGCCCTGGAAGGTCACCGGCGTCTCGGCGAAGACGATGTTCTTGAGCGCGAGATCAGCGGTCGCGAGATCCTGCGTCGCGGTCGCACCGGCCCGGTTGTAGGTGGCCGTATCGCGAAGGCTGACGCCGGCGCGAGGATAGCGAGCTACCAGTCCATTCACGTAGTAGCCGCCGGTGCCGCGGCGGACCATGATGCCGATGCCACCGTTCGTCCCGCTCGTCGCCAGGTTGCCGGTGCCCACCAGCGTGAAGTTGGCGACCACTGGAATCGTGTACGGCTGCTGGCTGTGGCCACTGGTGCAGCCGGTGCCGTTGCAGCCGTCGTTCTCGATGCCCTGAGGATCCGACGATGGATTACCAGCGCCGGTGCGCTGCGTCAGCTGGGTGCTCTGGAAAGCGATCAGGTACTGCAGCCGGCCGTTGTAGCTCTCGGACTGGTCGAAGTGATCGTCGCCCGCCTCGTAGGACACGAGATGCTCGGCATCGACCGAGCCGCCGAACCACTCGAAGGAATCATCGAGTCCGGCCATCGCCTGGAGATACGACAGCCTGGTCCCGCTGCCGACCGCGGCGAAGGTGAACGAGTTCAACTCGTTGTCGGGTGACGGTGCGTAGCCGGCGAACTCGACCCGCACGTAGCGCAGCTCGCCGCTGTTGTCGGCGGAATTGTTGCCGCCGCTGTAGACGATGCCGTAGTTGCGGCCGCTGCCGCCGTTGACTTCCGTGCCGCTGCCTTCGATCTCGATGTTGCCAGTGCGGTTGTCGATCGCGTTGCCGATGATGAGGAGACCACCCCAGTCACCGGGCTGTCGCGAGCCCACCGCCCGCGACGACGTGAAGACGATCGGCTTGTCGGCGGTGCCGACGGCCTGGATCCGCGCGCCGCGCATGATGAAGAGCGACGAGCCTAACGTCGCGAAGTCGCCCATGATCTTCGTACCGGGCTGGATCGTCAGCGTCGCGCCGTTCGTGACGTGGATGAAGCCCTTGAGCGTATAGGTCGTGTCCGCGGAGAGCGTGCGGCTGGTCGTGATGTCGAGCGTGATGTCGGCAACGCCCGGCTGCGGCGTCGGTCCGACGACCTTGTCATTGCTGCTGCCGCACGCGGACAGTGTCGATGCGGCAGCAAGAGCCGCGGCGGCGACGAAACTACGGGACGAAAACGTCATGTTCACCTGTGAGAAGCGTGGAGTTTCGTGATCCTGGCACCGGGCGAAAAGCCGCACGCGTGTCCGTGCACCGGTATGACAAAGAAGGGATCGTGCGGCCGCCGTGACATCACCGCATGGTCACGTGTTCGTCACGACAGCCGACGCGATTTTCCGATCGCTACTCGGGCTGCCAGGTGAGTCCGAAGGAGAATCCGCGACCGGTGTTCCATGCCTCGCGCGTCACCGAGCCCTGCGTGACCTCGTAACGGGCATCGAGCAGATTCTTCGCATCGACGCGCGCCGAGATCCCGGCGAACACGGGGAGGCGAAGCGAGAGGTCGAGCACGTCCCGCGGATGCTCGATCACGTCGGGAAGCGGGTTGGCGCCCGCGTTCACGATCCGCTCGCCGACGCGGTTGTAGAGGAGCGTCGCGCTCCGCGCGCCGTTGCGCGAGCTGTAGGTCAGCCCCGAGTTGAGGACGTATGGTGCCTGCCCGACCAGCCGGCGATCGGCGTTGGTCGATGCACCCTGCGAGGCGCCGAGTGTGACCTTGCTCTGCATCGCGGTCAGGTTGCCGAACAGCGAGAAGGGTTCGAGCGCACCGGCAACGAAGCCGAGTGACTTGCGTGCCTCGAGCTCCACCCCGATGTCGGTCGCCCGGTCGGCGTTGGCGAACGTTATGATGTCGCCATTGCTCGTCGGCTGGTAGACGCGTTCGATCGGATCCTGGAATCGCTTGGCGAACAGGCCGGCGCTGAGGATTTCGCCCGAGTTCGGGTACCATTCCCAGCGAACGTCGGCGTTGTCGATCTTCGTGCGGAGCAGATCGGGGTTGCCGCGGAGCAGCACGCCGCCGATCACGTCACGCGTCGTCAGCGGCGCGAGCTCGCGATACTCGGGACGGGCCAGCGTTCGCGACACGGAGAAGCGGAGATTCTGCGCGTCAGTGACCTTGTAGTTGAGTGCCAGCGATCCGAGCATGTCGGTGAACCGCGGGCGGGTGATCACCCGGCTGCCAAGGGTCGAGACTGCATCGACTTCGACCTGCGACGATTCGAGCCGCACCCCGCCGATGGCGCGCAGGCGCGGGCCGACGGCGACGTCGGTCATCGCGTAGCCAGCGAGCAGCTGGTCGTTGGCCGTGTACGACCCACCCTGTCCGAGTGGGCTGATGTTGAGAACCGAGGAATCGGCGCTGGTGAAGCGACCTCCAAAGATCTCTTCGGGTGTGAGCGCGCGATCGCTGACCGACATCCGCGGTGCCGTGATCTGGTACGCCCGGGTATCCGCGTCTCGGGCGGTGGTCCGGCCGAGCGCTCCGAACTTGATGATGCGCGGCCGCTCCGGAGATCCGATGTCGAACTGGTAGTCGCCGCGAGCTTCGTAGCTGCGTTCGTCGAGCGCGCTGAAGGTCCGCACCGCGCCTTCACCGCTGCTGAACCAGAGAAGCTCGGGCCGACTGGTCACCGGATCGATATCGTGCTGGTAGACGAGCTCCGAGCGGTCCGGTTCATCGCGTGTGACGCCTGACGCCGTGACAGCCCACTCGATCTTCCGCGTACCGAGGTCGTGCTCGCCCGCGAGCTGCGAGGAGTACATCGAACGCTGGACGTAGTCGAGGCGCTGCACTTCGACGCTCGCGCCATAACGCTCGATCGACCCGCTCTCGACGCGCGCGTCGTTGTCGGCTGTTCGGTTGTAGGTGTTGTTGAACGAGAGCCGGGTCCGCGGCCCGACGAGCGTGCCAAGATTGAGCAGCCCGCCCCAGAGGGTGGAGTTGCGGCCGGTCATGCCCTCGAACCGGTCGTACTCGATGACGTCGCCGCCCGCCTGCGAGCCAGGGCGGGCGAGGGCGCGCACCTGATCCGTGTACGCCTCCTGCGAGTAGCCGTACGTTCCCGAGAACAGGTAGCCGATGCGCTGGCCGAAAACAGGGTCGCTCCCGCCGATCGACGCGCCTAACGATCCGCTCGGGCTGCCCGTGCGCTTGTTCGCCTGCCACACGTTCCGCAGCGAATTGATGAAGCGGTTCTGGTCACCCGGCGTGATCGACCCCTGAAAGTTGCCTGCACCATTCAACCCGGCCGGGAGGTTGCGCCCCGAGCCGGCGAGCGCGAACGCCTCACCGCCGACGCCGGGAGCAAAGAAGACGTTCCTGCCCGCGGCGTTGTCGCTCATGCCGATCGATGACGAGTACGTCACCTGCCGGCGTGCGGGGAACTCGCGGGTCCTGATGTCGACCGACGCACCGCCGAAGTCGCCCGGCTGGTCGGGCGTGAACGTCTTCGACGTCGTCACCGACTGGAGCAGTCCCGATGGGAAGAGATCGAGCGGAACGACCTTGCGCTCCGGCTCGGGGCTCGGCAGACGCGCGCCGTTGAGTGACGCCGTAGTGTAGCGCTCACCCAATCCGCGGACGAAGACGTAACGGCCATCCTGAACGGTGACGCCGCTCACCCGCTGGACCGCCTGTGCCGCATCGGCGTCGGCGCTCCGCGCGATCTGTTCCGCGGTGACCGAGTTGACGACGCCGGTGGCGGTGCGCTGCTGATCGAGTGCCGCGTTGACGCTCCCGCGCTCGGTCGCCGCCGAGACCGTGACGGTTTCCAGTTCGACGGTGGTGGTGCCGAGCGTGATGTCCTGTTCGAGCGTCTGGTCCGCGCCGAGCTGCAGGCCAGTGACGGTCTTCGGCGTGTAGCCGATCCGGCGCGCGTGCAGCGTCACGGTGCCCGCTGGCACGTTGATGATCGCGAAGCGGCCGTCGACCCCGGAGGTTGTCCCGAGTGTCGTGCCGACAACCTGCACGCCCACCTCGGAGATTCCGGTGCCGGAGCGCGCGTCGACGACACGGCCGATGATGCGGCCGGTCGGAGGAGCTGCGTCCTGCGCGGAAAGCGCCGACGTCAGGCAGGCACCGATGAGGAGTGCGGTGCCGGGAAGGCGCGGGAAAACGTTCAGCTGACGAACAGCGCGGCGAACGAAGCGAAGGCTCGAGGCAATTGGCATTTTTGGGGGTCCGATTGGTTGCAGTCAACTTCTCGCGGCCACGTATCGGATCGCGGACCGGCATGCAACGAACCTGTCACGGATGCTGAATCCGTCTTCTACAGGAGCCGGTAGCCCTCTCCCCTCACGCTCTCGATCATTTCGCCCGCTGGGCCAAGCTTTCGGCGCATTCGGGAGATCTGCATGTCGATGCCGCGACCCGCAGCCGGCCGGGCATCAGCGCTCCTCACCGCGTTCAATGCCGCCCGTGAGCAGAGTTGTCCCCTGTGTTCGACGAGCGCGCGCAGCAGCATGAACTCACTGCGCGTCAGCTCGACAGGCTGCTCGTCGACCATGACGCGGTGTCCGGCGAAGTCGATCGAGAGCGGGCCCACTCGCTGGACGTCGCCTGTATCCTCGCGCTTCGTGTCGGCGCGCCGCAGCAGGACGACGATGCGGATGAGCAGCTCGCGTGGTTCGAACGGCCGAATGAGCACATCATCGGCGCCATTCGCGAGTGCGCGGTAGCGGGTCTCTTCGTACCGCGGTCGCTCACATTCGAGCGTCATGACGATCCGTACCGCACCTGGGTCAGTCCGCATCTCGGCCGCCCGCGCGTGCATGCGAATCGACCGCAGGATCTGCATGCCCGACTCGTTGCCCAGCGCGTCGCCCAACAGGACGAGGTCGAAGCGCTCGCGCCCGAGCGCGTGCAGTGCTTCGACCGCGGTCGCGGTGGTCGTCACGCGGTACCCGGCACGCGCCAGCACGAACGCCGTTCCGGCCGCGGTGTCCGGGCAGCCATCGGCGACGAGCACGCGTCGCGGCAGGGCGGAGGCGCTATCGAGCCAGTCGGCGCTTACCGCCGGATCGAGCGCAGGAGTCGCCGGCCGCGGATACTTTTTCGCGAGACCAGTGAGCTTGCGGCCCCGGGGACTTGTGAAGCGACGATTGGATGACACGCGGCGGCGATGACGTGGACTGCTGCACGAGTGAGCGGTGCCAGCGTGCACGTTCGCGAGGGAATGATGTTATGGCGTGTCGGTCAGGTCACGGTCGTGTCTCAACCGAGAGTGATGCGCGGGTTTTTCGAAGCAGCGAGAGGCGGGGTGGCGACAGCGATGCTGCGTGAAGCAGCGAGAGGCGGAGTGGCGACATCGATGCTGCACGAAGCAGCGAGAGGCGGGGTGGCGACATCGATGCTGCATGAAGCAGCGAGAGGCAGGGTGGCGAAAATTCCGAGCTTAAGGACAAATGCCCCGCCGTTGCGTTTCCGCAGGGCAGGGCAGTTTCGATGATCGATCAATCGCTTTGTTTCGCCACTCCGCTTATCGCTTCTTCGAGCAGCGTCGCTTTCGCCACTCCGCCTATCGCTTCTTCGAGCAGCATCGCTGTCGCCACTCCGCCTATCGCTTCTTCGAGCAGCGTCGCTTTCGCCACTCCGCCTATCGCTTCTTCGAGCAGCATCGGTGTCGCCAACGCGCCTCCCGCTGCTTCGAGGAGCGTCGCTGTCGCCACTCCGCCTCTCGCTGCTTCGAAAAACACCAGCAGTCAGTCGCGCATCACCAGCGCGGGTCGTTCCCGAGCAGCACTTCAATCTCCGCCACCGGTACTGGCCTCGAGAAGAGGTAACCCTGGGCCGACGAGCAGCCCATCGCGCGCAGTGCAGCCAGTTGATCCTTGTTCTCGACGCCCTCGGCGATCGCGATGACACCGATGTTCATCGCCAGGTCGCGCACCGTGTGGACGAGCTGGCGATAGAGCGGGCCCGTGTCCATCTGCATCACGAAGCTGCGGTCGATCTTGATGCCGTCGAGTGGCAGCTGGTGCAGGTAGCCGAGTGACGAGTAGCCGGTGCCGAAGTCGTCGAGGTAGATCTGGATGCCTAACGCCCGGAGCTCGGTGAGCAGCTCGCGCGTGCGGGCCGGTTCGGCGATGGCGAAGCTCTCGGTGATCTCGAGCTTGAGCGTGTGCGGATCGAGTCCGCTCGCGGCGACGGTGCCGGCGACGGTCTTGACGAAGTTGGGCTGTGCGAACTGCCGCGGCGAAAGATTGACACTGATCGAGAGCGGCGCGGTCCGCGGGAACCGCTCCTGCCAGCCGACCATGTCGGAGCAGGCGCGGGCGAGCACCCACTGTCCGATCGGGACGATCAGCCCTGTTTCTTCCGCGAGCGGAATGAAATCGAGTGGCGGAATGAGGCCGCGCTGCGGATGGCGCCAGCGCAGCAGTGCCTCGAGCTCGGTGATGCGCCCCGTCTCGAGGGTGACGAGCGGCTGGTAGAAAAGCTCGAACTCGTTGCGCTCGACCGCGTGCCGAAGATCGGTCTCCATGCGCAGCCGCGCGAGTGCGCGTGCGTGCATTGCGCTGTCGAACATCTCGAAGCGGTTGCGGCCCGCGCCCTTGGCGCGCGACATCGCGATCCCCGCTTCCTGCAGCATCCTGGCCGGCGTGGTCAGTCCCGAGGAGCTGAGCACGATCCCGATGCTCGCCGAGGTGTAGACCTCGCCTTCGCCGGTCTCGATCGGCTGAGCGATCGACTGCTGCATGCGCTCGGCGACGCGGCTTCCGTCGCTGTCGTCGGAGAGGCTCTCGAGCAGGATCGCGAACTCGTCGCCGCCGCTGCGAGCGATCAGATCTTCGCCGCGGACGCACGACTCGAGCCGGCGGGCGATGATCGTGAGCACTTCGTTGCCGGCGTCGCGGCCAAGACTGTTGTTGATCGACTGGAATCGATCGAGGTCGAGCGTGAGTACCGCGAAGCGGAACTCCGGGTGGCGTCGACCGCGCTCGATCGCGTGGGCGAGACGATCGAGAAAGAGCGTGCTGTTCGGAACGCCGGTGAGTGGATCGCGGAGCGCTTTCTCCTGCAGCTCTTCCTCGACGAGCAGATGCTGCGCGAGCTCCTGGTGCAGCTCGAGGTCGATCGCGAGCAGTGCCGCGACATCGCGGACGGCGGCTTCGTCGGCCTTCGTCCACTGGTGCGGCTCCTCGAGGACAACGAGGAGCGTGCCGACGGTGGTCGACGGGTTGCCAGCGCGCTGAACGGCTGAGCCATTGTCGCTCCGCACGAGCGGTACCGCGGCATAGGCAGCGCCGCCGATGTCTCCCGCCGACTTGGCGAACGAGCTTCCGTCAGGCGACTTCTCACGAACGTCGGAGCAGAAGGAGGTGTACGCGTCGCTCGATGGGGGAAGAACGAAGAGCTGAATCGCCAGGCCGCCTTCAGGGCCGACGACCCTCGCGGGGTCAGCGCGCGCTGGCAGTTCGGGCTGCGGGCATCGCGTGAGTGCGGCGATGATCAGCCGTGTTGCGTGTTCGAGCGATGCTTCCCAGAGGGCCGCAGCTTCGCGCGGGACAGGACGGCCGCTCGGGGCCGGACGCGTAGCGTCGGAAACTTGAGTCTGCGGCTCGGAAGGCATGTCTCCCAGGACGAGCAAGCCCGCCCGGAGGCCACAGGTTTAGCCGCTGTATCAGCGGCGTCGGCCGGCGAAAGGCGTCAGGCTGTCCAGCTGAGCGCCAGGAGCGCGTCCGGGGACAGCTCGCGCCAATTCGCGGGAAAGCTTCGGACGCGCCGCACGACCCCATCCGATTCGAATATGAGGGTATTCGAGCCACGGCGGTCGTAAGAGGCGGGAGGAAGCTCGTAAACACGCCACTCGTCGTGCTCAAAAAAGATGACCAGAGCGGTTCCCGCTCCCCTCTCGCTATTCGTCATCTCGCGCCCAGTCTCGGGCGGCTCATCAGGAGGACTATTCGACATCACACGGCCGCTTGAGCAAGAGCGTGGCCACGTTAGGATCATCTAATTCAGGCAGATCAGTCCAGTTCGTCGATCGAGCGGGGCCAGTCCTGCTTGAGCAGCCGGGAGAGGGCGCGATCCGCGAGCAGCCGGCCGCCAGTCTGGCAGCGTGCGCAGTAGTTCGTCTCGTTCGTCGCGTAGCGAATGCGTTGCACCGCCGAACCACACGCCGGGCAGGGAAGTCCGAATCGGCCGTGGACCGCCATCTGGTCGTGAAAGGCGGTCACTTCCTCGGGAAATCCCTCGCCCACCGCGGAGCGCAACCGGTCGGTCCACTCTCGGAGCGTCGCGAGGGTCGCGCTATGCAGCCGCGCAACCTGCTCACGGTCGAGCTTCGACGTCAGCAACAGAGGCGAAAGCCGAGCGCGGTGAAGGATCTCGTCCGAGTACGCATTGCCGATCCCGCTGAACAATCGCGGGTCGGTGAGGGCGCGCTTGAGCGTGTGATTTTCGGACGTTAGGCGTTCGCCGAATGCCGCGACGCTGCTGTCGAGGACCTCGAGTCCGCCGCGATCGAAGTCATCCAGTCCACCCGCGCCCTGCACGAGGTGCATCGATGCGCGCCGAGTCGAGCCGGCCTCGGTGAAGAAGAGCGTTCCACCCGCGAAGACGAAGGCAGCGAGCGCGATTTTTCCCGGCGGCTTCTTTCCCGGCGCGCGCCAGCGCAGCCGTCCCGCGATCATCAGGTGCAGTACGACGAACGCATCACCGTCGAAGCCGATGACGATCCGCTTTCCCATCCGCCGGATCTCCGAGACGCGACGACCAGCCAGATCTGCCGGCGCTGGCGTGACCGAACGAAGAATGAACAGGTTGCGGACGTCGAGCTCCTGCAGCGACTGCCCGACGATGAGCGCCTCGAGGCGCTCGACATAGATCGTTATGTCGGGAAGCTCGGGCATGCTCGCACGTCAGCGGTCGCGCGTGAGCGTCAGCGTGAATGTCGAACCCTTGCCTTCGACGCTCTCGACGGTGAGCGATCCACCCATCGCCGTTGCCAGGCCGCGCGAGATCGAGAGTCCGAGCCCCGCACCGGCTCGCGGGTTGCTCAGCGAGCGGCCGAGCTGCGTGAAGGGCGAGAAGATCGCGTCGAGCTTGTCGGCGGGGATACCGACGCCGGAATCGGCGACGCGAATGCGAACCTGCTCGTCGTCGGTCGCCGCAGTCAGGGTGACGGTGCCATCAGCCGGCGTCGCCTTGATCGCGTTCGTCAGCAGGTTCACGCAGATCTGCACGATACGATCGCGATCGCCGCGCACGCGCAGCGCCGGGTCGGCCGGTTCGTGGACGAAGTGCAGCCCTTTCATCGCGATCTGCGGTCCGATCATCGCATCGAGCGAACGCAGCGTGTCGTCGACGACGACCGATTCATCATCGACCTCGAGACGGCCCGCTTCCACGCGCGCAAAGGAGAGCACGTCCTCGATGAGCAACAGGAGATGCTGCTGGTTGCGCCGAATCCGGTCGAGGTCGGCGCGCTGGGCGTCGGTAACCGGGCCACGAAGTCCCATGTCGAGCAGCTCGACGTAACCGCCGATGCCATTGAGCGGCGTGCGTAGCTCGTGGCTCATCGCCGCGAGGAAGTCGCCCTTTGCGCGATTCGCCTCCTCGGCCTCGCTGCGGGCCTTGCGCTCCTCCTCGTAGAGGCGTGCCCGCTCGAGTGCCTGCCCGCACTGCTCGGCAAGCACGTCGAGAAAAGCGAGATCCTCCGGAGCGAAGTCGCGGTCGACCGACCAGTTGAATCCGAGCGCGCCGATGATCCGTCCATCGCCGCGGAGCGGGAGCGCAGCCATGGCACCCGCGCCATTGTCCTGGCGCAGATCGGCGAGGTGCGGATAGTGCTCGGCACGCGCCGCCGCCGTAGGGAGAAAGATCGGTGCGCCGTCTCGGACTGCGTCGCAGAGTGGAAAGCGCGTCTCGACCGGGATGAACCGGTATTGTTCGAGAGCGCGCGTCGAGTAGCCGGACGCCCCGACCACTTCGACCGTGTCCCGCTGCTCGTTGATCAGCCCGAGGGCAAACCGCGTCGCGCCGAGGGCGGGCAGCGCCGACCGGATCAGGACCTCGGCGACCTGGCGCGGAGTGAGGGCGCGCGAAAGCTCGCCCGTTCCGCGCTGCAGCGCCTCGAGTCGGGCGGCGGTCTGCTCGGCGACGCGGCGTGCGGTTCGCTCCGAGTCGTAGAGCCGCGCGCGATCCAGTGCCTGCGCGGACTGTTGTGCGAACGCCTCGAGCAGCGCGCGGTCCGCCTGCCGGAAGTCGCGCTCATCGGGGAAGCCAACGATGAACGCGCCTAACGCGACCTCGTTCTGGACGAGCGGCAGCGCCGCCCATGACCGGGCTTTCCCGGCCGCGATGATCGGGCCGAGGTCCCCGTAGCGCGCGAGGAGCGCGTCAGGGCTCCCGAGGTAGAGCGGTTGCCGGGTGCGGGCAACATCGGGCCCTAGCCGATGAGCGTCCACGGCGAGGTGCCGGAACGGCGCCATCGCTGCCTCGGGCAAGCCCTGCTGGACGGAGGCATCGAGCCAGCATGCGTCGGGCGAGACCAGATAGACGACGCAAAGCACTGCGCCGAGCGCGGTACTCGCCTGAGTGAGCATGATGCCGGCGACTTCCTCGGCCGTGAGCGCCCGCGCAAACGACGCGGTGATGGACTGAAGGAGCGTCGTCCGGTCCACTGCATCGCGCATCGCAAGCTCCGCCAGCATCCTCGACGTGATGTCGACGTGTGTGAGCACCACGTTGGTAACGACCCCACTCTCGTCCCGAATCGGATGGAAGTGCGCTTCGGTCCAGATCGTCCGCCCTTCGCCCGATGTCGCCGCCTCCGACATCGCGTAGCGAACCGCCGGCGTGGTGACCGCCTCGCCGGCAAAGGCGCGGCGGATGAACGGCATGACCCCCTCGAGCTGCGGGTCGCTCAGGACGGTGTAACCGGCTGGCACGTCCTCGATGCGCGCGCCCCATAGCGCCGTGAAAGCCGCGTTCAGCGCAATCGCATGTCCAGCCGCGTCGTAGAGCACGCTGCTGAACGGCGACTGGTCGAACAGCGCCCGCGCGAGGTCAGTCGCGTGGATGCCTAACGTTGGCACGTCCGGGGCGGGAGAGTCAGTCAGGGAGAAATCCGGGTGGCGAAACGGGCGTGGGCGAACTCGGGCGCGATACTCAGACGAAGCGCGGGGCCGAAGGGTCAAAGCGGCGCGGCAGGCATCCCATCGTTTCCGGCCGACCAGAGGATGCCACCGCGGATGTGCTCGAGGAACGGACGTTCGGTGTAGGCGCAGGACGTGTGGCCCATCGAGGTGAACCACGCGCGGCCGCCGCCATAGCTCCGAAGCCAGGTCACCGGATGGAGCGCGCCCATTCTGCCGCCGCTGTACGACGGTTCGTCGACGCGCACGAGGATGCGCGCACCCGCGGCTGGCTGAGTCGCGAAGTTGTACCACTCATCGACCCGCGCGAGCGATGGCGCGAGCCGGCGGGTCGACGCGTTGGCGGTATCGACTACCGCGATCGTCGCGGTCTGAACCGTCGAGTGCCCGATGAAACGCGCGCCGAACAGTCCCTGATACCAC
The DNA here is from genome assembly GCA_031359795.1 of Gemmatimonadaceae bacterium. GTDB lineage: Bacteria > Gemmatimonadota > Gemmatimonadetes > Gemmatimonadales > Gemmatimonadaceae > JABFXC01. Next base: position 18,695 of record JANMAM010000062.1, read on the forward strand.
GCCCAGTCATACTCGGTGTCGGCGGCGGCATGGATCCCCACCCAGCCATTTCCCGCGGCGATGAACCGCTCCATCGCCGCCTGCTGCGGCGTATCGAGCACGTCGCCGGTGGTGTTGAGGAAAACCACGGCGCGGTAGGGCGCGAGCCCGGCGTCGGTGAAGCGGGATGGATCTTCCGTGGCGTCGACGCCGAATCCGGTCGCGGCGCCGAGTGCCGTCACCGCCTCGATGCCGATCGGAATGGAAGCGTGAGCGAAGCCGAGATGGCGACTGAAGACCAGCACGCGAAACACGGTCGCTGGCGCGGGCTGCGGCACCGTGATCACGCTCGCCGGCCGTGCCGTGCAGTCTTCACCCAGGTCCGACCTGCCCGGACTCGACGATGAATTGCAGCCGGCAACGGCGAGCGCCAGCAGCGCCGCGACGGAGAGGGTGCCTGACGCACCGTCTTTCATCTCATCCCCGCTGCCTAACCGCCCGGTGGCATGTCGCGGGCCGTTGGCAAGGGCTCAGGGGAGCGCCACGAACTGCCCGAGGAAGGCGCGCGCCGACGGCGTGTCGAGCCGGTAATCCTTGGTCGTCGCCCGGCACACATAATCGCCGGTCGTGACCGTCGCGAGCACCGTGGTCGGGTCGGTGGTGAGGAACTTCGGGCCCCCCGAATCGCCATAACAGTCGCCGCCAGTACCGGTGGCGTTGGTGTTCATCAACAGCTGCAGCCA
>JANMAM010000182.1:0-25353 GCA_031359795.1 Gemmatimonadaceae bacterium
CTGCACCATCGACTTCCAGTTCGTGATGTCGGCGGGCTTTCCGCCAAGCCGCAGCCGCTCGACGATCCAGTTGTCGAGTCCCTGCTCGGCGAACGAGAGCGGAATCTCATAGATCGTCGGAACGTCGCGGCTCTCGATCACAGCGCCGAAATCGACGTTGCAGAAGAGCGCGATCTTTCGCTTCACGTCTTCGGTGAGCGGCCGCTCGGTGCGGCAAATGAGGATGTCGGGCTGGATTCCGATCTCCATCAGCTCGCGAACGGAGTGCTGGGTCGGCTTCGTCTTCACCTCGCCGGCGGCGGCGATGTAGGGCACGAGGGTGAGGTGGACGAAGACCGCGTTCTCGCGGCCGATCTCCTGGCGGAACTGGCGAATCGCCTCGAGGAACGGGAGTGATTCGATGTCGCCGACCGTGCCCCCGATCTCGATGATGACGACGTCATTGTCGGGGGCGATCCGCTTCATCGCGGCCTTGATCTCGTCGGTGATGTGCGGAATCACCTGCACGGTCGAGCCGAGATATTCGCCGCGGCGTTCCTTGGTGATGACGTTGAGGTAGATCCGCCCGGTCGTCACGTTGTTCGACTGCGAGAGGGCGCGGTCGAGGAATCGCTCGTAGTGTCCGAGGTCGAGATCCGTTTCCGCGCCGTCGTCGGTGACGAAGACCTCGCCATGCTGGAACGGCGACATCGTACCGGGGTCGACGTTGAGGTACGGGTCGAACTTCATCATCGTCACCCGGAGGCCGCGCTCGACGAGCAGCCTGCCTAACGATGCAGCGGCGATTCCCTTGCCGAGCGACGAGACCACGCCGCCGGTCACGAAGATGAACTTGGTGGTCTGCTTGGCCAGCGTGTCCATCAGTGTCGTCCCCGTGAAAAGTCTTCCCAGTGCGCGGTGGCGCGCGCCAGATCGTCTTCCGTGTCGATCCCGCCGCGTGGAGCCACGGCGACGATCGCTACGCCCATCGCGATTCCCGCGGCGAGCGGCCGGAGCTGCTCGAGGCGCTCCACCTGCTCGAGCGGGTGCTGCGGCAGGCGGACCCACCGAGCGAGCGCGTCCCGCGTGTAAGCGTAAACGCCGATATGCTGGCGTACCAGCGTACGGGCGAGCGCGAGATCGCTCTCGTCGCGAATGAACGGTACGCTCGCGCGGGAAAAGTAGAGGGCGCGCCCATCGTCGGCGGTGACGACCTTCACCACATGGGGCTGCCGGAGCACGGCGACGTCGGCGCACGCGGCCGCGGTGCCGAGGGCGAATCGCCCGCTCGAGACCATTTCGGCGGCGCCGAGCACCGCTTCGCGCTGCACGAACGGCTCGTCACCCTGTACGTTCACCACCGACTCGTAGTCCCGGAACTCGGCGAGCGCGACGACTTCGGCGACGCGATCGGTGCCGGAGGGGTGGGTGGTCCGGGTGATCACGCATTCCGCGCCGGCTGCCTCGACCGCGCTCGCGACTTCGGGGCTATCGGTGGCGACAACGCACCGGTCAGCGACGTTCATCGCCTGTACGCGCTCCCAGACGCGAACGATGAGCGCCTTTCCGGCGAGGTCGCGAAGCGGCTTTCGAGGGAGACGAGTCGCACCGAGCCGGGCGGGGATGACGGCGAGCATCATCGGCCCAGGGGGCGGAAACGGCGGTGAGCGGAGCGACGCGCGGACGCAAATTTCACGCCAGCGAATATACGTCAGAGTTCCGCCCGGCGCAAACGCTATTTGCGGCATCGCTGCGGATCGGAGCAATCAATCCGCGACGAGTGGCTCTCTCGCCGCCCGGGGGCCGGAGGCTCGCTCCGACCCCCGGCGTACGGGCTATCTGAACAGCGAGAGTCCGAGCGAGAAGACTGACTTCCTCGACGATGGGTCGACGAGATAGTCGACGCGAATCAGGCTGATCGCGACGCGGGCGCCGACGTTCTGCTCGAGCGAGGGAAGCTTTCCGACCCCGGCGCCGCCGACGATGTAGCGGGCCGTGAAGGTGGGAGACCCGAGATATCGGATCCGGATCCGGTCGACGGGGATGATGTACCGGCCCTCGGCGAACAGCAACTGATCGCCCCCGAATTCGAGCAGGTCGAAGGTGGGTAGCGTGCCGGCCCCGCCCAGGTACGAGTAGCGCTGCGGCGGTGCGGTGTCCCCGGCAGTGACGAGGGCGTGTGACTCGATCTCGACTCTCTGCGTGCCGAAGGTCGGGAACCCGACCAGCGCGTCGACCGTGGTCTGCACGAACCGGGCGTCCCCCGGGGTCGAGAACGGTACCTCGACGTCCGCGGACGCGGTGGCGGTCATCCCCTGATCGGCCCATTCCACCGACACCCCGGCGAGTGCGGAGGTGATCGTTCCGGGAAGGATCCGCGGATTGGGCCGGAGCATCTTTTTCAGATCACGCCGGCCGAACAGGCTCCAGGGTCCGCCGACAGCCCCGGTGTCAGGCCGCGCCGACCGCGCGCGCTCGGCGAGACCGCCGGCGCTCATCGTGACCCGTGCCAACTCGCCCTCGAGGGTGTAGGCACCGCGGGCGTCCGCGCGGTCAGCGCGGTAATAGTTGCGCGCATCGCTGCCAAACCCGAGGGTGGTGAAGGAATTGGCGATGTCGCCGTAGATCCAGCGCTCGTTGGTTTCCGTGTAGCGGCCGGCGCGCGCGGTGACCGTTAGGCGACGCCCGATCGTTCCCCGCAGCTCGGCCTGTGGATCGACGTCCCCGAGCTGCGACCGATAGACGGCGAGCAGGTCGAGCTCATAGCGCGCCGTATCGATGGCGAGCGTGGGGCCGAATGGAAGCGATACGCCATTGGTCCGGTCGTAGGTCGGGATCCGCACGCCGAAGAAGCCGGGGAGCGTGACCACCCGGGTATCGCGCACTTCGGTCAGCTCGTAGTCGAGGGCGAGGGTACCGTCAGGCAGCACGACGACGCGGTAGGTGAATTCCCGGAACGGGTACGTCCCTCCTCGGACGATGCCGAGCGCCGTCGTGTAGACGCCGCCGCCGATGGCGACTGCGCGGCTGGAGATGTCCACCCCGGGATGGAGGAACAGGTCTCCGCCAACCACGATCACGTCGCCCCGCACCGTGCTCGCCACCTCGGCCGGGCCACCGATCACGATCACGGTCCGGTCGTAGGTCGTGTCGCGGGCGAGGCGCGCCGGGTGCGCGCTGTCGGCGCGGATGATCACGTGTGGACCGGCGAGCGCGCTGCGCAGCCAACGGCCAGCGCGGCCCGGCCCGAGATCGCGGATGACGACGTTCTGTGAATGCGCGGTCGTGGCGGCCCCGGCAACGAGGGCGCACAGGGCAACCACCCGCGCCAGCAGGCGAGCCGGCCGCAACGTCATCGGGTCACCTCGAGAAAATTCGCGAGGATTTGTTTGCCATGCTGGGTCATGATCGACTCGGGGTGGAACTGGACGCCGAATACCGGATGCTCGACATGGCGCACGGCGTGAATCTCGTCAGGGGAATCCACCGCGTGCGCAGTGACCAGAAGCGACGCGGGCAGGGACGACGGCTCGATGACCAGGGAGTGGTAGCGCATCACTTGGAACGGGGTTGGCAGTCCGGAGAATATTCCGGTCCCGTCGTGAGCGACGAGCGACGTCTTCCCATGCATGACGCGATCCGCACGGACGACCCTGCCTCCGAACGCCTCGCCGATTGCCTGATGACCCAGGCAGACACCGAGCATCGGGATCGAGGCGCCCCAGCGCCGGATGACCGGGACGGTGATGCCTGCCTCGGCCGGCGTACACGGGCCTGGCGACAGCACGAGCGCCGACGGCGCGAGCGCGCCGACTTCCTCGACCGTGATCTCGTCGTTCCGCCGAACCACGACCGTCGCACCAAGCTCGCCGAGGTATTGCACGAGGTTGTACGTGAAGGAGTCGTAGTTGTCGATGACCAGTATCATGTGGGGCGCTTCATGTCGGGCGGACGCGATCAGCCCCGCGGGTGGAACTTCTTGTGCACCGTGCGAAGGTACTCGCGATCGACATGCGTGTAGATCTGGGTCGTGGAAATATCGGCGTGGCCGAGCATCTCCTGCACCGCGCGCAGGTCGGCCCCGTTTTCCAGCAGGTGAGTCGCGAACGAATGTCGAAGCGTATGGGGCGTGACGCGCTTCGCCAACCCCGCCGTCGTCACGTGGCGCCGCAGGATCTTCCACGCGCCCATGCGACTGAGCGGTTCGCCCCTGGCATTGAGGAAGAGCGTACCCTTCCCTTCGCCGCGCTCCAACCGCGGCCGAAGCTCGCGCATGTACAGTGCGACTGCACCGACCGCCTTGCGCCCGATCGGGACCAGCCGTTCCTTGCCGCCCTTGCCGAACACCCGGATGAGCATGTCGTCGAACAGCACGTCGCGGAGCCCGAGGGTGATCCACTCGGAGACGCGCAGTCCTGCGCCGTACGCCAGCTCGAGCATCGCGCGATCGCGGAATACCATCGGCTCCTCGATCGCCGGCGCGGCGAGCAGCCGTTCGACCTCTTCGACGCTCAGCACGTCGGGAAGCGTGCGCCACCGCTTCGGAGTCTCGAGTCGATCACTCGGGTCGCGCACGACATGGCCTTCGCCGACGAGGAACTTGAAATAGCTGCGGACGGCGGAGACGTTGCGCCGAATCGACGCCGGCGCGAGCCCGAGATCCTTCAGATGGTAGACATATTCGCGCACGAGCTTGGCCGTCACGCCGGTCGGACCGGCGGCGCCCTTCGCGCGACAGTACTGCGCAAAACGAGTGATGTCGCGGCCGTAGGCTTCGTCGGTACGCGGTGACACGCCCTTCTCGAGATTGATGAAATCGCTGAATTGCTCGAGGAGAAATGCGCGGCCGGCAGCTTCCGCATCGGCGGCGCGCTGCGCGTCTTCCTGTTCGCTCGCCATCACCGAGGCTTCCGGCGGCGAACGATCAGCCAGGCCCCAACGCCAATCAGCGCGACGATCAGTGCGCCAATGAGCAGGACGTGCTGCCACTCGCGCATCTTCGCCTGGAGCGTCTCCCAGTCGGCTCCGACGCGGTAGGCGAGCACGGTGATCAATCCGTACCAGATCGCTGACGCGGTGCCGAGAATGAGCAGTACCCGCCAGGCGGGAAGCCGGAGTGCGCCGGCGAAGGGTGGAACGAGCGCGCGTACTCCCGGTAGAAATCGGCTCACGAACAGCGCCAGGGCGCCGTAGCGCCCGTAGAATTTTTCGAGGCGCCTGGCCGACCCTCCGGCCGCGAGGCGCCGCTGGAGACGCTCCGCGCCGAAATGCCGCCCGGCGGCGTACATCCCCATCGCGCCGGCGAGGTTGCCGCCTAACGTTGCGAGAAACGCGCCAGCGAGGGTGGCGTGGCCGCGCGCGGCGAGGAACGCGCCAAACGCAACGACCGTGTCGGCGGGGATCGGCGGGAAGACATTCTCGATCGCCGAAACGACGCCGAGCACCACGTAAAGCACGGCGGGTGGAAGCGCCGTGAGCCAGTCGAGTACTCCCTGCACGTCAGCCCCCGGCGATTGCGACGAGCGTGGCGATCGCAATGCACGCCAGCCCTTCTTCCCGCCCGACGAAGCCCATGTGCTCGTTGGTCTTCCCTTTCACCGAGACATCATCCGCACTAACGGCGAGCGCGGCACTCAGCGCCGCGCGAATGGCGTCGCGGTGCGGGCCGATCTTCGGTCGCTCGGCGATGACGGTGACGTCCACGTTTCCCACGACCCAGCCGCGCCGGCGCACCCGTTCGACCGCGGCGCGAAGCATCTCGATCGAATCGCGGCCGCGGTTGGCCGGGTCGGTGTCGGCGAACATCTCGCCGATGTCGCCGGCCGCAACAGCGCCGAGGACCGCGTCGGTGACCGCGTGGGCGATCGCATCGCCGTCGGAGTGGCCAACCAGGCGCACCTCGGACGGGATTCGCACGCCACCGAGGATGATCGGGCCACCGGCGGCAAACCGGTGCGAGTCGTAGCCGATGCCGGTGCGCGAAGCCGCTCGAGGAGTCGGACTGGATGAGCCGCTGTCCATCGGGCTCACCGCGCGGTTCTCACTCCGCGAAGCGCTTGATCGCGAGCGAAACGTTATGACCGCCGAAGCCGGCGCTGTTGCTGACGCAGGCGCGGACCTCGCGCTTCTGGGCGGTGTTCGGCGTGAAATTCAGCGGCGGGCACTCGGTGTCGGGCGTCGTGTAGTTGATCGTCGGCGGAACGACCTGGTCGCGGATCGCGAGCGTCGACGCGATAAGCTCGACTCCCCCTGCCGCACCGAGCATGTGGCCGGTCGCCGACTTGGTCGACGAGACGTTCAGGCGCGATGCGGCCGGACCGAACACGCGCGCGATCGCCTTCGCCTCGTTGACGTCATTGAGCGGCGTCGAGGTGCCGTGGGCATTGACATAGTCGATGTCCTCGGGGCGGAGTCCACCGTCTTCCATGGCGCGGCGCATCGCCCGCTGCAGCCCCTCATGCTCGTCCGGCTGGCCCGTGAGGTGAAACGCGTCGCCCGTCGCACCGTAGCCCGCCATCTCGGCGTAGATGCGTGCGCCGCGCTTCACCGCGTGGCCGAGCTCCTCGAGAATCACGATGGCGGCGCCCTCTCCCATGACGAATCCGTCGCGGGTAGCGTCGAATGGGCGCGAGGCGGTCGCCGGCGAATCGTTGCGGGTGGAGAGCGCACCCATGTTCGCGAAGCCACCAATCGCCATCGGCGTGACGGTCGCTTCAGCGCCGCCGGTGATGATCACTTCGGCGTCGCCGTACTTGATCAGCCGGAACGCATCGCCGATGGCGTGAGCGCTGGTCGAACAGGCCGAGACCGTTGCGTAGTTCGGGCCCTTCGCGCCGAAGCGCATCGATACCAGGCCGGCCGCGATGTCGGCGATGAACATCGGGATGAAGAAGGGCGAGATCTTCGAGGGACCGCGCTCGCGATAGACGTCGTGCTGCTCCTCGAAGCTCGACAGTCCGCCGATGCCGCTGCCGACGATGACGCCGAGGCGATTGGCGTCGACGCTGTTACCCACTTCGAGACCGGCGTCGCGCATCGCCTGTACGGACGCGGCGATCGCATACTGCGCGTACGGGTCGGCGCGCTTCGCCTCCTTGCGCTCCATGAACTGGAGCGGGTCGAAGGCTTTCAGCTCACAGGCGAATTTTACCGGAAACTTCTCCGGATTGAACTTGGTGATCGGCGCACCCCCCGACTTGCCCTCGAGGAGGGACTGCCAGGTCGTCGCCACATCGTTCCCGACTGGCGAGACGACACCCAATCCGGTGACGACGACCCGTCGCTGCATCTACGCGCTCACCTTCTGATTCAAATAGCCGACTGCGTCGCCGACGGTGCGAAGCTTCTCCGCGTCCTCGTCAGGAATGTCGATGTTGAATTCCTTCTCGAATTCCATCACGAGCTCGACGATGTCGAGGCTGTCAGCGCCGAGATCTTCGATGAAGCTCGCGTTGTCGGTGAGCTTCTCGCGCTCAACGCCGAGCTCCTTTTCGATGATGTCTCTGACCTTATCCGCGTTCGCCATTTGCGCTCGTCCTCGTGTGATGTTTGAAAGAGGGTGAAGAGAAGAAAGGTAATCAGTCGTGGCGGCAAGCGTTACGGGTCGCGAGCTACGTGACCATTCCGCCGTCCACCACGAACACCTGCCCCGTGATGTAGGCGGCGTGCTCCGACGCGAGGAAGGCCACCATGCCGGCGATGTCCTCCGGCTTGCCGAGGCGCTCGAGTGGAATCTGCGCCGTCATCACGGCTCGTGCCTCGGGGGTCATCGCGGCCGTCATGTCGGTGTCGATGAACCCGGGCGCCACCGCATTGCAGAGGATGTTCCGCGACCCCAGCTCCTTCGCGACCGACTTGGACAGTGCGATCAGGCCGGCCTTGCTCGCCGCGTAGTTCGCCTGCCCCTTGTTGCCGGTGATGCCGACGATGCTGGCGATGTTGATGATCCGTCCCCAGCGACGCTTCATCATGCCGCGGGATGCGGCGCGGATGGAGGCGAAGGCACCGCGGAGGTTCGCGTCGAGCACCGCGTCCCAGTCGGCGTCCTTGATGCGCATCAGCAGGTTGTCGCGCGTCAGCCCGGCGTTGTTGACGAGGATGTCGAGCGAGCCAAAGGCCTTCTCCACTTCGTCAACGAGCGCGGCAACGGACGCGGTGTCCGCGACGTCACAGGAGAAGCCACGCGCCTCGGCGCCGATCTGGCTCGCGGTTTCCTCGGCGCGGGCGCGGTCGCGGCCGACAACGGCAACACGGGCGCCGGCGCCCGCGAGCGTGGTCGCGATGGCGCGACCGATGCCGCGGGTGCTTCCGGTGACCAGCGCAACGCGTCCGGTCAGGTCGATCTGGAGCATCAGGACACCTTGGCGAGAAGCTGGTCGACTTCGGCGGCCGTACCACAAGCCATCGTCGCGACGGCGGGGGCGATGCGTTTCATGAGTCCCGTGAGCACACTCCCGGGGCCCATCTCCACGAACAGCGCGCCGGGATACTGCGCGGCCAGATAGCCGACGACATCGGTCCAGCGGACAGGGGACGTGAGCTGCCGCAGCAGGAGCGACTGCGCTTCCGACGCCTGGGTGACCGGACGAGCCGTCACGTTCGACACGACCGGGAAAACCGGGGCGCGCATCGCCGCGGCAACGAGGGCCTCGCCGAGCCCGGGCTGGGCATACTCCATGAGCGGCGAATGAAAGGCACCGCTGACCTGCAGCTTCACGACGCGCTTCGCACCCGCTTCCTTCGTCAGCTCCATGGCGCGGTCGACACCCGCGACCTCACCGGAGACGACGACCTGTTCCGGGGAGTTGTAGTTTGCCGGGACGACGGTTCCGGCTTCGCGCGAGGCGCGCTCGCAGAGCGCTTCGATTGGCGTGGTCAGCATGCCGATGATCGCCGCCATCGCGCCCGGGCGGGTCTTCCCTGCTTCGCGCATCAACTCACCGCGGCGCCTGACCAGCTTTGCCGCGGCGGGAGGCGAGAGTGCCCCGGCCGCCGCGTATGCGGTGAACTCGCCGAGCGAGTGGCCGGCCGCGGCACGGACGTGCGGAGCGATCCCGTCGCGGACCACCGCCCAGACGGCGAGTCCATGGGCGAGGAGCGCCGGTTGCGCGTTGTGGGTCCAGGTGAGCTCGTCGGCCGGGCCCTCGAAGCAGAGGGTCGACAGCGGAATGCCTAACGTGCGGTCGATCCCCCGCAGCAGCTCGCCGGCCGCGGGGTGCGCCTCGGCCAGATCCTTCGCCATCCCCGGCTTCTGTGAACCCTGGCCGGGAAAGAGCAGCACGATGTCCATGGGCGGTGCGCTAGAGCCGAACGATCATCGACGCCCAGGTGAAGCCGGCGCCGAACGCGACCATCATGATCCGTGAGCCTTCGCCGACCCGGCCGGCGCGGACGACCTCGTCGAGCGCGATCGGGATCGAGGCGGACGACGTGTTGCCATAACGGTCGACGTTCACGTAGACCTTGTCCATCGAGATGTTGGCGTGCTTCGCCGTCGCCTCGATGATCCGGACATTCGCCTGATGCGGGATGAGCAGGTCGATGTCATTCCCGGTCAGCTTCGCGCCGTCGAGGGCGCGGTCGCAGGCATCGGCCATCGAGCGGACCGCGTGCTTGAACACTTCACGTCCCGACATCTTCACGTAGTGCGAACGATCGGCCAGCACCTCAGCCGAGAACGGCGTCGTCGCTCCACCGTTAGGCCGGTAGAGGAGGTCGGCGAGTGTTCCGTCACTGCGCATGTAGGCGGAGAGGATTCCGTGGCCGGCATGCTTTCCCTGCGAGCGCTTGAGCACGACTGCGCCCGCGCCATCGCCGAAAAGCACGCAGGTCGAGCGGTCGGTCCAGTCGGTGATCGCGCTCATCTTCTCCGCGGCGATCACGAGAATCGTCTCGCCAACCCCCGACATCATCATCCCTTCGGCGACGGTCAGGGCGTAGAGCCATCCCGAGCATGCGGCCGAAATGTCGAAGGCGGCGGCGCGTGAAGCGCCGAGCTCGGCCTGAATGTCGACAGCAGTCGCAGGGAGGAGGCGATCGGGCGTGGCGGTGCTGACGATGATGGTGTCGATCTCCCCGGCGTTCACGCCGGCACTGAGCATCGCCTGACGTGCGGCCTCGGAGCCCATCGAGCAGCACGTCTCGGTCCTGGCGATGTGGCGCTCGTGAATCCCCGAGCGCTCCACGATCCACTCGTGGGAAGTCTCGATCCCGATCGCGGCGAAGTCGTAGTTGGTCATCACGTGCGCCGGTATCCCGCGTCCAGTGCCGGCGATGTACGCGATGGGACGCTTCACGCTTCCACCCCTTCACTCTCGGCGAGCCGGCGGCCGATCGTCGCGTTCATTCCCGACTCGGCGGCCTGCACCGCCACCTTGATCGCGTTCTTGATCGCGCGCGCGTCGGAACGACCGTGGGCGATGATGCTGACGCCCTTCACGCCGAGAAGCGGCGCCCCACCGTGCTCGGAGTAATCGAGCGATCCAAAAGCGCGCGCGGCCGTCTCGGCGTCGAGCTCGACGACCCCGCGCAACATCTTCATGAGCGTCGGTGTGACTGCCTCGTAAAACTTGACGAGGACGTTGCCGACAAACCCGTCGCAGACGACGACGTCGATCGGGCCGCGATCGCTCGAGCCACGCGGGATGTCTCGTCCTTCGACGTTGCCCTGAAAATTCAGTCCGCTGGCCGCGAGCAACGCGTTCGCTTCCTTGACCACGGCGTTCCCCTTCTCCGCTTCCTCGCCGATGCTGAGCAGGCCGATCGAGGGATTGGCGCGCCCGAGCACGGATTCGGCATACACCGCGCCGAGGCGCGCGAACTGCACGAGCTCGGTGGCGGTGCAATCGACGTTCGCGCCTGAATCGAGGACGACGATCGGCTGCCCGGCGGTCGGAAACATCGTGGAAATGGCCGGCCGGGTCATCCCCTGATGCAGCCCGAGGATGAAGAACGAGCCGGCCATCTGCGCGCCGGTGTTGCCGGCGGAAACGAAGCCATCGGACTTGCCATCGACCTGGAGCTTGAGGCCAACGGCCATCGAGCTATTCGGCTTCTTGCGGACGACCGTCGCCTTGTCGGTCATCCCGATGACGTCAGGCGCATCGACGATCTCGATGCGGCCGCGATGCGGCACCGCGGCGGCGAGCGCGCCAGCGAGCAGATGCGCCAGCGTCGACTCGACGACCTGCGTGCGGCCGACAAGCTGGATCGTGTGCGTCGGACCGAGCTCCAGCAACGCCTGGAGCGCGCCTGCGACGGGGGCCTCGGGCGCAAGATCGCCCCCCATCGCGTCCAACGCGATACGCGCCAACTTTACGCTTCCGCGGCTTCGATCCGCTGCTCGCCGGCGTAGAAGCCGCACTCCTCACACACATGGTGAGGACGCTTCATCGCCGAGCAGCGCGGGCACTTCTGGATCGCGATCGCCGCCGCCTTCTTGTGCGTGTTACGCGCGCGCTTCTTCCGCTTCGAGGTACGTCTTTTCGGAACTGCCATTGGAGTCGAGTCTCGTGGAGGTAATGCGAACTACTTCTGGTGACCGCTCTTCGCAGCGCGCAGCGCGTCCCAGCGGCTGTCGGCATGCGCTGCGCAGTCGCAGCTGTTGACGTTACGATCGGTACCGCATGTCGGGCAGAGGCCCTTGCAGCTCTCGGAGCAGAGTGAGAATCTCGGCGCAAAGAGTAGCCACTGCTCCCTGAGCGCCGGGCGAAGATCGAGCTCTGCCGCGCGTTCTTCGATCAGATACATGTCCGGATCATCAGCCGCATCCGGATCATCCTGTTCGGCGAAAATGAGATGCATTTCGCCGTCGACGCTCTCACCGACGTCGGTGAGACAGCGCCGGCACTCGGAGTTCATCGCTCCCGTCAGGTCGCCGTGAAAGTAGAACTTTCCCGGTCCTGCCTGGGACAAACGACCCGTCACTTCGATCGGGCCGGCGGGCTGCGGGTCGCCTTCCTGCCAGACCGGATCATCCGGGGCGAGGGCGCCGGAAACCTGGACCGGTTGGCTCTCGAGCGAACGAAGGTCGAAGGAAAGCATAGCCGATGAATTTACCCCGACAGGGCGGGAGGTGCAAGTCACGACCATGCCGGAGTTTAGTCCAGCTGCCGACCCGCCTCCGCGCACCGTCCGGCCGGCGCAGCCTAGCGCGCGCGGATCAGCTCCGTGTCGCTGAAGAAGAACCGGGCTTCGCGGAACGCATTCTCGTCGGAGTCCGACGCGTGAATCGCGTTTCGTTCCTTGCTCTCCGCAAAAAGCTTGCGGATGGTGTTGGCCTCGGCCTCGGCGGGATCGGTGGCGCCGATGGTCTTCCGGAAGGACGCGACCGCGTCGCCCTTCTCGAGCACGACCGGCATGCAGGGGCCGGACGTCATGAACTTCGTGAGCGACCCGAAGAACGGGCGCTCCTTGTGGACGGCGTAAAACTCCCCTGCTTCCGCGTCGCTGAGGTGGGTCACCCGCGCGGCGACGATCCTGAAACCGGCGCCTTCGATGTGGGCAAGGATCTTTCCCGCCTTGCCCGAGCCGAACGCGTCCGGCTTCACGATTGCCAACGTTCTATTGCCTGCCATGATCAGGATCCTATGAGTTTGCGTACGATGTCGCCGCGGGTGAGGAACCCGACCAGCTTCCCGTCGCGCACCACCGGCACGCGGTCGACATCCTTGTTTGCCATCAGCGCCGCCACTTCAGCGAGCGGCTGCTCCGCCGACACGCAGAGCACCTGCCGGTTCATCACGTCGCGCACGGTCCGTCCCGTCGGGATCGGCGTTTTCGCCGAGCCGGTGTCCCCAAGATAGTTGGTCAGGAGACTGCGGAGCAGGTCGCGCTCGCTGAGGATTCCGATCACGCGCATCTCGGCGTCGACCACCGGAAGTGCGCCGAGCCGCCAGCGGACCATCTCGCGCGCCGCATCCTTCGCGACCATCTCCGCCGTCGTCGATCGCGGGCGCTCGGTCATGATGTCGCGAACGAGCAGTTGCTCAGGTAGCTCGCTATCGCGGAACGCGGGGAGTCCGGCCAGTGCCGCGCCGTTCGGCGCCGCCAGCACGGCATCGACCGTGTCGGGCTTCGAGAGCAGCCGGGCAAGCGCGCCGACGAGCTGGAGGTAGCGGCCGGCCATCCGCGGTGGCGCCGCGACGAGCAACACGATGTGGGCGCACTGCTCGTCGCCGTCCCCCAGCTCGCGGCAGATCGGCGTGCGCGCGGTGCCGATCGCGACGCCGATCTCGCGCACGGCGTCGGTCCGGTAGTGCAGCAGAAAGGCGCGATCGCCCATCGCGACGATGTCTTCCGGCCGCTCCGACTCGACGCGCTCGAACAGCGCCTCGGCGTTCTGCACCCCGCCCGACGCGACGAGGCAGTCGAAGAGCGCCCGCGCCGCCTCGGGGAGGCCTGCCGCCTCGAGCGGGACGACCGTCCGCGACGGGACGATGTAGTCGGAGAGTCGCACGGTGTCGTCAGGCCTAACGCGCCGGGCTGGTCACTTGAGCCGGGCCTTGATCAGCTCGACGAAATCGAGTGGGCGCTTGGCGATGCCCATTCCGGCCGCGGCGAACGCCTCGAGCTTCTCGGCGGCGGTGCCCGATGACCCCGAGATGATCGCGCCGGCGTGACCCATCCGCCGGCCCGGCGGCGCCGTCTGTCCGGCGATAAACCCGACGACGGGCTTTTTCATGTGCTGCTTGACGAACGCCGCCGCTTCCTGCTCGTCGGTTCCGCCAATCTCACCCATCATGCAGATCGCCTTCGTGGCCGGATCCTTCTCGAACGCCTCGAGGCAGTCGATGAAGTTCGTGCCGTTGATCGGGTCGCCGCCGATGCCGACGCAGGTCGTCTGGCCGATTCCGGCGCGGGTGAGCTGGTAGACGATCTCGTAGGTGAGCGTGCCCGAGCGACTGACGACACCGACCGGTCCCGGCGTGCAGATGCGGCCGGGGATGATGCCGACCTTGCTCTGACCCGGAGTGATCAGCCCGGGGCAGTTCGGCCCGAGCAAGCGTGCGCCCTTCTCCTTCACGAACGGATAGACGCGCGTCATGTCGAGCACCGGCACGCCTTCGGTGATCGCGACGATGAACTGCACACCCGCATCCGCGGCTTCGAGCATCGCGTCGGCCGCGTACGGCGGCGGCACGTAGATGACGCTCGTGTTCGCGTTGGTCGCCTTCCTCGCCTCGGCGACCGTGTTGAAGATCGGTACCGTGCCTTCGAACTTCTGTCCACCTTTTCCAGGGGTGACACCGGCGACGATCCGCGTGCCGTACTCGATCATCTGCTTCGCGTGGAACGAGCCGTCGCGGCCGGTGATCCCCTGTACGATGACGGTCGTGTTCTTGTCGATGAAGATGCTCACGCGGCCTTTCCTCCCGTCGCGAGCTGCACCGCCTTCTGGACTGCTTCATCCATGTCGGACGACGCGGAGAAGCCGTTGTCCGTCAGGATCTTCATCGCGATCTCTTCGTTGGTGCCGGTCAGCCGGATCACGATCGGTACCTTGAGCGGATTCTGTTTCGTCGCGGTCACGATGCCGTTGGCGACGTCGTCGGTACGCGTGATGCCGCCGAAGATGTTGAACAGAATCGCCTTCACACTCGGATCGGCCGTTATGATCCTCAGGGCGTTGACGACCTTCTCGGGATTCGACGAGCCGCCGATGTCGAGGAAGTTCGCCGGCTCGCCGCCGTAGTACTTCACCAGGTCCATCGTCGCCATCGCCAGGCCAGCGCCGTTGACGACGCAGCCGACGTTGCCCTCGAGCTTGATGAAGGTGAGGTTGGCCTTGCGCGCCATGACCTCGCTCGGCTCCTCG
Source organism: Gemmatimonadaceae bacterium (assembly GCA_031359795.1). Classification (GTDB taxonomy): domain Bacteria; phylum Gemmatimonadota; class Gemmatimonadetes; order Gemmatimonadales; family Gemmatimonadaceae; genus JABFXC01. Next base: position 14,795 of record JANMAM010000182.1, read on the forward strand.
GCGCTCTCGTCGCGGAGCTGCGCCAGCTCGGGGTGACGATCGAGCTCGTTGTCGTCGATCACCATCTTCGCGTCGAGCGCGAGCACTTCACCGTCTGGCGTGACGACGAGCGGATTGATCTCGGCCAGCGATGCGCCGCTCTTCATGAAGGCCTTGTAGAGTTGGCCCATGATCTTCGCGGCCGCGCGCGCCTGCTTCGGGTCCTTGTAGAGGAAGAACCCCATCTGCTGCGCCTGGAAATCCATCAGACCATAACGGCCGTCGACCGGGAGGTACATGATCTTGTCGGGAGTCTTGGCGGCGACCTCCTCAATGTCGATGCCGCCGGCCGCGCTGACCATGAACACCGCCTTCTTCCGCGCGCGATCGACGATGATTCCGACATAGGCTTCGCTCGCGATGTCGGCTGCGGGAGTGACGAGGACCTTGAGCACCGGCAGGTCCTTGATGCGCAGCTTGAGAATCTTTTCTGCGACCGCTCTCGCTTCCTCGGGCGTCTTCGCCAGCTTCACGCCGCCGGCCTTCCCGCGGCCGCCCGCGTGCACCTGCGCCTTGACCACGACCGTGCCGCCAAGCTTTTTCGCGATGGCTTCCGCTTCAGCCGCTGTCGTTGCGATCTCGCCGGGCGGAATCGGAATTCCCTCGGCGCGGAAGATTTCCTTCGCCTGATACTCGTGGATGTTCACGCGCTCTCCGCTGTAATTGTCGTTCCCGCCTCGCCGCGCACCGCTTCACGGCCGCGACTCAGCTCGGTGATCACCGCGCGGCCGCCTGTGCGTCGCACGAAGTCTATTGCGGCGCGAACCTTTGGCGCCATGCTGCCCTCTCCGAATGCCTTGTCGGCGTCCATCTGCTCAGCGTCCGTCACGCTCAGTGTGCGGAGCGGCCGCTGGTTCGGTGTCCCCCAGTCGACATAGATCGCGTCGACGTCGGTGAGGATCACGAGCAGCTCCGCATTCAGATCGCGCGCCAGAACCGCCGACGCGAGGTCCTTGTCGATGACCGCGTCGACTCCTTCCCAGCCCTGCTTCTTGTTGTCGTAGTAGATCGGCGCCCCGCCACCGCCGCAGGCGACGACAATCGTGCCGCGATCGACGAGATGACGGATGATCTCGAGCTCGTGCACCTGTAGCGGCACCGGGCTCCCGACGACACGGCGCATGCGCTTTCGGCCATCCGGCTTGATGACGTTTCCCTCGCCCTCGAGCTCGGCGACGCGCGCGGCGGGAATCTCGTGGCCGATGAACTTTTGCGGGTTCTCCAGCGCGGGATCGTCAGGCGCGACGTGAATCTGGGTGATGACGGTCGCGACGTCGCGACGGCTGCCGTTGCGACGGAGGAGATTTTCGAGCGACTGCTGCACCATGTAACCCATCCACCCCGCCGTCGCGGCGACGAGGACGCCGAGCGGTAGCGGGCTCACTTCGCGGCGCGCCATCTCGTTCCGTAGCAGCTCATCGCCAACCTGGGGCCCGTTGCCGTGGACGAGGCAGACGTTCCACCCGTCCAGCGCCAGGTCGACGATCGGCGCAAGGGCCTCACGCGTATGGCGGAACTGGTCGTGGATGGTCGAATGCTTCGCCGGCGAAAGCGCGTTGCCGCCGAGAGCGATGACGGCCGTATGACGAGGGTGGTGTTCAGCCATGGGAGAGACCGCGCAAGCTAGACGGTGCCGGTAGGGTATTCAAGCCGAGCGATCAGCGCGGCGGGCGGCCGAGGAGGCGCCCCAGCGACTCCCAGTGGTCGCCGTACGCGCGCCAGTCGCCACGTCGCTGGTCGGCTCGCAGACTGTCGTAGAGGGCACTCGCGGCGATGCGCAGGTCGAGCGGCGTGGGAGGTGAGGTCACCGCGCTTGGCAGCTCGCCAAATGCAGAGAGGAGGGTGCGTCCGGTACGGAGCGAATCCGCCCGGAGCACGGCGACACCGAGGAGCGTCGGCGGAGTTTGCGCCCTGATGAGATACGCCGACTGCACGAGCGTCAGCCCCTGCACGCCGGGGATGGCCCGCACCGGCCCATGCGCGATGCGCGCATCGCGCGATTGCGCCGCGCCAGTCGTGTCGGCGCCGCGGAGGCGATCGGTCGATGTCGCCCATCGTACACTCGACGTGTCGGGCACCCATGTCGAGCCGCGTCCCGCACCACCGCGCACGACGATGACGCCGTCGACGCGATCCTCCCCGCGAAGAACGGGCAGCGCGAGGGCGAGGGCGCCACCACTGCTGGCGAAGCGTGCCGGACTCGATCCGGCGAACGCACTGTCGGAACCGTCGTTGGCGGGCGCTCGTCGCTCGGACACCCCTTCGGTCACCGTACCGGCGATCGCGAATGCCTCACGCTGCGCTCGTGCTGAGCGAATCGGCGGGGGAAGCTGTTCGGCGATCGTCGGACCGATCTGCGCGGGCGACACGAAGAGTTCGGGAAAGCGGCGCCGCCAGCCACGGGTGAGTGGGTCGCTGTCGACGGCGAGCGAGTCGGCGACAAGCCTGACGCGACCGGTCGCGCTGTTCACCACCGCCGTTGCGGCGTGCCGCAGGTAGGCCATCTCATCGCGATCGAGAACAACGTGCGCGCTCAGCGGATAGTCGGGTGCCGTGGTGTAGAGGTCGATCATCCAGAGCAGCGTGTCCGCGTCGATTGCCGGGGTGACCTCGTATCCCTGCTCGAAAAGGGGCGCGACGGCGTCGACGATCCGGCGGGCCGAGCGATGCACGAGAAGCCGCGGTGTCGGGTGCGGCAGGTCCTCGCTGACGAGGCGAAAATTCTGAAGGGCCCACGCCGGGATGAGCCGTCCGATCCCGCCAGTAATGTCCACTCCCGCGATGCGCCGCGCGCTGTCGGCAACGATCGCGTATCCATCGCCCGAGTCGGCGACGAGTACCGGAGCGAGTCCGAGCCACTCGGTGGTCACCGCACCGCGCGCGTCGATCATGATCGGACTGCCGCGGTCATCCGCGCGCGACAGCGAGAAGTACTGTGCCCCCCAATCGCCGCCATCCGCCGCCGAGCCGCGGACGACGACCAGCGCGCCCAACTCGCCCGACGCGAGAACGCGAGATCCGATCACCGGCACCACCTCGCCCCCGCGCGACCGCGCGGCGGCGCGGACGATGGCGGCGTCGTCCCAGCTCGGCGTCGCACGGGCCACGTTCCGGGCGATCGCGCTGTCGGCGCCGGACACCAGCTGCTCGAGGGCGAACGCGCGTCGCGTGTAGGCGGCGCGTGTCGCGAGATACGGTCGTTCGCGAACGACCGGATCCTGCTGCCCCGCGAACCGCCGCGCGAGCGCCGGCGCGAGCTGATGAAGTCCCAACGACAACAGGAGGAGGGCGCTCACCGTCGCGAACGCAGCGCGCAGCTGCCCCGACCAGCCGGTCCAGAGCAGCGCGAGCGCGCCGACGAGCGTCAGCACCGAGAGGAGCACGTTCGCCGGGACGAGCACGCGATGGTCGACGTACGAGAACTCGCCTAACGGCCCGCTTCCGTTGCCGAGCAGGCTGAACGCGTCGAGGCGGTAGCTCCACGCCAGCAGGATCAGCAGCGTCGCCGCCAGCATCGTGAGGTGGCGGCGCACGTACTGCGAGACCCGGAGCGTACCACGTTCCCAGCGAAGGCTCGGTGTCAGCGCGTACAGGAAAACGACGACGGCAGCGACGAGCAGCGTTGCGAGCAGCGACCAGAGATAAAGCGCGCGTTCGAGCGGCAGCCAGTGCGCGAAGAAGCCGAGATCGCGCTGGAAGTAGGGGTCCGTCTCACCGAATGCATCGCCATAGACGAATCGCGCGACCGGTTGCCAGCCGACTTCGGTGAGCGCCGCGCCGAGCAGCACCGAAAGGAAAATCGTTCCAGCAAGCAGGTAGCGCGGCGGAACTTCCTCCCCGATCTCGAGGTTCGCCACCCGCCGCGGCAGCACGAGCGAGACGACAGATCCACGCACCGCGAGGAGATTTGCAAACGCGAACAGCGTTCCGAGCGCCGCGGTGACGATGCCGGCAATGAGCATCGACACTGCGCGCGCCCGCCAGATCGAGCTCGCACCGATCGCATCGTACCATTGATAGTCGAGCATCGACGCGGCAAACGCTCGCCCGAGCAGCAGCAGGATCGCGATGACCGCGACGCCGACGACGAGTCTGCGGCGCGAGCTCATCACCTCAGACCGTGATGCCCTGCGAGCGGATCCAGCCTTCCATCTCGTCGCGGATCTCGCGGAGGCGCTCGGGGGTGCGCGCCTCGAAGCGCGTCACGAGGATTGGCTGCGTGTTCGACGCGCGAATCAGGCCCCATCCGTCGCCGAAGAGAACGCGCGCGCCGTCGACGCCGTTCACTTCACGCGTCGCGCTGAAGTGTTGCACGGCCCGCTCGACGATCGCGAACTTCTCCGACTCGGGCACGTCGACACGCAGCTCCGGTGTCGAGACGAACTTCGGTACGTCGCCCAGCAACTCGCTGACCGATTTACCCGATCTGTCGATGATCGCAAGCAGCCGAGCCGCACCGTACATCGCGTCGTCGTGGCCGTAAAAGCCCTCGGCGAAGAACATGTGACCCGACATCTCGCCGGCAATCGGCGCATTCAGTTCGCGCATCTTGTCCTTGATCAGCGAATGCCCGGTCTTCCACATCACCGGCGTGCCGCCGGCCCTGGAGATCTCGTCGGGAAGCGCCTGCGAGCACTTCACGTCGAAGATGATCGCCTGGCCCCTGCCGGTCCGCTCGAGGACGTCGCGCGCGTACAGAATCAGGACGTGATCGCCCCAGATGATCGCGCCGTTGTCATCGATCACGCCGATGCGATCGGCGTCGCCATCGAAGGCGATGCCAATGTCGGCGCGATTCGCCTTCACCGCGGCCACGATGTCGACGAGATTCTTCTCGACTGTGGGATCGGGATGGTGATTGGGAAAGGTACCGTCGCTCTCGCAAAAGAGCGGGATGATCTTCACGCCGAGGCGGGCAAACAACTTTTCCGCGACGAGGGCGCCGGCCCCATTTCCGCAATCGACGACGGCGGTGATCGGCCGACGGATCTTCCCGACGCGGCCAGCGACGTCATCGATGTAGCGGTCGATGATGCCCCCCTGCTCGCGAACGCTTGCCGTGAGCCCGGGGGTCGTCCCCCGCCGTTGAATGGCGAACAGTTCCTGCAGCTGCGACCCGTGCATCGACTGGGTGCCGAGGCAGAGCTTGAAACCGTTGTACTCCGCCGGATTGTGCGAGCCGGTGATCTGGATTCCGCCAATGACCTGCAGGTGATGCAACGCCCAGTACACCACCGGTGTCGGGACCACGCCGATGTCGATGACGTGCAGCCCGTGCTCGGTGAGTCCGCGAACGAGCATGTCCCGCAGCAGCTTCCCGCTCGGGCGATTATCGCGACCGACGACGACGGCTCCACTCGTTCCACGATGGCGCACATACGTGGCGTACGCCGCCCCGACCGCGTACGCCGCCTCTCCCGTCAGGTCCTGCCCGACGATCCCGCGAATGTCGTACTGTCGGAAGATTCCAGCTGAGACGGTCATTGCGAGTGCAGGCGGTGCGGTAGAGTCGGACGACGGACGGGGCGAGGGCAGAAACGTCGCGGGGCCGCGTCAGCGGCCCCGCGGAGTCATTGGCGCGCCGGCGGAGGCAATGGAACGGCCGTGCCTGGCGACGTCAGGCGGGACGCAGTGAGTGGTGCGCTGCCGCGCGTGAACCTCACAAGTCGCTCTGGAAAGAAGCCGATCCCGATCAGCAGTATTGCCGCGGACGCGACGACGAATCGCGTCAGGCCGCCAGCCCGCGCCGGCGTGGGGGCCCCGGCCAACCGCGGCCGCATGAACATCACCATCACGACGTAGAGATAGTAGCCCGCCGACACCACGCTCGTGAGCACCAGTACGACGACGAGCCGGGTTTGCGGGCTCGGCGCCTGCAGCGCGGCCTTGATGACGTACCACTTGGCGAAGAACCCCGCGCCACCGAACACCGGGAACCCGAGCAGCGAAAGCATGAAGATCGCCATCGCGACGGACAGCCACGGGCGCACGGTCCAGAGCCCCGCGTAGTCATCGATCGCGAGCGAGCGCTCCCCTGCCTCGCCGAGCGCGACGACCACTCCGAACGCGCCGAAGGTGGCGATGGTGTAGATCAGCGCGTAGAACAGGAACGACTCTGCGCCGGCGGCGGTGTTCACCGTCAGGGCCACCATGAGGTAGCCGGCATGCGCGATGCTCGAGTAGGCGAGCATCCGCTTGACGTTCCGCTGGCGCAGCGCGATGACGTTGCCGACGACCATCGTGATCGCCGCGAGCCACCAGAACGAGTTGTGCCACCGCACGAACACCGGGGAGAACGCCTCGTACCAGATCCGCAGGAACGCGGTGAACGCCGCCGCCTTGACCGACGCGGCCATGTACGCCGTGATCGGTGTCGGCGCTCCCTCGTAGACGTCCGGCGCCCACATGTGGAACGGCGCGGCAGCGACCTTGAAGCCGAATCCGACGAGCATCAGCGCGATGCCGATCATCAGCAGGGGGCTCGAGGTCAACCCGTACTGCAGTACGCGATCACCGATGACACCGATGTCGGTCGCACCGGTTGCACCATACACGAGCGCCATTCCGTAAAGCAGGAACGCGGTCGAGAATGCCCCGAGCAGGAAGTACTTCAGCGCTCCCTCGGCGGCACGCGGGCTGCGGCGATTCATGCCGGCGAGCACGTAGACGGCGACCGACATCGTCTCGATGCCGAGAAACACGACCATCAGGTCGCGCGCGCCGGCGAGCAGCATCATTCCGGAGGTGGCGAGCAGGATCAGGACGTGCGCTTCCGGCGCGACCATCAACTCGCGCTCGTTGTAATCCATCGACAGTGCGATCGTCGCGATCGTCCCGACGATGAGCACGAGGTCGGCGATCCAGCGGAAGCGATCGACCGCGACGGGACCTGGGCTCGCTGTCACCCCCTGGAGCATGAACCAGCCGATCAGCACCGCCGTTATGACGAGCAGCGCGATCGCCGCCGTTCCAACCGCGCGCTGGTGCCGGATCGACTCCGGCCGCCAGGCGGCCCAGATGAGGAGGAGCATCGCCCCGCCCATCAGCACCAGATCGGGAAGAAGCGCGAAGCTGAGCTGCGAGGGAATCGACAGGTTGAGCGGTGCGCCGTTCATCGTCCGCCCCCTTCGGCGACGTTCGAGCCCGTCGCGCCCCCAACCTGGGCGACGAGCTGCTGCGCCGACGCCTCCATCCGGCGGAGAACGGGCGCTGGATAGACCCCGAGCCAGATGATGACGGCGATCAACGGGATCATCGTCACCAGCTCGCGTGCGTTCAGATCCGGGATTTGCTCGTTCTCCGGCTTGTCGAGCGAATTGAAGAGGATGCGCTGGATTGCCCAGAGCATGTACGCCGCGGCGAAGATCACGCCGACCGTGGCCAGCGTCGCGAGGTATGGCGTCGTCTGGAACGATCCGATGAGCACGAGGAACTCACCGACGAACCCGTTGGTGCCGGGAAGCCCGATCGAGCTCAATGAAACGAAGGTCAGCATCGCCGCGAACAGCGGAACGACTCGCGCGATTCCGCCGTACGCGGCGATCTCGCGGGTGTGGCGCCGCTCGTAGAGCATCCCGATCAGCAGGAACAGCGCGCCGGTCGAGATGCCGTGGTTGATCATGATCATCAGGGCGCCCTGGATGCTCTGCGTCGTCGCCGCAAAGATCCCGAGCATGACGAAGCCAAGATGGCTCACCGACGAATAGGCGACGAGTTTCTTGAAGTCGGGCTGCACCATCGCCACGAGCGCGCCGTAGAGCACGCCGACCACGCCTAACGCGAGGAAGGTGTTGCGCACCACCGGGTGCATCGAGGCATCCGGGAACAGCGGCAGGCAGAAGCGAAGGAAGCCGTAGGTCCCCATCTTCAGCATGATCCCGGCGAGGATCACCGACCCGGCCGTCGGCGCTTCGACGTGCGCGTCAGGCAGCCAGGTGTGGAAGGGGAACATCGGGACCTTGATGGCGAACGCGAGCGCGAAGGCGAGGAACATGAACATCGTCGCCGGCACGACCGCTCCGAACAGCATCGTGCCGCGCCCTACCCCGCCACTCGACGCCATCAGCCGGATCGCCTCGTAGGCGAAATTGGGGGTACCGGCGCCGCCGGCCTTCAGTCCGAGCCAGACGATCGCCACGAGCATCAGCAGCGACCCGACCATCGTGTAGATGAAGAACTTGAGGCTTGCGTAGATGCGGCGCTCTCCGCCCCAGATGCCGATGATGAAGTACATCGGCACGAGCATCATCTCCCACATCACGTAGAAGAGGAACAGGTCGCGGGCGACGAAGACGCCGAGCATCCCGGTCGTGAGCAGCAGCAGCAGCGCGTAGTAGCTGTGCCGCTTCATGCGGATGCTGGTCCAGCTCCCGAGCACCGCAAGCGGCATCAGGAACGTGGTCAGCAGCACCATCATCAACGAGATGCCGTCGACGCCGAGCGCGAAGGTGACACCCCAGGTCGGAATCCAGCTCCGGTCGAACGTCGCCTGCATCGCGGCCGTGCTGGAGTCGAAGGACCACCAGAGCCCGATCGAAACGATGAACTCGACGATGAACGCCCACAGCGCGATCTGGCGCGCGGCCCCGCTGCCACGCTCCAGCGCATCGGCGTCGTTCCCGAGCATGGCGCCATGCACCCAGATCCCGATCGCCGCGATCGTCGGGATGACGAGCAGGGCGAGAAGGATCCAGCTGTCGTAGTGAACCGAGTCGAGTAGCTCGCGCATCGAATTAGCGAATGGTGAAAGCGCCGAGAACCGCGAGCACACCGACCACCAGCACCCACGCGTACGTTCCGACTTGGCCCGACTGCAGCCATGATCCAACGCCGCCGACGGCGCGGGCGAGCTTGGCCGAGCCGTTCACGAGCACGCCGTCGATGATGCCCTGATCGATGCCGCGCCAGAGAAGCCCGCGCGACACGGCGACCGTCGGCTCGACGACGACGCGGTGGTACGCTTCGTCGACATAGTACTTGTTGGCGAGCACTCGCTCGAAGCCATGCTCCTCCGGCGACTGCGCCTTCGTGACGAGCCGGGCTGGCTTGAGCCGCACAAATGCGATCAGCATGCCGATGATCGCGATCGCGACGGCCGCGCCGACGAGCAACGCTTCGGTATTGCCAGCGGCCTCGGGAACGCGGCCCAGCGTGACACGAAGCTGGCTCTCGCCCACGACCGGCTCGAGCCAGTGGCCGAGGGCCTCTTCCCTTCCCGCGAATCCGAGGAAGTGGGGGAGGTTGAGCCAGCCGCCGAAGGCGCTGAGGGCGCCGAGAATCACGAGCGGACCGGTCATGCTCCCCGGCGCCTCGGCGAGATGCTTCCGCTCCTCGTCTCCGCTGCGGTTCGGGCCATGGAACGTGTAGAGCATCATCCGCGTCATGTAGATGGCGGTCAGCAGCGCGGCCGCCAGGCCTAACGCGTAGATGGCGTAGAGCACGGCCGTGCCCGGAATACCAAGCCAGTGCGCCTCGGCGAGGGTGGACTCATGCGCCCGGAGGAACACCGACCCGAGAATCTCATCCTTCGAGAAGAAACCGGAGAAGGGCGGAATCCCCGAGATCGCGATTGTCGCGATCCACATCAGCAAGCACGTCCACGGAAGGAACCGCTGAAGTCCCCCCATGTTGCGCATGTCCTGCGCGTCGTCGTGGTTCCTCGTGTGGTGATAGGCCCGGTGTATCGCGAAGATCACCGATCCCGACCCGAGGAAGAGCAGCGCCTTGAAGAACGCGTGCGTCACGAGGTGGAACATGCCGGCCGTGTAGGCGCCGACCCCGACGCCGACGAACATGTAGCCAAGCTGCGAAACCGTCGAATACGCGAGCACCTTCTTGATGTCCCACTGCTTCAGCCCGATCGTCGCCGCGAAGATCGCCGTCACCGCGCCAACGACGGCCACCGTCAGGCTTGCCTGCGGCGACATCGAGAACAGCGCTGCGCTGCGTGCGATGAGGTACACGCCAGCCGTCACCATCGTCGCCGCATGGATCAGCGCGGAGACCGGCGTCGGGCCGGCCATTGCGTCGGGCAGCCAGATGTAGAGCGGGATCTGCGCGCTCTTGCCGGCGCAGCCGAGAAACATGAAGAGGCAGATCGTCGTGACGAGCGCGCCGCCGAACGCGAGCTTCACCGCGCCCTCGTTCACCGCGACGAAGTCGAGTGTGCCGAGATTCGCGAACAGCAGGAACATCGCGATCAGCAGGCCGAAATCACCAATGCGGTTGACGATGAACGCCTTCTTGCCGGCGTCGGCGTTCGCCTTCTCGGAGAACCAGAACCCGATCAGCAGGTACGAGCAGAGCCCGACACCCTCCCAGCCGACGAACAGCACCGGATAGCTCGCGCCGAGCACCAGTACCAGCATGAAGGCGACGAACAGGTTCAGGTACGCGAAGTAGCGCGGGTACCCGGGATCATCCTGCATGTATCCCACGCTGAAGATGTGGATCAGCGTGCCCACGCCGGTGATCACGAGGACCATGATCATCGAGAGCTGGTCGAGCTGGAACGCGGCGTT